>JBMTVN010000097.1:0-12268 GCA_049451415.1 Limisphaerales bacterium | reverse complement strand
AAGTCGTTGATGATCAACGGTAAATTGGTTGCGGGGATAGGATTTGAACCTATGACCTTCAGGTTATGAGCCTGAAGGGCCTAAGTTCAATATCACTGAAAAGGCGCCTCTCCGTTAGGGCTTTGAGAGAGCTTCAACAATCGCTAGTTGACACATAGTGATTACAGACGTAGTCATATGTATCGACTACCCTTGTAATCCATGAAGCGCACACCGAGAATCTCCGAGAAGGAATGGGAGGTGATGAAGGTCATCTGGGAGAAGTCCCCCATCACTGCGGGGGAGATCATTGAGAGGCTATCCGGACAAGATCAGGCATGGCATCCCAAAACGACAAAGACTTTCCTGACCAGGCTCGTGAAGAAAGGTGCGCTCGCGTTCGAGCAAGTCGGCCGCGCTTACTTCTATAAGCCGCTTGTTGCCCAGGTTGAATGCGTCTCTGCGGAGAGCGAGTCGTTCCTTGCCAGACACTTTGGCGGCTCACTGACTCCGATGCTTGCCCATTTCGTCGAGAACAGGAAGCTGTCGAAGCGAGAAATCAGGGAGTTGCAGCAGCTTCTTAAAGGGGGAGTCGAATGATGACTGATTCTGTGGCCACATTCCTGGACTGGTTATGGCGGGCAACCTGGCAAGCATCGGTGCTTGCCGGCCTTGTTCTTCTGCTGCAATGGACCTGCGGTAAGCGTCTTTCACCTCGGTGGCGTCATGCCCTTTGGCTTCTGGTGGTTGTCCGGCTGGTTCTCCCAGTCACGTTTGAAAGCCGCTACAGCCTCTTCAGCCTGTTGCCCGAAGCCCCTTCTTCTAGGACGGGGTTACCAACTCTGCAGTCGGAGGGAACGCAAGGAGGCATTCCCACCGATGCACAGCCAGCGAGCCGAGTCCCCGAGCGCTCTGCGGAACCTCCCCTCCTGACTATCGGCTCTCCATCGTCCAAACCCCCGGCAGCTAGGAACGCATGGCCACAATTCATCTTCGCGGGCTGGCTCCTTGGAGCAGTGCTGGTTCTGGCTTACATCTACTCAGCCGCCATCAGAATGGCGCGGATTGTCCGGGAACTGCGCCCCTCTGATGACAGTGCATCGGTCGATCTGCTCGATCAGACGCGAAGGGAAATCGGACTCCGTGGCACGCCTGAACTGATCGAGACAGATTTAGTTAGCAGCCCTGCCATCTTTGGCTGTATGCGGCCCCGGCTCCTCTTGCCAAAGGGGTTGCCTCAGCAGCTTACGAGCGCCGAACTCCGTTTTGTGTTCTTGCACGAACTTGCACACATCAAGAGACGCGATGTTCTCCTAAGCTGGGTCACAACTTGGGTACAAGCCATTCACTGGTTTAACCCAATCGTCTGGTTGGTGTTTCGGAGGATGCGTGGCGATCGCGAACAGGCCTGTGATGCGGTGGCCCTTTCGTGCACCAATCACGGAGAAGAAACTGCTTATGGAGAGACCATCCTGAAACTCCTTGAACGCTACTCTGCTCCTCCGAAGGTGCCCGGAGTTGTAGGCATTCTCGAAGATCGGAGCCAACTGCAGCGCAGGATCCTGATGATCTCCCGGTATCGTACATCCGTCTATTGGACTGCGGGAGCCCCACTGCTGTTGCTGTCGATGGCTTTGATCAGCTGGTCCGCGCCGGTCCGCAGAGGAGCGGACAACGGAAACCGTCTGTCGGCCGCTGGCGGGGCTGTCGTGCTGGGGGTGGACACCCCGATCACCCAAGAACCTCAGGCATCCGGTCCGCGGCGTGTTGTTGGAACCGGCTCCGCCATCTTACTGCAAGTCGACGGGAGCGTCCCTGTTCGAGACGGGCAGCTGGAGGACGAGTCTATCGATGGGTACATCGACCTCGACCCAAGTGGAGCAGACCCGGACAGGCAGGGTATCCTGCCAGCGAAGGGGGAGTTCCGGGTGCCCGTCAGGTCTCTAACAGGCGTGTCAGAAGATGGTCGACCAACAAGCACTCAACTGGACGACAGCATCTACCTTAAGCTGAAGGAAATAATCACCGAGCCGATTACATATAGGGTAAGGGAACTCACTCTGAAAGAGGCTCCCAAGGGAGGTTCGTGGATATTCGAATCAAGCGGGAATCTGACGGTCGCGGGTGTAGAGGCGCAACTCACAACACCAGTAGACATCGCGCTGACTTCTGAAGGTCTGAAACTCAGAGCGCGGATCATCTTCAAACCATCGGATTTTAGAATCGATCTTCCGACTGAAGGAACTGCGCAAAGTCCCCTGGAACTCGCTGCCACAGTGAGCTGTAGTGCGAGGGTTGCGGGGCCACCCGCTTCACAGTCCCAGCCCATCGCGGTTGGTTTCCTAGGATATACCAATGGGCTCGGGGCATCACTCATCAGCAACAATTGCAATCGTACCGTGAGGGTCTGGGCGTCCGCCTGGATTGAGATCGAACCCTTCGAAGATGCTCGGTCAAACGACTGGATCTGGGTTATCGGTGACGGGGACCGTTACTTGAAGCCCGGAGAGTCCTTCTACTGGACGTTCACACCACCAGGGGTCACGGGCCGGTGGCGACTGCGGATACCCTGGTCCGAGGGAAGCCATGCGGAACTTCGCGACTGGAGTCGGTGGCATAACATCGTCGGCCCTGCCTCGACTTGGGTGGCCCCGGAGTACTACGCAGCAAGTGCGGTGGTGCCCGAGTAACCCGTCTCGCTTGAAGTCAACAAGCGCCCATGACTTTGCGAGACCCAGTCTTTTGAGCGTCTGATTTCCACGGGTTTGAACCCCCTCCAAATAGGGGGAAATTTGGCAAACGTTTGGTTTTCTTGCACCGCGTTGCAGGGGATCGCAGGGGGTTGCCAAGAAATGGGGGGGAAAACGCCCGTGGGGATTAAGTCCTTGGGGGAGGATCATGAGTGGTGGCCTGCCATTCGTAGCTTGGAGAAACAGAAGGACCAGCGGCGAGATACGCCCGGCTTCGTTTAAAACTACGCCGGGGCATTCTCCGCTCTACGCTGCGCTCCGAGCGAAGAATGGTGGAGCCGTGGGGAATCGAACCCCAGACCTTCTCATTGCGAACGAGACGCTCTACCAACTGAGCTACGACCCCATCCATTGCGTCAATCGACGCCCAACAAGGCGCGCACAATACGGACCTTCGACCAACCTGAGCAAGCCGAAACCTTACATCCCAAAACACACCTCGTCCCCGGACTACACCGCTGCTCAAAGATGAGATGCCACAAAAAGCCCCCCGCACCGCTTAGCGGGGGTTGACATGAACTGATTCATTTCTTAACAAAATTTCATGGAGAAATTCGCCTTAACCCTGCTGCTCAGTTGCCTCCCTCTCACCGCTGCTCCAGTCACGATCCAGTTCACCGGCGAAATCGGCTCCCGCTACAAATCCTCAGCAGATATCACTCTCCCCCCGGAAATCAGCTTCCGCGCCCCCGTCTCTGGCTCCTTCACCTACGACCTCGACCTCATCGGCACCGACAACAGTTCCGGCCTCGACTGGCTCGCCCGCTACAACCTCCTCACTCAAGGAGCCGCACTGGAAATGGAGATCGCCGGTCTGACCTGGCGGTTCGGAGCCGACGAAACCGACACCCCCGGCACCGGTGCGGAACAGGTCAACAGTTTCTACGTCCGATACCTCCACGCCTCCAATCCAGACCAACTCAGCTGGCGCTTCTGGGACCAGGCACCCGCCCAGGATACCTTCCCCTTCATCCCCGACGGCGGCACCGGTCGACTCATCATGTATCTCACAGATGACGACCCCGCCTCCTCCGAACTCCAGGATCTCGCAACTCCGGCCAATGTCCCCGACAGCTGGACCTGGGAAGGCGACCTGGCTTACCTCGACAGCAACGGCTCCCTCACCTTCGGATTCCGCTTCTCCATGAACCTCCTGATCGTCGACCCGGGCCCAACCCGCATCAGCCAGTGGTCCCGCCTAGCCAACGGCGACCTCCAACTCACCTTCTTCGCCGAGGATGGACTCAATTATGAGCTCGAATCCTCCACCGACCTCCAGACCTGGTCCACCACCCAAGCCATCAGCACCACAAGCGGCGAAACCACCATCACCACCACCCCGGCTCCAGGACCTCAATTCTACCGCCTCGTCGGCAATAATCCGTAACTCCCGCCAATAACCTCATTCCGCCCCCGTAACCCCGGCAGGCTCAGCCCCCAGCCGACGTTGTACCTGGAGCATCTCCCATCGGCTCCGTAACGACGCCTGCCCCAAATACTCCGGACGGAACTCCGCATACCCCTCCCCCAGCAACACCGCATTCACATTGGTCCCTGCCACCCGCACGAAACCCAACAGCACCCGCGACGCATTCGTCAGCGTCACCTCTGCACTCACCGCGTTGGATAACACCATCGCCGACAGAAAATCCCGCCCCGCCTCAGCCCGCTTCCGCACCTCACGTTCATAAGCCGAGAGGCTGGGCGCTTCGAGCCCCGCCAGCCGAAGGGTAAATGCTCTTCCCTCTGAATCCTTCACCGAGAGGTTCTCCCCATCAATCACCCGCACCACGGAGAACTCCTTCTCCTCCGCCTCCCACGGCGCGTTCCCCATCCTCCACGCCTTCACCAAATCCGACGCCGGCTCAAACAACACCCGGTTCTGCCAAACCCACCACCCCAAACCCACTAACACCACCACCCCTCCAAACCGCATCAACCAACTCATCACCCGCGCAAAACCCGTCCTCTTCTTCTTCGGACCATCCAGCATGCCCGCCCCATCCCCCACCATCTCGTCCGCCATCCGGTTGCCAAAATACGAAACCCAGACTGCAGCATTCGCAACCGCCAGAATGAAGACACCGAAGATGTAATAGATGCTGTCAAACACCCCCGACGCCCCGCCCATGTGCGCATTGTCCCGCGCCATCTTCACCAACCACACCAACGCCGCCCCAAAAATAAATCGCAGTAAAACCACCATCACCCCACCACCCTGCTAACACTCCACCCACAGCGCAAGCGACAATCCCTCCCCCACAGGCCTGCAGTCGCACCCCGCCTGACGAGCCCTGCGGATCACCCCCCCGTCTTACAAGGTCTCCCCACACTTGGATTCCTGTTGTCTCAACCCAAGCGGGACCGCAGAGTATGCCGCTCCAGAATACGAACCGAGTAACCGCACACCGATGGCCACCTCCAACCCACGTTCCAACCAACCCGCCACAACCGGCAGCCTGCGCCCCATCCTCACCGCTCTGGCCGTGTTCGCAGTCGTGGTGCTGTTCTTCTTCCACCAAAGTTTCCAGTCCGAAATGGCCCTCTTCTCCAACGACGGCCCCCTCGGCGCCCAAAACGCCGAATACGCCTCGCTCCCCGAAGGCTTCACCGGCTACTGGCAGGATCTCAACTGGGTCGGCGGCCCCTCAGGCGCCGCGTTCCCCTCCATCACCTACGCCCTGCTCTGGTGGCTCAAACCCCTCGGCTACGCCAAATACTACGAACCCCTCTGCATCCTTATCCTCGCCGCCTCAGCCTGGCTCGCCCTCCGCTCCATGGGCCTCACCACCGCAGCCTGCGTCATCGGCGGCCTCGCTGCCGCTCTCAATTCCGACCTCTTCTCCTACACCTGCTGGGGCCTGGGTTCCCATGCCCTCGCCGTCTCAAGCGTCTTCCTCGCACTCGCCGCCCTCTTCACCCATCGCACCAACTCCCCCTGGATCCGCCTCACCCTCGCAGGCATGGCCACCGGCATGGCCGTTATGGAAGGCTTCGATAGCGGCGCCATCCTCAGTGTCTACGTCGCCGCCGTTGTCCTCTTCCAAACCCTCGGTGAAAAATCATCCGAACCCGCCGCCCGCCGCTGGCCCGCCGGTCTTGCCCGTACCGCCCTCGTGGCCATCGTCGCCGGCTGGACCGCCGCCCACGCCCTCACCGTCCTGATCGGAACCCAGGTCAAGGGCGTCGTCGGCATGGAACAGGATGCCGCCACCAAGGCCCAGCGCTGGAATGAAGCGACCCGCTGGAGCCTGCCAAAAATCGAAACGCTCCGTCTCGTCATCGCCGGCCTCCACGGATATCGCATGGATACACCCGATGGCGGCAATTACTGGGGCGCCGTCGGACGCGACCCCGCCTGGGACGCCTACCTCGCCTCTTCCCTGCCCGACCCCGCACAGGCTCCTCACCCCGCCGGCCTCCGCCATTCCGGCGCCGGCTTCTACACCGGCGTGACCGTCGTGCTCTTCGCCCTTTTCGCCCTCTTCCAGGCTGCCCGACGCCAGAACTCCGCTTTCACTCCGCACCAGCGGCGCTGGGTCTGGTTCTGGGGCGCGGCCGCCCTCATCTCACTCCTGCTCGCCCTGGGTCGCCACGCCCCATTCTACCAAATCGTCTACGCCCTGCCCTACTTCTCCACCATCCGCAACCCCATCAAGTTCCTCCACCCCTTCAGCCTCTGCATGGCCATCCTCTGCGCCTATGGCATCCACGCTGCCCTGGTCCACGCCGTAGAAAAAAACCGGAACCAAATCGCCGCCTGGACCTGGAAAAAGTGGTGGACCTCGGCCGACCTCCCCGACCGGCGTTTCACCCTCGCCTGCGGCGCCCTCGTCATCACCGCAGTCGTCGGCTGGCTCATCTACGCCTCCTCCGAATCCAACCTCGTGCGCCACCTCCAACGCGCCGGTTTCCCCGACCCCGCCTTCGCCCAATCCATCGCATCCCATAGCGTCAAGGAAGTCGCCTGGTTCCTGTTCTTCCTGCTCCTCGGCGCAGGCTGGCTCTCGCTCGCCCGCTCCGGCTTCTTCCGCGGTCCCAAGGCCACCGCTCTCGCCGCCGTCCTCGCCGGAGGCATCCTCACCGCCGACCTCGCACGCGCCAACTCGCCCTGGGTGATCTACTACAACTACAAGGAGAAATACGCCTCCAACCCCGTCATTGATCAACTCCGCGACCAGGCCCACCAACACCGCGTCGCCAGCCTCTTCCTCGGCGGCAGCCCCGAAGCCGCCCAAGCTCTCCAGCTCATCCAACAAGTCTACGGACTCGACTGGCTCCAACACCTCTTCCCCTACTACAACATCCAGTCCACCGACGTTGTCCAGGACCCCCGTCCCAGCGCCGACAACGAGCAATACCGTGCCGCCTTCCAGGCCGCAGACCAACTCACTCTCCTCCAACGCCGCATCCGCCAGTGGGAACTGACCAGCACCCGTTACTTCGTCACTCTCTCCGGCATCGAGGGCCTCATTAACCAACAGCTCGACAACAACCGGAACCGCTTCCAGCTCCACCAAGGCTTCCAGTTCTACCAGGACAGCGAAGACGGCCCCATCCTGACCTCCACTAACGGCACCGGCCCCTTCGCCATCGTCGAATTCACCGGCGCACTCCCCAAAGCCTCCCTCCTCGCCGAATGGGAAATCATCCCCGACCCGCAACTAACCCTCCAACGCCTCGTCGACCCCAACTTCATCCCCTCCCAAACCGTCCTCCTCGAAGAAAACCCCTGGCCCAACACTCCCACCCCTGCACCCGCCTCCCCCAATAGCACCGGATCGGTCGCGTTCAAAAAGTACGCCCCCAAACATATCGAACTCACAGCCAGCGCACCCACCCCTTCCGTCCTCCTCCTCAATGATAAATTCCACCCGGATTGGACAGTCCTCGTCGATGGCCAACCCGCCAAACTCCTCCGCGCCAACTTCCTCATGCGCGGTGTCGCCGTCCCCGCAGGCCAACACACGGTCGAATTCCTCTATCAACCCTCCACCAGTACGTGGTACGTCTCCCTCCTCGCCGTCCTCACCGGACTCGCCCTCACCGCCCTGGTCTCTTTCCGTCCTAAACCCAACTCCCCCAACGACCAGTAACCCAAACCGGTGGGTTCCTCCCGGCTCCGTCAATCCGAGACAGCCCGTCGCATTCCACGCAGCCCGGCAGTACGCTCACGGAATGGTCGGCTAAAAGAAATGTGCCAAATGGTCACAACTTCGGTCTGGCACTTTACAAACCCAGCACTGCGAAGCATCTTAGCGACGACTTTATGAGTGATGAGGCGATGAACAATTTTACGCCAAGAGCCCAGCAGGTTCTGGCTCTGGCCCGCAAAGAAGCAGACCGCTTTAACCACAACTTCGTGGGAACGGAACACCTGCTCCTCGGTCTAATCCGCCTCGGACAAGGCGTGGCTGTCAATGTCCTCCAAAAAATGGGCATCGAACTCGAAGCCGTCCGAATGGAGGTCGAAAAGCAAGTGGGCACAGGCCCCGACCAGAAAATGGTCGGGAATATCCCCTATACCCCCCGCGTTAAAAAGGTGCTCGCCCTCGCCTCCAAAGAAGCGAAGGCCCTCACCCATACCTACGTCGGTACCGAACACATCCTCCTCGGCCTGCTCCGCGAGGGCGACGGCGTCGCCGCACGCGTGCTCAAAAACCTCGACGTCGATATCGAGCAAACCCGCCAGGAAATCCTCAAGGAACTCGACCCCAATTTCCAAGGCGAAGAGGGCATGCTCGCCGATGGTGAAAAGCCAGAGCGCCCCGACAAAAAAGGTGACGTCAAGACACCCGCCCTCAAGTCCTTCGGACGTGACCTCACCGAGATCGCGCGCAAAGGCGAGATGGACCCGGTGATAGGCCGCCGCAGCGAGATCGAACGCGTTATCCAGATCCTCTGCCGCCGCACCAAGAATAACCCCGTCCTCCTCGGTGAAGCCGGCGTCGGTAAAACCGCCATAGTCGAAGGACTCGCCCAGGAAATTGCCAAAGGAAACGTCCCCGAACTCCTCCGCGAAAAACGCGTCATCACCCTAGACCTCGCCCTCATGGTCGCCGGCACCAAATACCGCGGCCAGTTCGAGGAACGCATCAAGGCGGTCATGGACGAGATCCGCCGCGCCAAAAACGTCATTCTCTTCATCGACGAGCTCCACACCATCGTGGGTGCCGGCTCAGCCGAAGGCACCATGGACGCCTCCAATATCATCAAGCCCGCCCTGAGCCGCGGTGAAATGCAGTGCATCGGTGCCACCACGCTCAACGAATACCGCAAATACATCGAGAAAGACGCCGCCCTCGAACGCCGCTTCCAAAGCGTGAAAGTCGAAGCCCCCTCCGTCGAGGAGGCCGTCCAAATCCTCATGGGCCTCCGCGGCAAATACGAGGACCACCACAAAATGGAACTCACCGACGCCGCAGTCCAAGCCTCGGTCGAGCTGTCCGATCGCTATATCACCGGCCGCTACCTCCCCGATAAAGCCATCGATGTCATGGACGAAGCCGGCGCCCGCGCCCGCATCGGCGCCATGACCCGGCCGCCCGAAGTCAAAGACCTCGAAGCCGATATCGAGGACATCAAGGCCCGCAAGGAACGCGCCATCAAGGAACAGGACTTCGAAGGCGCCGCCTCCATGCGCGACCAGGAAAAGCAGGCGAAGGAGAAACTCGAGAATATCCTCTCCGAATGGCGCAACAACCGGGAGGAAAAACGGGTCAAAGTCGATGAGGAAGACATCATGCTGGTGGTCTCCAAGTGGACCGGCATCCCCCTCCAGCGTATGGAGAAGGACGAGGCCCAAAAGCTCCTCCGCATGGAAGAAGAACTCTCGCACATCGTCGTCGGCCAGCAGGAAGCCGTCACCGCCATGTGCAAAGCCCTCCGCCGCTCGCGCGCCGACCTCAAGGACCCGCGGCGCCCCATCGGCACCTTCGCCCTCCTCGGCCCCACCGGCGTCGGTAAAACGCTCCTCGCCAAAACACTCGCCGAACGCATGTTCGGCGATGCCAAGTGCCTCGTGCAGCTCGACATGAGCGAATACATGGAGAAGTTCACGGTCTCCCGCCTCGTTGGCTCACCCCCCGGATACGTCGGCTACGAGGAAGGCGGCCAACTCACCGAACAAGTCCGCCGCAAGCCCTACTCGGTCGTGCTCTTCGACGAAATCGAAAAAGCCCACCCCGATGTCATGAACATGCTCCTCCAAATCCTGGAGGAAGGGAAACTCACCGATAACGTCGGCCGTACCGTCGACTTCCGAAACACGATCGTCCTCCTCACCTCCAACGTCGGGGCTGACCTCGTCCGCCGCCAAACCACCATCGGTTTCGGCTCCAGCGCTGAGGCCACCGACTACGACAAGATGAAGGACAAGATCATGGAAGCCGCCAAGAAGGCCTTCCGCCCCGAGTTCCTCAACCGGCTCGACGGCACGATCGTCTTCCGCTCGCTCAGTAAAACCGACCTCGTCGAAATCCTCGGCCTCGAAATCGAAAAGGTCATGGTCCGGCTCAAAAACAAACACATCCAGATCGAGCTCGATGACAAGGCCAAGGACTTCCTGGTCGAAAAAGGCTATGATCCCCTCTACGGTGCCCGCCCCATGCGCCGCGCCGTGGAACATCACCTCGAAGACCCGCTCGCCGAGGAAATTCTCCGCGGCCACTTCCGTAACGATGAACCCATTCTGGTCACGGTCGAAGGCGATAAACTCGTCTTTACCCAACCGGCAGCCACGGAAGAAGAACCGGCCAACAGCAAGGAATAAGTCACCCTCTCTCCAAGCCCCCTGCGGCCCACCAGCCCAGGGGGCTTTTTCGTGCCCCCCTCACCCGCACCTGTCCCCAGTCCAACAGATCAGTCCAACCCACCCGATCAGTCAGATCAGTCCGATCACACCCCCACCCAGCTCTCGTGCGCCCCAAGCGCACTCTCTCCTCTCTGCTCCCTCCTGTCTACCTGCGGTCCGCCCCTCGGACCGCATCCCTACTCCCTTCGAGCCGAGAAGAAACTCTTCAACAACCCCCGACACTCCTCCAGCCTCACCCCCGACGTGATCAGACAGCGATGGTTGAGCGTCGGGAATTGCAACAGGTTCATGGCCCCACCAGCCGCCCCCCCCTTGGCATCCGGCGCCCCGAACACCACCCGCTCCAGCCGCGCGTGCACCACCGCACCCGCACACATCGGACACGGCTCCTTGGTGACATACAGCGTGCAATCCGTCAGCCGCCAGTCCCCCACGATCTCCGTGGCCTGCGTCAAAGCCAGCATCTCCGCATGCGCGGTCGCGTCCTTCAACAACTCCACCTGGTTGAACGCCCGCGCAATCACCCGTCCCCCGCGCACAATCACCGCCCCCACCGGAACCTCGTCCGCCGCATACGCCCGCTGCGCCTGCCTCAACGCTTCCGACATGAAATAATCGTCGCTGTGCAGATCAATAATCGGTGACTCCGGCTCGCCCTCAGACATGTCGGGCTTCCTCCAGTTTCCACTCAAACGTTCCTCCCTCATGACAATGACAATGCGCCGCAAAAAAACCGCCTCGATGCTCCCAAAACCACGGCCAAATATGATGGCGGTCCGTCTCCGGCAACGGCAAACCCTCCAAGGCCTCACGCGAAAAGAAACCAAACACCCCCTCCTCAAACTCCGGAGGCACCACCTCCATCGGACGCAATACCTCAAACAAAAACATCAGCCAGTGCGCCTGCCCCGCATACCCATGCTCGCTAATCAAACCCGTCAGCCGTAAATCCGCCAGCCCCAGATCCACGCCCATCTCCTCCTTCGCCTCCCGACAAGCACACACATAAGGCGACTCCCCCACGTCTACCCGCAGCTTGCCCCCGGGCGGACTCCATAAACCCGCGTTCGGTTCCCGCTTCCGATGCAGCAGCAACACCTCGCCTGCCGCATTGAAACAATACAGCAAACACGCAATCCGATAAGGCATGGACCGCGTCATCAAACCCCTATTCCCCCAAACAATACAACCGGCTGTTCGTCCGGATAAAGAGCCGCCCCTGTGCCGCTACAATCGATGCCCGCACATCACGGTCGTTCTCATCCCCCATCTCCACCTGCGCCACCAATTCAAAACCTCCAGTCTGCGCCTTCACCACAAACACCTCGCCCCGGTGGTTGATGCAATACACCCGGCCATCCGCCCCCGTCGGCGAGGCCTCAAACGGAACACGGGATTCAAACTCACCCGTCCATAACACCTTCCCGCTCGCCGGCTCCACACACGACAACGCCTTGCGGTTCCCGTCCAACACATAGAAATACCCCTGATAAAACAGCGGCGTCGGCACATCCGCCGAAATCGCCCGCTCCTTGCTCACCCAAGCCAGCTCCTCATCCTTCAGCACCCCGCTCTTGCCCAAGGGCGCAGCAAAAATCGGCTCCCCCTTCGGACCACAAGCCAAGACCACACCCCCCCCGGCCACCGGCGATGGCACCAGCCGATAGTGACCTATCCGACGAGGATTCCATGTCCCCCAGCGCCACAACTCCTTGCCCGCCGCCAG
>JBMTVN010000096.1:0-12361 GCA_049451415.1 Limisphaerales bacterium | reverse complement strand
GGCACACCCCAAACACGCTCGCGACTCCAAACTCCCGGTCTGAAATCCTGCCTTGGCACCCTGCCGGCCGCCATGGGCCACCCCTCAAACCTACACACCCATCATTCACCCAACACACGCCGAATCGCCCGTCTCAACTCTGCCACCATCTTCTCCAACTGTGCCGACGTCGTGCAGTAGGGCGGCATCACCACCACCACGTTCCCGATCGGACGAGTCAATACACCCCGCTCCGCCATAGCCTCGCAAACCCGCATACCCACCCGATCCCCCAAGGCAAATGCCCGCCGTGTCCGCCAATCCTGCACCAGCTCAACCGCCAATACCAAACCCACCTGCCGCACATCCCCAACATATCGACTCTCCCAAAGCGGCTCCGACAACAGCCGCATCTGCTCTTCCAAACGCGCCCTGGCTGTCACGCAAGCCCGCGAGTTCAAAACCTCCAGACTCGCCAGCGCCACCGCCGCACCCAACGGATTCCCACTGTAACTGTGACCATGAAAAAAGGTCCTAAACTCCTCATACCTCCCCAAAAACGAAGCGTAAATCGGCTCCGTCACCAAGGTGGCCGCCATCGGTAAATATCCCCCCGTCAACCCCTTCGCCAGACACACCACGTCCGGCTTCACCCCCTCCACCTGACTCCCCAACCAATGCTTCGCCCCCCCAACTCGTCCAAACCCCGTCATCACTTCATCAGCAATGAATAACGTCCCTGCCTGGCGCATGAGCTTCGCCACACGCCGAAGCCAGCCCTCCGGCTGCGGAATCATCCCCGCCGCACCCTGCAGCAATGGCTCAAACACGAAACCCGCATACCCCTCGCCCGATCGACTCTTCGCAGCCAGCTTCCGCTCCACCTGCCCCACACACTCCCAACTACAACGGCGGTACTCCCGCGCATCCGCCCGCTCTGGCTTCGCACGGTTGTAGGGACACCGGTAACAATACGGCGACATCACTTTGTCGGTCCCAAACAACAGCCCCTTGTATGCCCCGTGAAACAAATCAATGTGCCCCAAGCTCACCGCACCAACGGTATCCCCGTGATACCCGCCATCAATCGAGAGAAACCGCGGCCGCTTTACGCCCCGCTCCCGCTGCACGTGCACATGAACCATCTTCAACCCCGCTTCCATCGCCGTGGAACCATCATCACTGAAGAACACCCTGCCTAAGTCCCCCTTCAATCTGCGGCGACGTCCCCCCCGTGATTGAAGAACCAGTTTCTCAGCCAAAAGGGCCGCGGGCTCATTCGCCAATCCAAGCGAGGACACATGGGCCACACGCGCAGCCTGATCACCCAGGGCTGCATCAAGCTTCGGATGCCTGTGCCCATGCAGGTTGGTCCAGATGGAGGAATTCGCATCCAGATATTCCTTCCCTTTTGCGTCGGTCAGAACTGCCCCCCTGCCCGAAACCATCACCCTCGGCGCACGCTTCACCCAGTCACGCATCTGGGTGAACGGATGCCACACATATTGCCGGTCCAGATTCGCCGCATCCGCCTTGCCCTTCATAGCCCAACCTCCCGCCGAACCCCGCAAAGTGCTGTCCCCAGTTGACGAATCTGTTCTGCGGTGTGCGCAGCACTCACGGTGATGCGTAAGCGGGCCTGCCCACGGTGCACCGAGGGGTAGCGGATCGCCGGCACGTAGAATCCCCTCTCCAACAAGCGTTCAAAACAAGCCACAGCCGCCTCTTCTTCCCCGACCAGCAGGGGAAGGATGGGACTGGCGGCTCCTGGCAGCACCCAGCCCGCGTCAGTAGCCGCCCCTCGCATCTGGTGCACGCGGTCCCACAACACACAACACCGGTTTTCTCCCTCCGCGGAGTCCAACAATCTCACCGCCTCGAGCGCAGCAGCAGCCTGCGCCGGCACAGGAGCCGTAGAAAAAATGAAGCTCCGGGCCCGGTTCACCAACCAATCAATCAGCACACGGGCTCCAGCAATGTAACCGCCCGCCGAACCAAGGGCTTTCCCCAAGGTGCCCATCTGCACCTCCACACGATCCCCCAAACCATAGTCGTCCACCAACCCCCGCCTGCCTGATCCCAAAACCCCGGTCGCATGCGCCTCGTCAACCAGCAACCAAGCACCATACCGCTCCTTCACCTCCACAATCTCACGCAAGGGCGCCACATCCCCATCCATCGAGAACAGCGACTCCGTCACAATCACCACGCGCGACGGCTGCCGACCCGCCGCTCGTTCTGACCTCCGATGCTGGCTCAGTACGTGATCAAGATTTCCAGCATCGTTGTGTCGGAAAACACGCAGCTTCGCCCCACTCAGGCGTGCTCCATCCACCAGACAGGCATGCGCCAACCGATCCAGCACCACCAGATCACCACGCTCGACCAACGCCGGAAGCGTCCCCAGTGCCGCAGCATAACCGGACCCATACAACACGGCGGATTCCGTCCGCTTAAACGCAGCCAAGGCACGTTCCAGTTCGTGATGGACCCCCAATGACCCGGAGATCAGTCGCGAAGAACCCGCCCCCGCCCCCCATCGCTGTAACCCTGCCTCCCCGGCGCGACACAACCTCGGATCCAGTGCCAGCCCCAGGTAATCGTTCGACGCAAAATTGACCAGATCCCGCCCCTGGAATCGAACCCGACCCGACTCCCCCAGCTCCAGCTCCCTCAGCATCCGGCCAAGACCCTGACCCCTGACACGGCCCAACCTTGCGGCCAGATCCTTGCGGAAATCAGTCATCACATCGCTGTCACTCAAGTTCACGCGCGCCATTACGTCCAAGGACCGATCCGGCTGTCGAGCTGGAACACCTGCCCGGATACATCCTGCATCCCCGCCAGAAAAACGACGAACCGCGCAACCTCATCAAGACGGTTTAATCGACCGAGCACATTCTCCGCCGCCATTGCATCCAAGCGGGCTGCAGGCAAAGCCTCCGTCATCCCGGTGCGCAACACCCCGGGCAATACAGAATTCACCCGGACGTTCCTGCTCCCAACTTCCCTCGCCAATGCCTGTGTCAAACCCAATACCCCGGCCTTGGCCGACACGTAAGCCGACTGGCCCAGCGTCCCCTGCCGGGCCGCAAAACTGGACACGTTGATAATATGTCCATCCCGTTGCTTCAACATGCCGGGCAGCACCTCCCGGATACATCGCATCACACCACCAAGATTTACTCCAAGCACGTCGTCCCAGTCGCGCTCCGTCAACCGGCTCAGCAGCCCGTCGCGGTTGAGCCCGGCACTGTTCACAAGGCAGTCCACCTTGCCAAACGTACGGATCACCCTCTCGATACCCTGCCTGCAGGACTCACGGTCCCGCACGTCCAAGCCCACACACATCACACCCTCACATTCCCATCGCGGCTCACTCCGGTGCACCCCGGCAACAACCCTCCATCCGCCAGCAGCAAAGGCGCTGACCAACGCACCGCCCAATCCACCAGCCGCACCTGTAATCAGGACAACTCTGCCCTCCACCTCAAAAAACCTCCTCTCCAAAGACCCACTCACCGCCAATCATCACGCGCCTGACCGGACCCCGATGCTGCAAAACCGCCTCCGCCACAGAACCATTCTCCCGTCCCACATCCAACACTACCAGGTCAGCCAGCATCCCTTCCCCTAAACCTCCCAGCTCACCTCCCCGGCCCAAGATACCCGCTGCCTCCGTGGTCACCATCCCCAAAATCTCCGCAGGATCGACACCCGGATTCGCCACCGCAAAAGCCCGCATCTCCTCAAACATGTCCAGCTCTGCCGGGGTCCTCATGCTGCACCGAACAGAGGCAAGGCTGTCCGTCCCAAGCGCCACTCCAACTCCATGCTTCCTCAGTAAACCATAGCCGAATGGCGCATGACCAAAATACGCATGGCTACGGGGACAATGCGCCACCCCCACTCCGTGCTCCGCCAGCAACTCCGCATCCCCGTCCGCAAGATAGTTGGCGTGCACAGCGATGAACCTCCCGTGCAATACCCCCTGCTCAGCCAGCCACGCCACCGGCGAATGCCCGCCACAATCCGACATGTCCCGACCACTCAACTTCAGCCAGTCATGCATCCCCCCCCGCCCATGCATATACATGTCAAACTCCTCAGCAGACTCGGCAACATGCGTCGTCACCAACCAGCTCTGCTCACGAGCCACTCTCGCACTGTGCCGCAACAGCGCCGCCTTGGTGGAATATGGAGCATGCGGAGACAAACCCGCCCAACATCGCCCAACCGGCAAACCCTTCGCCCATGCCACCGCCTCAGCCACCATCGACTCCGGATCCCTCCCACTCCTCACTCCCGTCAGTTCAAGGCACGAGCACACCCGCAGCGGGGTCGATGTCCAGACCTCAGGCAACAACTCCGGAACAGCCTCAATGTCCAGCACCGTCGTTGTGCCGTGCTTCAGCAACATCCGCGCACCGCGCAGCCACTCGTCTGCATACTCCGTGTAACTACGATCGGCCTTCAACGCGAGTATGCCCTTGATCCAGTCAGGAAAATGCCGGGGCGCAGGCAGCTGTCCCGCCATCCCGGAATAATCCAGGTGCGCATGAACATTGACCAGTCCAGGCAAAACCACCACATCCCCCAAATCCTCCGTCCGCCCCACGTGCGACGACTTCAAATCGCCCCAGCTCCCGACCGCACGAATCACCCCGCCGGCCACAACAATCCCGGCGTCCTCCACAAGAGGACTGCACATCGGCATAACTCGCCTCGCGCGGTAAAGCACAACCCCTTTATCACCTGACCCGCCTTTGATCATCGCCACCTGTCTACACTGCCTTCGATACCCAAAGCAAAGACTGAGATGCTCCAGCACGCATACGCAAAAGGCCCGGGACAAAACATCGTCCCGGGCAATGCATTCGCTGAATTTGGAACGCCAACACCCCGCTCAACTGGAGCAGGGCCCACAATCTCAAGGCCTACAAGGCCTCATCCTGCTGCTTGCGCTTGTGCAGCGCAGCCTGTGTGTGCTTCTCCGCTTTGCGCTTGTTGTGACGCTTGCGGATTTGTTGCTCAATTTTCTTCATGACCAGGTCAATCGAAGCATAGAGGTCGTTCTCCGCGTCCTCCGCGAACAGGTCAGGACCAGGAACCGCCAGCCGCACGGAACAGATGAACTGCTTCTCCGGTGCGCGTTTGTGGTCAAGTTCCAAAGTCACCCGGGCGTCAATCGCACGTGGATCATAATGGTCCAGCTTCTCCAGACGGGAGATAACATGGTCCTCAATGGCTTTGGTCAGGGTTATGTTATGGGGGGTCAGCACGAGTTTCATACGTTCTGATCTAGCATCTAAAAGTGCCCCTTCAATGGGGCAAAATCAACCTATCGTGTTACGAACCGACGGTGCAGCTTGAATACCCCGCGAAGTGCCGCTGACATGGCATCCTGAATTTCCTGCATCTGTTCATAAACTCGGACGTTTTCCGCCTTGGGTTTAGCAGTTTCCGCCCGGTTCACCTTCACAAACTTGTCGGTTACATCTGAAATCTCAATCCGGTCACCTCCACTCAGGCGCCAGCACCAGTAGGCCTGCAGCGCAGCTCCATAAGCCGCACCCTCGCCCACCCTCAATGTCACTACCTCCGCATTAAAAACATCCGCCATGATCTGGCGCCAAAGTTTCGACTTGGCCCCTCCACCAGTCGCACGAATCTGTGTCGGCTTCACACCTAGCTCGCCCAACCGGCGCAAACCATAGTTCATCCCCATCGTCACCCCCTCCATCGCCGCACGCGCATAGTGCCTCGACCGAAACGTCCTGCCAGTGACACCCAGATGAACCCCGGTGCCGTCCGGAACGTTCGGGGTCCGCTCCCCCTCAAAATACGGCAGCATCACCAAACCATCGCTTCCAACCGGCGCTTTCGCCGCCTGAACCTCATACTTGGCATGGTCCCACCCAAAATCCTGCCGAACCATCTCGGTCGCCACCGTCACGTTCATCGTGCATAGCAAGGGCAGCCAGCGGTTCGTGGAGTCGCAAAACGCAGCAATCTCCCCCTGAGGATCCACAATCGGCTTATCTGCACATGCATAGATCGTCCCGCTGGTGCCGAAGCTCGCAGTAATCACACCCGGGCGGGTGTTCCCGGTGCCAATGGCACCCATCATGTTATCCCCCCCACCCGCACTCACCAAAACATCCGTTGAAAGCCCCAGCTCCTTCGCCGTCGAGGCCTGTAGATGCCCCACCGGCTGATCGCTCGAGATCAATGGCGGCAGCTTGCCCGCCAGGTCAGCATCAACCGCCTCCACCACCTTGGTGGCCCATCGACGCTTCCTCACATCCAACAACGCCGTTCCACTCGCGTCGCCATACTCCATCACGGCACGACCGGTCAGCCAGAAGTTCAGGTAATCATGAGGCAAAAGCACGGTCGCCAGCCGCTTGAAATTCTTGGGCTCATGCCGCTTCAGCCAGAGAATCTTCGAAGCAGTAAACCCTGGCAGCACCGCATTCCCCATCGCCTTCAATACCGCCTTCTGCCCCCCGACTGACTTGGTGATCAAGTCACACTCCTCAGCCGTCGCCGTATCACACCAAAGCTTGGCTGGACGAATCACGTCCCCCGACTTGTCCAACGGCACAAAACCATGCTGCTGACCGCTCACCCCAATGACTTTCACCTCGCCGGCGAGGGCCTTTGCCTGCTTGAGCGCATCCCGAATCGCAGCCTTCGTCGCCTTCTTCCATGTCTCCGGGTCCTGCTCCTTGGCTCCAGGAGCCAAACCTCCAATAAGCCCATAAGCCCGTGAGGCCTCCCCTACGACCCCACCCGTGCGGGCGTCCACCACCAATGCCTTGGTGGATTGCGTCCCACTGTCTACCCCGATCAATAAGGTTCTCATGGATCTGTGTTGCTGAATGTTCGAGATATCATGCGAGCCTGACATCGACGTGTCGACCCTTCTTTGTCCCCTGAGCCCGCCTAATAACCCTCGCCTAACTCGGACCTGAAATCATGATCACCCGGTCCCAAATGCAGGACCACCAGGCCATCCCCCTCACTCAGGATCTTTCCCTTCCCCTGACAGATCTCCACCGTCTGCCGCCCTTGTGCAGGCAGATGCAGTGTGGCCTGGAGGTTTGCCGGAATGGAGGCATGATAAACCAGCTGGCGTCCCTCCTTCTTCCACTCCACCCGCACCATGCCTCCAGGTGACGCGTAGGAAGCCTTCACCCAACTCAATGGCTCCACACCTTCCACCGCCGTCACCCGGACACCGGGAACCCCCGGACGCAGCAACAGCCTCCCAAAGCCAGGACCATCGGTGTCGATCCCCACCAAATCGCGGAAGATCCACTCCGTCACCGCCCCAAATGAGTAATGGCTGAAACTGTTCATCGATGCGTTTTGGTTGCCGGATTGACCGTTGAACCCATGTTCCAGCGTGTAGCTGTCCCAGCGCTCCCATACCGAGTTGGCCCCGTTCACGACCTCATAACCCCAGCTGGGAAACTCCCTGCTCTGGAACAGGCGCACCGCCAGGTCATGATGACCAGTCGCTGTGAGCACAGGCAGGAGTGGCTTGGTCCCCAGAAAACCCGTCGCCATCCGAAACCCGTTCTCCTCAATCCTGCCCGCCAACCGCCTCGCAGCAGCCCTGTGCTGGTCCTGTGGCAGTAAACCCACCCACAACGCCAACACATATGCCGTCTGGGTATCCACCGTCAGCTCCCCGTCCCCCAGCACATACTCCCGTGTAAATGCCTGCCTGATCATTTCCAAACGATCCCGATAATCCGCCGCCTCTACCCCCCGCCCAACGGCCGTCGCCATCTCCATCATCATCCGACAGGTCAAGGCATGATAACAAACGTCCACATATTCGATTGGGGTGCTTTCGTTCACGTTCAACCAGTCCCCCCACTCGTTCCCAATGGATACCCCCAGCCCTCCCGGGCTCATCACCGCCTGCCGCCAATCCATAAAGCGACTCATGGAATCCCAGTGCCGCTCAATCATCCCCGTGTCCCCATACACCTGCCAAATGGTCCAAGGACAAATAACCCCGGCGTCCATCCACGCTGTTCCAAAGGTCTTGCCCGCAGCCCCATGCCCCATCGGATAAGGACAATAGTCCGGATACGCCCCGAACTCACGCTGCGCCTCCCGAACATCATCCAGCCACTTGGTAAAGAAAGCCGCCACATCCGCATTATACGTGGCCGCGCGCACATAAACCTGAGCATCACCCATCCACCCCAAACGCTCATCACGCTGGGGACAATCCGTCGGCATCTCTATGAAGTTGGCCCGCTGGGTCCATTGGGTGTTCTTCCAAAACCTCGTCAAAACCTCATCCGAACACGCGAATTCCCCCACGAGCGGCGTGTCGTTGTGTAATACCAGGCCGGTGACCACATCCAAACCCGGCGCCTCCTTCAAACCAGTAATCTCGACATACTGGAAGCCATGGTAGGTAAACCTCGGCTCCCATAACTCGCCCCCGGGATCCCCCCGGAAGGTGTAGTAGTCCGTCGCACGCGCACGCCTCAAGTTCTCCGTCATCAAACGGCCGTCAGAATGCAGCATCTCCCCGTAGCGCATCCTCACCTGTTGCCCGGCCTCCCCACGGGCCTTCAGCCGAATAACCCCTGCAAAATTCTGCCCCAGATCCACCACATACACGCCAGGCTCAGGCTCCGTAACGCGCCGGGCCCGCAACTCCTCGGTCACGCGTATCGGAGGTGCCATGTAGGCCTGCATGACTGGTGGCTCGCTAAAGCCCAAATCCACAGCACGACGACCACGATTATCGTAGGAAACCACAGGCACTGATCGGTTCTCGCCCGCCGGAATCGCCGCCTCCCACCCCACATCATCGTATCCGGCAACATCCCACCCAACCAGCTCGCGCCGGGCATCATACGATTCTCCCATAATCAGGTCCGCCTCCCGAATCGGCCCCTCTCCAGTCACCCGCCAGCTGGAATCGCTCACCACAATCTCCTCGCTCCCGTCGGCATACTCGACCTCCAACTGCACCCACAACGCCGGCGTCTTGCCATAAAAGTACCGCCCCGCCCGGTTCGGGCCATAACCCACCAGCAAACCATACCCCACATACCCCGAATACCAGCCCTCTGCCACCACTGCCCCAATGCAGTTACCCCCCTGCCTTACCAGCTCGGTCACATCGTGCGCCCGGTAATACGCCCGCCGCTGATAGTCCGACCAGCCCGGTTCAAAATAGCCGTCCCCCACGCGTTCACCATTCATGTGCAGCTCGACCAGCCCCAGCGCAGAGACATAAGCCACTGCTCGACGAACCCCGTCCCTCCCGGAAAACTCCCTGCGGTAATGCCGGGCAGGAGGTAAATAAAGTTCCTCCCGGGAGACATGCACCGGCGCGTCGTCGCGATAACTGATCCAATCAGCCCGCAACCTGGCAGGATCCAGAAACCCCATCGCCCATCTCGAAGGCTGACTCCAAACCGATGCCCGTCCCTCCCCATCCCAGACCATAACCCGCCACCAGCATTCCTGCCCGGACAGCAAAGGCCTCCCCCCGTAGGGAATCAGGGACGTCTCGCCACCCTGAACTTTGCCGGAGTCCCAGATCTCGGAAGCACCCGCCAACAGCCCGGTCTCGGTGGCGGAAACCATGATCCGGTAAGCACTCTGCATCTGCTGCTGTGCCGTTGCACCTGTCGCTGCCCGCAATGACCAGGAGAGGCGTGGAGAAGAAGATTCAACGGCGATCGGTTCCTCCAGATACTCGCATCGCAAATCCGACGGAATAAGGGCAGCACAGGAACCCACCATTGCGCACGAGAACAAAACCGCAAACGTCCATGCCAAAAAGAAGCTCCGTTTCATATATCAGCTCCACACCAGCCCCCCCCTGACCAGCCCTGATGCTCAAGCCGGACAACCAAACAACCCTCGCTCCCGAATCATCCCAACAACCTTCTGCGGCACCATGCTCTCCCAGGATGAATCCCCACTGCGGATGCGGTTCAAAATATCCCGCGCAAAAATACTCAGGTGCTGCGGGTCGTAGTCCGGAATATCAACAACATGCCGGTTGCTTAGCAAATGGGAACGCAAGTGCTTCAGGTGTGAAGCCACCTCCACATTTTCCGATGTCACCAGCTCAGCCCCCTCCCCCTCCCTGACCGGGTAGATGTAAAGCCGCAGGTCATTCTTAAACATGCGGCCAAAGGCTTCAAGAATCCCGCCAGCAAGATCACTGTAATAAGATTCATCCATCATCTCGCGGAAGCGCCTCACCCCCATCGCCACCCCCACTGCCTGCTTGTTGTTGGATACCAAATAGGCCGCCAACCGAAAATACCGCGCATAGTTGGAGACCAGCACGTTATATCCCAAAGCCCCCAAGGTGTCAGCCCGATCCAAAAAATCACGCGGATCAATCACACCGTCATCAGCCAAGTGCCTCAGGGTCATCTCGGTCAAAACCACCACCTCCTGCCCCCCCACCGATGGCTCAGCCGCAAACTGCCGCCGGGCGCTCTCCACCAAATCCACCGTCGCATTCGTAATCGGCCGAAAACTCCCCCGAACCACCAATATCGGCTTCCGATACAGCACCTCGGCCGCCTGGACTACCTCCCCCTTGGCAGTAAACATCGTGGCCTGCGCCAACCCCTTCTGCACCAGCTCCACACTCAACGCACGATTGTCAATCCCCTCAAAAGCCGGCCCCTCCACCTTCACCATGTCCACTTCCACCCGCTCGCTCGTCAGATTGTCCATCAGGGAACGCAGCAACGCTCCGGGATCATGGTTCAAATACAAGGCCCCATAGATCAGGTTCACCCCCACAATCCCCAAAGCCTCCTGCTGCGCCACCGCCTCCCGCTCATGCATCGCCACATGAATGATGATCTGGGAAAAGCCCCCTCCCGGCGATGTCTGAAACCGAATACCCATCCACCCATGGGTCTCGTCCCGGCGGGAATAACTCCTTGCCGCCACGGTATCGGCAAACGCAAAAAACCGGGTCCCCTCACCACGCCCTGGCCCCAACCGCTCAACCAGCAATCCATACTCATGATCCAGCATCTGTACCAAACGGGCCCGGCTCACATACCGGTCCGTCACCCCGTAGATCGCGTCACTGACCGTCATGTCATAGGCTGACATGGACTTGGCCACGGTGCCGGCAGCACCCCCCACACGAAAAAACCATCTCGCCACCTCCTGCCCCGCCCCAATCTCGGCAAAAGCACCGTATTTGGTCGGGTCCAGATTGACGTGCAGCGCCTTCTGATGCGTATCCAGTGTAGTATGGCTCATAGACACCCGCCCTCTACCAGACCCGCATCCCGATAAACCAGCCCGCCCCGGAGCGCGCTATTCACCGCGTTCCGCCATCGGCACGTACGGCCGCTCGGTCGCTCCGGTATACACCTGCCGCGGCCGGTAAATTCGGCCGCCGGGATTCTTGCTGATCTCCAGGTAGTTGGCGATCCAGCCCGGCATCCGGCCAATTGCAAAAATCACCGTAAACATCTCAACCGGAATACCAATCGCCCGCATGATGATGCCACTGTAGAAGTCGACGTTCGGATAGAGCTTCCGTTCCACGAAGTAGCTGTCCTGCAGCGCCGCCTCTTCCAGCTTCTTGGCAATATCCAACAGCGGATCCGAAATCTTCATCACCTTCAGGATCTTGTCGCACTGCTCCTTGATGATCTTCGCCCGCGGATCGTAATTCTTGTAAACCCGGTGGCCAAAGCCCATCAAACGCTTGCCGCTGTTCTTGTCCTTGGCCGCCTCAATGAACTTGCTCCCGTCATCCCCCGTTGCGTGAATCGCCTCCAGCATCTCGATCACAGCCTGGTTGGCACCCCCATGCAACGGACCCCACAACGCACATACCCCGGCAGCGCAGCTCGCAAACAAATTGGCCTTGCTCGACGCCGTCATCCGCACGGTGGCGGTTGAACAGTTCTGCTCATGGTCAGCATGCAGCAGGAAAATCAAATCCAGCGCCTTCACGACCTCCGGCTTCAGCTCGTAATCCGCATATGGCTGCGAAAACATCATGTGCAGGAAGTTGGCCGTATATTTATAAACCGGCTTGGAATAGATGATCGGCAGGCCCCGGGACTTCCGATAAGCAAAAGCCGCAATCGTGCGAACCTGGGAAATCAAGCGCGTTGCCTCAACATCAAAGGTCGCCGGATCATACGAAGACATGCACTCCGGATAAAAGCAGCTCGTGGCATTGATCATCGAAGACAAGATCGCCATGGGATGAGCATTCGAGGGAAAACCCTCGAAGTGATACTTCATGTCCTCGTGGATCAACTCATGCTCGGTGAGTTGGTCAGAAAACCGGCTCAGCTCGCTCGTCGTCGGCAAATGCCCGTGAATAAGCAGAAAAGCC
>JBMTVN010000095.1:0-12424 GCA_049451415.1 Limisphaerales bacterium | reverse complement strand
GCACGTTGCAGATCAGAGCCGGTTCGATGGATATCAAGACCCCCAAGAAGTGCGAAAAGCCGTGATAGGGACTGCGATGCAACCCACTCCAAAAACCCTCAACCACCGCCCGGGCACGCAGCTCCAGGCTCTTGATCCCCATCAATACCTGGGGATCAAAAGGAACCGACCGCTCCTTGGCCGCAGCCCCGTTCATCACTTCAATGGCTCCTCCACGGAATCCAACACACGGCGAATGACTTCCTCAACCCCCACACCCTCCGCCTCGGCACGATAGTTCGTTAAAACCCGATGACGCAGAACCGCCGGAGCCAGGACCCGGATGTCTTCCACCTGAACGTGCGCCCGCCCCTGCAACAGTGCACGCGACTTCGCTCCCAGAACCAGAAACTGTGCCGCGCGTGTCCCGGCACCCCAGTTCACCCAGTCCTTCACAAACGCGGGAACCCCGGCAGCCCCCGGCCGCGTGGAGGAGGCAATTCTTACGGCATACCGAACCAGCTCCTCCGCAACCGGAACCTGCCGCACCAGCTCATGAAAGCGCATCACGTCTTCCCCATGGAACAAAGGCCTGATCGCAGCCCCCACACCAGCTGTGGTCCGCTTGACAACTTCCACCTCCTCAGCCTCCGGCAAGTAGTCCATCACCACGTTGAACATAAACCGGTCCAGCTGCGCCTCAGGCAACGGATACGTCCCCTCCATCTCAATCGGGTTTTGCGTCGCCAATACAAAAAACGGCTCCGGCAACCCATACCGCTGACCTGCCGCCGTCACCTGATGCTCCTGCATCGCCTCCAACAACGCGGCTTGCGTCTTCGGCGGCGTCCGGTTGATTTCATCTGCAAGGACCATATTCGCGAATATCGGACCAGGCACAAAAACCATCTTCCGGCCCTCAGTGGTCTCCTGCAAAATCTCCGTCCCGGTAATGTCGGCCGGCATCAGGTCAGGCGTGAACTGAACCCGCTGAAACTTGAGATGAAAGACCTGGGCGATCGACTTCACCAGCAGGGTCTTCGCCAGCCCGGGTGCCCCCGTAATCAAGCAGTGCCCGCCAGCCATCAACGCCACGAGTATCTGCTCAATCACCTCCCCCTGGCCAACAATGACCTTGCCCAGCTCCCGCATAATGCCGGCCTGAGCCTGCATCAAGCGCTCCACCGCCGCCCGCTCCATCGCCTCACGCCCCCCATCCGCTCCACCTTCTTCAATCGGAAAACTCATTCTTTGTCGCCTTCGGTTATTCTTTTGTCGCTGCTCTGTGTCCGCCCAATCGGCCTAGTGAGTCATGACATAAACCAGGGTGTTGATCGCTAAGGGATACGCAATCTTCTCGGAAAAATTCCGGAAGTAGTAGTTGTCATGCCCCTCCCACTCCCAACCATCCCCGTTGTCAGTATTGTGAAACGCTATCACCATCAACCGCCCCCTCGGGTCAAAAATACCCCGATGATGTACCTCCCGCGCATCATCCCGCTCCCATGTCCTGCCCGTCCACTGACTCTCAATCCCCGTCCTCACATTCGGCAGCTGATACTTCGCCTCCACCTTGAACACGGTGCTGTAAAGCGCATGGTCCAGGGGCACCTCCTGAAATGATGATCCCGGCAAGACTTCACGCATCACTTCCTCACAGTTAAGCCACTCGTCCTCCCCCCAAAAATCATCCAACATCAAGAACCCCCCGTTCTCCAAATAATCCCTCAAACACAACACCTCATCCGCACTCAAACGCAACCCGCCCGGTTCAACAATGTAGATAAAGGGATAGTCCGATAAGTCGTCGTCGGTTAACCGAATCACCCGGCCATCAGGATCCACCCGCATCGACGTCATCTGCTGCAAGCGATACGAAAGGTTCAAGTCGCTCTCCGGAAGATCCGTCTCCCACCCCCCGCGGCCGTAACGCCCGCCACTCTGGTACCGCACCCTTGCAAAGGTAAGTACGTCCGCCTCAAACCCCGCTGCGTTCTCCCAATCCGGCGCCAGGCTCCCCCGGTTCGCCAACTCCCGCGCCGTTCGCACCTCACCCATCCGATACCACCCGCCCCTGCCCCCCATGCGCTGCCCCCAAACCAGCACTCCTGCCAAAAGGAAGAACAGCGTCCCGGCACAGGCCACCCGAAAGGCCCAACTCCGCCTGCGGCCTCCTCTCGCGCCGGAATCAAGGAACAGATCCATCCACTCTCCTTTCTGCCGACCGCATGTCCAAGAGCAGTTGCAACGCCTCACGATTGCCCGGGGCATCCTGCAACGCATCAAGCAGATGCCGACGTGCTGCCTCCTCCCCCAGTGTGTTCAACGCCTTCGCCAGCCTGTAATTTACCTCCGCGGGATTCGGTGGATCAAGCAACAGCAATCTCCGGTTCGCCGCCACTACCCCCTCCGCATCCCCAACGCCCTCAGCCGCTATCGACCATAACCGGTAGGCCAGTGGCACCAAGGGGTCCACCGCCAGATACCTCTCCACATTCCCCAAAACGCCGCCCCAGTCGCTCGCACCCAGTTGCAGCTCCATCAGCCGCGCATACACATCCACGCCATCATCCAAGCGGGCCGCCCAATCCTCCAAAACGCGACGCTCCCCACGAATATCTTCCATCCCACGATACGCCTCAGCCAACAACGCCCAGGGCCCCTGGCCATCCACCAACCCCGGAACCCGCCCAACCAAACCCTCCAGTCGCTCAACAGCGCGGTGCCATTCGCCATCATCAACCCACCCCGAGGCCTCACGCAGGATCACCCAGACGTTGTTGGTCCTCCCCGCCGCCCACTCCGTCCAGCCGGAACCCGCACGCCCCGCCGCCACCAATACGTCCAGAGGTGGCTTGGTAAAATCCAAACCGCCACAAAACTCCGCAACCTGACCAAGGACATACTCCCGAAATTGCCCGTCCAACTCTTCCAGCGGAGCCATCCGTCGCTCCAAAGCCACATTGATCCAGTCACCACGACCCAAATCCCCCAACACCTCACGCACCTGCTCCAACCCGTATCGCTCCACCAAAAACTCGACCACCAGCGAGGATTGGAAATAGGCAAACTCCAGGTCCCCCGGTGAGGTCGCGTTCAAAAATGCCCCGCTCATCTCTCCAATCCGCGACATCCGCCCCGAGGTCACGCGCTCCACATACTCCGGTGTCCAATGCTCTCCCCACGCCGGATCTGCCTGCCTCTCCTCGTAAACAGAAATCCCCTCGCTCAACCACCTCGGCATCTTGTTTCGCGTCAACTGCAACGTCACCACATGACAAAACTCATGCCATAACATCGATTCCCAATTGAACCGCAATCCCGGCCGGGCCCCCGGGCTGTTTGCCGTGATCACCGGCCCGAAACATACCCCCAGGAATCCGTGGTTCTCAGGCATCCCAAAGGTCCGCACCGCAAAATCCTTCTGCTCAGCAAAAACCTCCACCGCCACCGGCTCCGTAAGCTCCAGGCCATACTTCGCCGCCAGTGCGCTCTCCGCCCTCGCCAGCAACCGCAACACCCGATCCCCATACAACCGCGCCTCACCTGCCTCCATCCGTACCCTAAACATGCCATTGGTCAGGACAGTGTAATCCTCGAGCACATCCTTCAGGGTCACCAAGTTCAACGCCGCAACATCATACTCGTCCGCCTCATGGATCTGCTCAGCCAACTTCCAACCCTCCCGGTCCCGCCCCAACCGAAGCAAATCCAAGGCAAGCTGAGACTGCGCGGGGCGATACCCGGCATCAAATGCCAAAGCTTCCTGCTGCAGTAACGCCCCCTCCGCAAAACGATACTTCTCCGATAACTTCCGCCCCACCAAATGCACCACCGCCGGATTGGATTCCCAAAACTTCAGAGCCATCCCCCTCGCAACACCCTCCAGATCCGGCTGGTTCCGCAAGTGTGCAATCACCCACAACAAGGCCCACGCCTCGGGATCATACGGATTCACCGCTCGCACGCGCCCCAGGATCTCCTCCGCAGCATCATAGGCCTCACGGTCAATCTCGTGCTCTGCCAGAAATCGCAGACTCCCGCCATGCCGTGGATTCACTTCCAGCCCCCGCCTCACCCACTCCAAAGCTTTCGCCCTGTCACTCGGCGCAAACGCCCTCCCCATCCCTAAACATAAATCCGGATCGCCCGGCAGCTTCTCCAAACCCTCCTGGTAGAGCTTCGAGGCCAGTTGGAAATCCCGCTTATCCAAGGCCAAAGCCCCCATTCCCAAATACACATCCCGACACTCCGCGTCCGCTGCCTTCGCCGGTTCATACAGACGATCCAACACCGACTTCGGATCCGCCCCCAAAGCCAAAGCCGCCCTCCCCACAACCACCCGGTCAGCCGCACCCCGATAACTCCATGGCCGGCGCTCCACCAATTCAATCACTTCCCGCACCAAGGCCGAGGTCTCTGCAACCCGACCCGCATAGGGAAAAATCTGCCGCGCCTGCCACCTCAAACGTACCGATCTCGGCAAAATCTCCATCGAGTTCGTCACTGCCCCGTACGCCTCCAGATACTCCCCACGCAAAAAATAACCCTCCACCCTCAACCAGTGCCAGTCCTCCTCATATTCCCCATCTTTCACCGCACGGTCTGCCAAAGCCAAACACCCCGCCAAATCACCCTGCCTATACTTGAGCCAGGCCTCCTCCAAATCCGCTCCCACACCCACAGATACCCCCAATACCACCAGCCACACCCGTAGAAAAATCCGGGAGCAACGTATCCAACCCAATAGTCGGTGGCCGCTTATGGAAAACATGAATGGGTCTTAAACAGACGAGAATGTAGAACCGTTGCCATCAAGGCTCAAGTGCCAGCCAAAGGAATGTTCGGCCAGGATTCGGCACAATTTTGGCTTACGCACCGACAACAGAAACGAATAAACTGCCCCAAGCCAGTTCGATTAAGCCGTGTATACTATGAAGCTCCTCGCAGCAGCAAACTCCCGCATGCGATCTCTATCCCTTGCCCTGATCGCCCTGTTTACGCTCCTCTCCCCCATCCCCGCAGACGGAGCACCAGGGTTTCTTTCCATCCGGAACGGCTACTTCTTCGATAATCAACAACAGGACTACTTCATCCCCAGAGGCATCGCCTACCAAATCTGGAACGTCCCCGTCGGGGCCAACCAGTCCCTCGACCAGGTCGCCTATGACTTCCGCGAATTCAGAAAGCTCGGCGCCAACTCAGTCCGCGCCGAACTCGTATGGAGTGAACTCGAGATCGCTCCTGACGTCTACGACTGGTCCAAGGCCGATGACCTCGTCAATCTCGCCGAAACACTGGGCCTGCGGCTCTTCCTCGTCATCGGCTATCAATACCCCCCGAAATGGTTCCCCGAAGACTGGTTCTCCATCAATGACCAGAACGAACGATCCGATGTGCTCAATTACACCCACCCGGAAGCCCGCTCGGCCTACCAAAACCACATCCGCACCCTCATCGACCGCTACAAGGACCGCACCGTCATCGGTGGCTGGATCCTCGGAAATGAGTTCGCCTTCTTCGACCTCTGGGAAGACCCCTATCGCTATCCCGTCCGACGCTTCCTCGGATACGATCCCATAGCTCAACAGTCCTTCCGCGATTGGCTCGCTGAAGTCTACCAGAATGATATCGCGCACCTGAACACGAATTGGGCCACCACCTACACCTCCTTCTCCGAAGCCGAAATGCCGGAAACCTACCCCGAGAAACGTGATGACCCCAGATACCAGGACCTCGTCCAGTGGCGCATGACCACAATCGGTGACTTCATCTCCCTCGCCGCCGTCGCCGCTCGAAGCGTCGACCCCAACCACCTCATCACCTACTCCATGGTCGGCGGCATCTTTAACGGCCGTGATTCCAACCATACCTGTGAAGACCATGTCGCCATCGTCGATGCCTGCGCCAAAGCCGGCGCCCCCCTCGATTTCTGGTCCATCAATAACTACGCCTGGGCGCTGATGGGTAACGAAATGCGCTCAGCAGACTTCGGGATCTCCAAATACCAGGAGGAAATCAAACTTCCCATCATGATTTCCGAAACCGGACACAGCAGCACCGAAAATCTCTACCAGGGGGCCGGCCCCCGCCAAGCCAAGGCCATCGTCAGCCAGGTCTGGGAAGGACTCATGAGCGGCGTCGTCGGCGTACATATCTTCCACTGGAACGATCGACGCCTCTACACCGAGGACTACTTCCTCCGGGAACGCGGATTCGGTTTCGTCGAGGAAACCCGCATCCCCAAACCTGAATCATACGAACGTATCGCAGACATGTTCCTCCAAATGAGCAACCTCCGGGTCGATACTCTCTTCGGGGGATCCACCCCTCCGAAGTCTGATGTCCAACTCTTCTGGAGCACCAACTCGCTCAGTGTATGGGCCTCCGCCAACCAGGAAAATGCCATGCTTTGGGGCTCACTCAAGCGTGCCGGTTACCAGCCCGGTATCATCAGCGACCAGGATTTCGCCAACCAGGCCTATACCAACGCCCCAATCCTCCTCCTCTCCCGGGCACGCCAACTCACCCCGGAACAAATCGACCAACTCGCCACCCATGTCCTCGATTCCGGAACCCACATCCACGCCAATGCCGATATCCCCGGAATGCTCGATGCCTACCTCCACCCCAACGCGAATTGGACCTCCCGCATGGACGATATCTTCGGCATCAATGTCTCCCAAGCCACCAACTTCTGGGATAAATGGGCGCGTATCGAAGACTACGGCGACCTCACACTCCAGGGCGCAACCACGGTCGGAGCGTTCCACCCGAATTATCAGGTAGACATCACCACCTGGAAAATCTGGCACGGCATCCTCAATAACTCCGCCGAAGTTCTCCTGACCCACCGCGGTGTCGATAACTCCCAGCCCCCCATGCCGGCCCTCACGGTCAAAGCACACCCCAAAGCCTCTGCCGCCCTCAATACGTATGCCTTCGCTGATACCTTCGGCTCCTTCTTCGCCAATCGCCAGTGGAGCAACCGGACGGATGTCATCGAAGCCGTCTACCAAAACCGATTCAATGTTCAACCAACTCTCCAGCTCTCCGGCCCCGGTCGCGTCCACGTTACTTCGGACTTCCGCCACTGCGCCAATAACACAACCCTCATTTCTCTGCTGAACGAATCCACCAATAGCGCGCAAATCACCGTAACCTGCCCCGCCCTCCTCGCCACCCACACGGTAGAAAACCTCCTCACCGGAGACATACTGGAACGAAACTCAGATGGCACGCTCGCCCCCATCACTCTGGAAGGCGATGACTACGTGCTCCTCTACGCCTATGATGAAGGCAGCCAAAACCACGGCTCCCTCATCCATCCCAACCCCGCCCGCATCCGCTTTCTCTCCGCCCCCCCGGTGGTCTGGCCCAATACCCAACCCTACACGGTCCGCCTCGCCCACGACCTTCCCGCAGGAACAAGTGGCACCATGCAGGTACGCCTGTGCAAAAAGGACTTCCCCCAGCCTGACTACGGGTTCGCAACCGCCTCCAGCCTGAGCGGTCAAAATACGACTGAACTTCAGGTGATCGTCGCCGACGCCGACCCCCACGACCCGGGCTACACTTCTTCCTTCCTCGGAACGGACTACGTGTGGCGGGCAGAACTCGTGGTGGGCGACACGGTCGTCAGCCAAGTCGACATGCCCGTCCAACTGTACTACGGAGTCCAGCCCGCCAACGGCATCCCCTGGCCCACTGAACTGCAGTCCGGCCAGACTTACTCCCTGCCAGTGGCCTGGGAAATCCTCCCGTCCTACCTGGAATCAAATGCCAATACCCCTCTGGACCGCGCAGACCAATGGGCCACTCTCCAATCCTATGACGAGTGGTACACGGTGCGACTGGAACTGCATAACCCGCAGGGCCTCGTCGCCACCGCCCACCACTCCACCAGCTCCGGTTCGGGCTCAGCCTACCTCAACATTGCTGTCCCTCTCGATGCCCAAGGTCCCTACTCCTGGATCGCAACCACCCTCCCCGCCCCCGCCACCTACAGCCGCAATGGCTTCGACAGCTTCGAGGAACGTGACCTCGGCGCGGAATTCTACCCGTCCTTCTTCTACCCCTGGGAAAGTTATGTCTACTCAGACTCCAAAAAGGCCATCCGCCTAAGACATGGAATCGGCAACTCCTACGCCTCCGAAGGCAAACAATCTGCCTACGTCGGCGCCACAAACAGCCCCATCACCGAACTGTCCGGCTTCGGCATGAGCCGCCCCTTCGAAGAAACAATCTCACTTCCCGCCAATACCAACAGCTGGGAAAACTACCAGGTCTCCTTCGACTTTAGTGAAACCAACGGCCTCCCCTGCACTCTCGAAATGCGACTGCTCGATGCCGATGGCAATTACCGCCGCTTCAGCACCAACTACCCCGCCAATAGTGGCTGGGTCTCCGTCAGTGCCCCCATCAGCCAGTTCGCTCCATCACCAAACGGACCCGACTTCAATCCCACCAACCTCACACTCCTCGTGCTGGATGCACAAATGCTCCAACCCTCGCTCGCCTACCAGGGTTACTTCGATAATGTCCAGTTCCCGCTGGCCTCGCTCTACGATGGCTTCGAAACCAACACGTTCGGCCAAAGAACGGATACCACCCGCACCAATCCGCTCATCCACCCATGGACTACCTTCACCTGGCCGAATAGCGGCACGGAACTCTGGCAAAACGAAGGCGTACATCTCAATGCTTCCCACGGCTCAAAATCCGCCTTCCTCGTCATATCCAGCCCCTTCGCCGCAGGCACATCCGGCTGTGGCCTCCAACGCAACTTCAGCGAACCCTGGCCCCTCCCCGCCGATACCAACCTCTGGAGCAACTACTGGTTCTCGTTCGACTTCATGAACAAACATCCCGAGGCCGACCTCCCCTACACCGCCACGGTCTATGCCCAGGTCAAAAGCACCAGCGTGGACGGAAAACCCGGCGTGCTTCAGTCTGCACCCGTCACCTATACGCCCAATCCAGCCCAACCCGACGGCCATTGGATCACCGTCGGCGGTAAACTGAGTGACTTCCTCCCCATCCCAGCCAACGGGGTCGACTTCTCTACCTTCAACCCCTTCTCCATTGACTCGCTCGCCGTCGGTATCACGATCGAAGAGTCCGATGTCCAGTATGTCATCTCCTTCGATAACATCCGCTTCGAAGGCCCGGTCTCCACTCCGTTCACCATCTCCCCGCTCCAACTGGAAGATAGCTTCGAAACCCGCACCATCAGCACCGCCCAAGACGCCGCCTCTCCTTGGTCCTTCTATGATTACGCGGAAAACTTCAACACGGCTCGCATCAACCAGGGCATCCACCTCCTGGCCTCGCATGGGCAGCAATCCGCCTATATCTCGGTCGCCAACCCCGCCTCCCCAGGCAACTTCAGCGGGTTCGGCATGGAACAATACTTCCTCCATACATGGTCCCTCCCCACGGATCCGACCACTTGGACCAACTACACCTTCTCCTTCGACTTCCGGGAAGCAAACAAGCTCCCAACCACCCTCCAGTTCCAACTCAAGGACTCCCACGGCAACTGGCTAGAACTCAATAAAGCCTACTCCCCCCCCACCACCGGATGGGATACCATCAGCGGCGACTTCTCCGAGCTGCAACTGCCCTCCTTCCTCCAAGGCTTCGATGCATCCAAAATCGCCCGCGTCACGCTCAACGCCATGATGCACCAGCCCAATAGTGTCTACTCCGCGTCCTTCGATAATATCCGCCTCAACGGCCCCATGCCCATACCTCTCGCCCACCCGCCAGTGGCCACCTACACCAGCGCCAATGATGCCCGCGATTCCGATGGGGATGGCCTCCTCGACAGCTCAGAAACCGGCACAGGCACTTTCGTTTCACCCGATAATACTGGCACGTCCCCCTACATCGCTGACTCCGATGGCGATGGAGCAACGGACGGGGAGGAGATTGTCGCAGGAACAAATCCAACCTCAGCCGCTGATGTCCTGCAGCTCTTCCTCAGCACCCTACCCGACGGCATAACCATAAACTGGCAGGGCAAAGCAGGTTACTCCTACTCCATCTTCAGCCTGGACGGAGACCTGACCTCCAACACCTTCACCAGCGTGCCCGGCTTGGAAAGCATCACCCCCGGCACCAGTGGCCCCGTAACCCGAACCGACTCCCGCCCCCGTGCTGATACTCCCCGCTACTACCGAATCTCGGTCACACCACCCCAAACACCATAGCCCTGCCCCGACGAAAAACCCGTTGCACCACAACCCCAATTCCCCCATACCAAAACAATCATGATCTTCACAGGCATCGGCGACGAAGCAGGCTCCTCTCTATCCTCCCAAATCACCGCCACCAGGGAACTCGGCTGGAAATACATCGAGGCCAGAAATGTTGAGATCGCCGGCTACCCCAAGGCCAACCTGCACGATCTGCCCGAACCAGCCTTCGAAAGCGCCGTCCAACAACTCCACGATGCTCAAATCCAGATCCTCTGTTTCGGCTCCACTATCATGAATTGGGCCAAAACAGTCGCCACACCCTTTGAGGTCACGCTGCAGGAGGTCCAACGGGCTATCCCGCGGATGAAAACACTCGGCACCCAGTTCGTCCGTATCATGAGCTTCAAACCCGGCGACCAGGACAACACTATCCCCCGGGAAGTCATCGACCGGGTGAAACACGTCACCCAGCAGTTCCTCGATGCCGGTCTCCAGCCCGTCCACGAGAATTGCATGAACTACGGCGGCATGAGCCCACAACATGCCCTCCAACTCCTCGAAGAGGTTCCCGGTCTAAAATGGGTCTTCGATACCGCCAATCCCGTCTTCAATCCGAATCGAGCCCTACCACAGCCCTGGCCCAAACAGGATCCCTGGGAGTTCTGGACCGCCGTCCGTGACCATACCATCCATATCCACATCAAGGACGCCCGCTGGAACCACGAAAAGAATGATGCCGATTACACCTTCCCCGGCGATGGCGATGGACGAGTCCACGATATCCTCCGGGACGCCATCCAACGGGGCTACTCCGGCGCTCTCTCCATCGAACCCCACATGGTCACGGTCTTCCATGACCCCTCCGGCAGCAAAACCGTCGATGAATCAGACCAACGATCGAACTACATCGAATACGGACGCCGTCTGGAAAAACTCGTCGCCAGTCTAACCAGCTAGAGCCGCTGAAGAAGCAGTCTAACCACAGATGCATGGGCAAAGGAGCCTCGCCTAGGACAGTGCTGCAGGGATAGCGTAGCCTGTTTCGATGGACCCTGAGGCAGAGCCAACACGCCCTTCCGCCTCCGCCAAGGCTATGGCGGACAGGCAGCCCTCAGCGCTTCCCGCTGCCCCCTTAACTCTTGACGCTCCCGCTAAAGCAAACTCGCCGAGTCCGCGTCCAGATACAGGGTCGCATGCGACTGCTCCCTGAGAATGGACGCAGGACATGTCGTCTCGATCGGACCGCATAAGGCATCCCGAACCGCCACCGCCTTCCGTTTCTCCGGCACGACGCACGCCAGCCGCTTCGCCGCACACAACGCCGGAACGGTGAGGGTATAAGCAAACCTGGGCACCTGCTCCAGTGTCGCGAAAGCCCCCTCGCCCACCTGCTGCCGGCGACAGGCCTCATCCAACTTCACCAGCTTGACCAGACGCGTGTCAGCAAAGTCAGCCACCGGAGGATCATTGAACGCCACATGACCGTTCTCCCCGATGCCCAGAACACACAAGTCCACCGGGGCCTCCGCTAATAAACCCGCGTAACGCTCGCATTCCTTCAAAGGCTCATCAGCCTCTCCGCAGACAGTATGAAAAGCCATCGGCTTAACCCGCTCCACCAGCCTCTGCTGCAAAAACAAACGGAAACTCGCCGGATGAGTCGGATCAACCCCCAGATACTCGTCCATGTGAAAGCACACCAGACGCCCCCAATCCACGCGGTCCTGCTCAATCAGCTTCTCAAGGAACAACACCTGGGAAGCCGCCGATGCAAAAATCACCCGCGCGACCGGTTGCGCTGCCAATACGCCACGCAAATACTCCCCAACGTCCCTCGCCGCACGCGCCGCCATGTCTTCAATGCTCCGGCCAACCACCACCCGCAGCCGGCCAGCCTCCCACTCCCGCCTGTCTTCCCCACTCATCAACGGAATTCCTCCCACTCAGGTTCGTTCGCAAATATCCAGCGATAATAATCGCTGCCCTCCAGCCGGGCAGCCGCCGCCTCATCCACAATCACGGTGCATCGCGGGTGCAGCTGCAGCGCCGTCGCCGAGATCATGGCCGTAATCGGCCCTTCGACCGCCTTAGCCACAATCTCCGCCTTCGCGTCACCCGTCGCCACCAGGATACAGCGCCTGCATTCCAGGATGGTCCCCACCCCCATCGTAATCGCCCTCTTGGGCACCTGATCCATCCCGCCAAACATCTCCGCATTCTGCCTGCGCGTCACCGCAGTCAAG
>JBMTVN010000094.1:0-12484 GCA_049451415.1 Limisphaerales bacterium | reverse complement strand
CCTGCACATCCCGGTTAAACTCACGCAACAACTCATACGTCGGACTCCGCGTCCCATCCTCCCGGATCGGCGCATCATGGAAATCCCACGTCCCCGGCCTCGGCGTCCAATAGGTGAAATACTGCAACCCCTTCGCCCCATACGCAAAATCACTCCAGGCCTGAAAACGAATGTGCCCGGCCGTCGGCAGCGGATACGGCCGATGCGGACACGTGAGCGCAAACGCCCAGAACGGAGCCCCGTGCTCCACCGAAGCCTGCCGAATCCACTCCAGGTTCTGGAAATAATCCCCCCTCAACCGGTCTCCCTCCAGAATTCCGTAGTGGTCAAAGCTCAACACCTCCGGCCGATACTCCACCATGAACCGCCGCACATGCTCCGGATAACTCTCGCAACCCAGCTGCTGCGAGTTCGCATACGTCGGCAACAAATTGACGTAACTCCAGTGATCCGAATCCAGCCGACCAATCGCCTCCCGCACTCCCGCCAACCCCGCAAACGCCCCCAACGAAGGCTCGTCCCTTAAAGTATAACCCGCCAAGGCCGGATGATCCCGATACAGCCGCACCGCCTCCTCCAACCCCTCGCCCACCGACTCAAACCGGCTGTCCCCCACAAAAAGCTTCACCCCCACCTCCGCCGCATAGTCCAGCGCCCGACGGTTCCCCTCCGCACTGTAATGCATCAGGCTGTGCGTCAACCCCATCTCCGCCAACTCCCGAAACCGCTCCAACGAAATCTCCTGCTCTGGAATGCTGTGCCACCCCAAGATCGGCACCCGCTCAGCCGCCACCAAACCAAGCTCCGCCGTCCATACACACGACAGCACGATCGCCCAAAGAAACCGGCCCGACAGAATTGAGTTCATCGCTCCCTCTCGTCTTTCAACTCCTGCTTGGCTCGAACCGCGTTGTCCTCCAGCAAAACCCCGCCCGCATGCTTGCCCAGCTTAATCGCCGTCGCCTGCCGACCCGACCCCGTGTCCTCAATGGTGTTCCCCCGAATCACGGTCCCGTGCGTCTCCCCATCCACAAACTAACCCCACCCCTCATTGTCCCGCACGATGTTCCCCTCAAAGGTAATCCGATGCGCCGCCATCGGCTCGCTCTCGTTCCGCCAATACACCCCACCACCCGCATTCCCAATCACGGTGTTGCCCGTCACCACGTTGTCGCTGTCCTTGTGCCCAATCGACATCCCATACCCGCCGTTCCCCTCCAGCCAGTTCCCCTCCGCCCGCCCCCCACGAACCCGCCAGCAGAAAAAGAAACCGTCACTGTCGTTCTCCACCGCCCGACACCCCACCACGGTCGGCCGCTGCGAACCACTCCCCGGATGCAACCCGAACCCCGCACACCCCTCCACCTCGCAGCCTTCCACCCGCACGTCATTCGATTGCTGGAAACTAATCCCGTCCCCGCTGTAGTTCCGTACCTTGCACCCCCGAATCACCACGGCATCACCCCGATACAAAAAAATGCCCGCCGTCCGGCACCCATCCACCTCCGTCGGGTTCTCCGCCCGATTCCCGTCCACCACCAAATCCTCCACCCGCGCGTCCACCAGGTTATAACCGCTGATCACCGGAAATATCGTCGCCGCAAATCCACCGTCCGCCACCATGATGTCCGCATTCATCGACCGCGATAAGATGAAGTAGTTGTCCCTCCGGTTCAAAATGGTCGCACACATCCCCAGGAAATTCCTCTGGGTCCGCGATGCCACATACACGCCCCGACCAACCGCAAAACCAGACGCATCCTCCACCGTGATCGCCGCCTCCCCGAAATCCCCGTCCGCCACCAGTGCCGACCGAAACTCGGCGTCTTTCTTCAACACGGTCCCATCCTCCTGCCCCCGCACGCTGACCCGACTCCGCAAATGCAGTGAATCCCGCATCAAATAAGTCCCCGGCCCGATCACCACTTCGCCCCCGCCCAGGTTCCCCACGTAATCCACCGCCGCCTGCAAGGCCCGGTTGTCCGCACCCACAATGTCCGCATCCGCCAACCCCACGGTCACCCGCACCGCCGGATACCCGTGCAACTCGTTTTCCGCATTCCTTCGCCCGGCCTGATCAGCCCGCACACTGAACACACCACAGCACAACACCAGCAATACAAGGATTCTCATGGTTACTTCACTCCGTTGAAACACTCCGAAACCGCGCCAATACATCACCCACACTGCCCTCCATCCAATACAACCGCCCCTCCACTTCCACGCTCGCCCCCGGCTCCACCCGCACCACCACCCCGCGGTCATACGGCCACTCATAACTCCAGACCTCCCCCTCGCGCCGCCAACTCTTCCAACCATCCCCCCATTCCATCGGCAACTTCACCTGAAACAAACCCAGATCCTCCGACGCCACCACCACTCCCTCACACGTCCGGAAATCCAACAGCTCACCCGGAAACGAGGTCGACCGCACGTTCAGTCCCCCAGCCTCGCTCCCCTCACGTATGGAAACATCCAGCTGCTCTCCACCACCACGAACCTGCTCGGGAAAATCCCGCTCGTAACGCTTCAACAAGGCCGGCATGTCGTTCTTCACGAAATAAATCTTCCCCCGCACCTCGCGCACCTCACCCGGCCCCACACCACCCAGGCGAAAATCGGAATGCAAACACCGGATCACCCCCTGGAACAACTCCTGATACGGCTCCCACGCAGTCGCAAAAATCCGCTCCCCATCCCCGCTGTAAGCCCCAATCAAGCCGTTGCCCGGCACCAAATCACTCAAGGGCCGGGGGTTCACATCCTCCCGCGGCACCCCCGCCGGACACCACACTTGCCCGGGCACATACCTCGCCTCCATCGCCCACGGCCGCACCTCACTCAAACGCACCGCCTCACCCCCGAGAAAAATAAAACAACCCGGCAAATAATCCTCCAAATCACCCCCCGATGCCGCATACCCCATAAACTCACCCAACCGCACACAAGGCTGCGCCCAGTGCGCCTCAGACCTCCGTCCCGTCGGATTATGCGCCCGCAACCGGAAATCCACCTCGTCAGCTCCCGACCGAATCACATGCTCCACCACCAACCCATCATCCAACACATCCCGCAACCGCAACTCAGTCACCCCCACCGCCCCGCTCAACACCTCCGTCCGATGCGGTATCACGGTGTGCTCCACCCAGTCCGCCTCGGTCGATCCCGCCCGACAATACGCCTCCAGATAATGCACCCGCACCCCCGCCTCCGGTAACCCCTCACCACGAATTACCAGCCACGCTCCTCCCTCGTAATCCAAGCGCAAACTCTCCCCGCCCAACACGCTCACCCACGCCAGCAGGCAGATCAACAACGCTCTCATGGCTCAACCTCCTTCACCCCGATCACCTCCAGCCGATGCTGCCTCCGCTCCAGCAAACCGTAATTCGCCAACTCGGCCTTGGAACTCGCTTCCCCCATCAAGCGCTCCACAAACGAAGGCACCCGCAGCCCCTCACGCAAACTCAAGGGCATGACCCGCAGCTCCAGACTCCCCCACTCCTCCTGCGGCAATCGCCACAACCCGAAATCAAACGGCAAACCATGATAAAACTGGTCCGCCACCATCCTCCCACCCGCATACAATCTCGCCACATCCCCCACATACATGATCCGCATCAACAAATCCTCCCCCGCAACAGTCTCCGGCACCTGCACTTTCCAAACGGCCGCCCGCTCCCACTCGGACTCCGCCAACGCTTTCCCCTTCGCCCCCTCACCCTTCGCCGGACGAACCAGCTTCAATTCCAAACCCGCCTTCCTCGACGGCCGTGGCAAATTGAAATATCCAAACACCCCGTCCTGCCCCGCCGCCGCCGGCAGACCATCCAGCTTCACGCTCTCCATCGGCGGGAACATCGCCACACTCAACGGATTCGGCTGCAGCAACTCCACCCGCGCCACCCCGTCCACCTCCGGCAAAAACGCATTGGCCGCCAGCAACAAGCGGTCTGATCCCCCAAGCTCCAGCTTCCACACCCGCGTCATGAAATGTGGCGGCAACACCACAAAGTGCACCACCCGCTCACCACCACCCTCCAACGCCACGACCCGACGAAATGCCACGCCCATGCCCGGCTCACACCGCCGCGGATCCTCCCCCGCAAAAGCCACCTCCGCCGGCACACCCTTGTCCGCCAAAAAGAAAAACCACAAACCCTCACCCCACTCTATCCGGGCCACCGGCTGCACGGTCGCATAGTCCACCCGCACCCCCCCGAAATCCCATCGCACCGGCCAATAACCCGCCGCCCCGCCCGGCATCACGATCGGTTCCCTCGGCACCAGCTGCACACCGTTCGTCAGCCCCACGGAAAACTGCACGTTCGTCACCGCACCCCCGCTCCTCCCAGCCTCATGGTTGCTGAAAAATAACAACCCGCTCCCCCCATCCGAACGCACACTCCACTTCACTCCCACACCCTCACCCGCACGCGCCTCCGGAAACCAAGCCGGCATCCCCGCCAGCTCGGTCCCGAAATCCTTCAGAAAAACATGCAGCAACCGCAACCGGTCATACGACTCCCTCACCTGCCCATACGCCCCCAGAGGCGCATCAAAATCATAATCCACCACCGGCAACTCGTTCGGTGCCCCACTCCCCACAGACTCGTGATACCCGCCTGCCTTGCTCTCCGGATTCTGCCCGCCCTGAAACATGTAATAGCCCGGCAAATTATTGCCCGACCCCAGCTTCGCCAACGCCAAGGCCTCGGTGTCCCCCGCAAATACCGCCACCCGGTTCTCATAGCTCGACGCCATCCCCCCACCAATCTCGCAGCACAAGTACGGGAACTTCGATAACTTCTGGTTCTCCGGGTCCGCCTGACTCCGCACCGGACTAAAATCATACGCGTCCGCAAAATCCCCCGCCTCCGCCGACCAGAAACCGTCCGCATACCCTCCAAACAACGGCAGCAAACCCTCCTCCGGCACCACCCCGCTCCACCCCGTCATCGCATAGAACGGCACATCCACCCCCAACCCGCGCGCCAATCGCTTCAACGCCAGCAAATACTCCAGATCCCCGCTCTCGTTGTCCAACTGCACCCCGATCACCGGCCCGCCATCCTTCCACAACAAACCCTCCATCTGGCCCGCTACCTCCCGATAAAACGCCTCCACCAACTTCAGGAAATCCGGATCAGCCGACCGCAACTTCGATTCCTCCACCCCGGCCCCGCCGCTCTTCAGCCACTCCGGAAACCCGCCGTTCCTCGCCTCCCCATGACACCACGGCCCCATCCTCACCACCGCCAGCAAATCCACCTCACGGCATAACTCCAGAAACTCACGCAAGGACCTCCGCCCACTCCAGTCATACTCCCCACGCACCTCCTCGTGATGAATCCAGAACACATAACTCGCCACCACCTGAATCCCCCCGGCCTTCATCTTCAATAACGCATCCCGCCACTCCTCCCGCGGATAACGCGCATAATGAAACTCCCCCATCACCGGCATCCACCGCTCCCCATCCCGATACAAACTCAGGCTGTCCGCCCCCAGGCTGTGCCCACCCGGGGCGTTTGTCTCCCCCAACCCCAAATACTCGCCACTCGTCGGCACCGAAGGCACCCCCACCCGCACCACCGCCGGACTTCCCACCACACACACCCAGCCCAACACCAACCCCAACATCACAAGCAAACTCACGCCTCGTCTCATAGTCTCTCTCCAGTCAAACTCCACTCTCGCCGACCCCCGTCAGGGAACCGCCTTCAGAAAAGACCGATATACACTCTCGCAATCCATCACACCACCCTCTTCCGCCCCGTAGAAAAACGCGCCATACCGCAAGCGCAGCTCTCCCCCGGCCTCCACCCGAACCCGGCTTACCCCTCCCTGCCCCATCGCCTCACGACCAAATGCGTTGGCCACCATTAAACCGTAGTTCCGATTATGCCACCAGCTGCCACGAAAATTTCCCGCACCCACCATCGACATCACACCAAAACGCCGCCCCTCAATCTCCGCGGAATAATCACACCATACCGCCTCCTGCCCCCAGCTGGTTGCCGCGGTCTCCATCCCCTGACTGTTCCGTATCCGCCCCCCTCGCTTCTCCATCAGCGGCGTCGCCACCCGCACACCAAACCCCATCTCCTCCTGATCCCCAAAAACCAAACCTTCAGGCCCCGCCCGAAAAACCATCTCCCAACTCAAAAACCAACCCCCCGACCCCACCCAAACCTCAAAGGAACTGGTCACCCGCCCCAATTCAAACTCCCCACCCCATAGCAGATGCTCCACCACCCACCTCAACCTCCCACCCAAAACCGTGGGATCCTCCACATAACGCACAAACTCCATCCGACCTTTGTTCCTCCAAAAATCTACCCCGCTCAGATCCCCAAATCCCATCCATACCCCCGGATGCATCGTCGCATGATCATCCGCATCCACCCCCTGCACCGGAGGATGCGATCGTGTTAATAACACCCCGTCCAGACTCCTGAGGTTTGAAAAATACGGACGCAACACCTGCTCATCCCCCACCCCGAACTCACCCAACACCTGACCGCCACACTGAAGCCGAAACCCGCGGTCGACCGGCTCAAACGATAGACTCTCCGCCGCATGCACGCTCACGCCGCAGCAGCACAGAACAACACTAAACCACCCTAGGACTCGTCTCCATTCAACCATAGCTCACTCCTCACGCTGGAAATTCAAACGGCGCCCGCTGATGCCCCCGCACCATCCCCCGCACCACCTCCATCCCCACGTCACCGGCACGCGTGATCTCCCCACTACCACGATCTACGTTCAGGGCCGCACCTACCCGGAAGCGCATCAAACCCGTCTTCAGTCCCAAACCCGCCAGCGCTTCCAGTGTCCGCCCAAATGCCCCTTCCACTACCTCACCTCCACCCAACACCGCCCGGCACTCCGCCACCCCCCCCTCCCGCCCCAACCGATAAGACAAGTTGCCCAAGTGACATACCCCCGATGAAACCACCCCACCCTCCAAGGGAGCGTTTAAATCCCCCGCCCGACCACTCCTCAACGCCGCAAAAAAGTTGGCGTGATGCCCACCCCCACCATCCCCGCGAAACTTGCGAACGCTCCGACCCTCGTTGTCATAGACCTCGCCACCCGTGCGTAAACCCGCAAAATAACCACCCTCATACTGCACCACGATCCCCTCACGAATCCTCCGGAAATCCCCCATCACCACCCCATCCGTCACGGTCGATAAATTCCGGTTCTCAATCACGACCGGCAACCCGCCGTAATCCAGTGCCGTAAACTGCGTGTTGGGCGTCTCCGCCGCATCGTCATAGGTAAATCTCCCGCCCACACTCACCACCCGATCAGGATACACCGCCCCGGGTAAAAACATCCGGCACGCATCCAACGCATGAATCCCGCTGTTCGCCAAATCCCCGTCCCCCGTGGACCAAACCCAGTGCCAGTCATAATGCAGCTTCGGTCGCTTCAAAGGCTCCATCACCGACGGCCCACACCATAAGTCATAATCCAACCCCTCCGGATAATACCCCGCAACGCGACCAATCGGTTCCCGATGCTCATACCAAACAACCTGCCCCCATAGCGGCTTGCCCAAGTGCCCCTCCGCCAACCATGCCGACGCCCCACGCAAACCCGGACACGACCGATACTGTGTCCCCGCCTGAACCAGCTTCCCGCTCCGCCGCGCCTCCTCCAGCATCCGCTCCCCCTCCCATAGACTGTGCGATACGGGCTTCTCCACATACACATGCTTCCCCGCCCGCAACGCCCAAACCGTCAACAACGCATGCCAGTGGTTCGGAGCCGCAATAAATACCACATCCACATCATCCCGCTCCATCACCCGCCTCGGATCACTCGATCCCTCCGGCCTCGCCCCCCTCTCCACCGCCGACGCCATGTGCTTCGCCAATCGCTTCGGATCCACCTCGCACAACCCCACCAGCCTTACCCCATCGAGTCCCGACAACATCTGCGCATGCTGTCCTCCTTTGTTCCCCAGCCCGATCACGGCAGCCCGAATGTCCCCGTTCGCACCCAGCACCCCCCTGCCCGCAAACACCGCACCTCCAGCCCCCCCTCCCCCTCCCCGCAAAAACGCTCTCCGGTTCATCATAATCAATCCTCCAACTGTCGGTTTATCGTCTCCGGCGCCCACCAGATCACTACCATCCCCAGCGCATAAATCATCGCCGCCACCGTTCCAACCATGACATAACTGCCCCCAAACCACCCAAAAGCAGTGCCAGCCAACAGGACCCCGCCCGCCGTCGCAAAGCGCCCGACGTTATACGCCAAACCACTCCCCGCAGCCCGCACCCGCGTCGGAAATAGCTCCGGCAGATACAACGGCAACCACCCGAAAAACAAGGTCGCCACAAAACCCTGCGCAAATACTACCGGGTGAAACGACGGACGCAACGGCGCCGTCAGCTGAAACATCGCCACGGTCAACACTGTCGCCCCCAGGCTGATCAAAAAATAGGAACGCTTCCGCCCCAATAACCCGGCGATCTGCGCGCCGGTAAAGCTCCCCAAGATCGCCCCCGCCGCCCACCACCCCTGCGTCTTCGCTTTATAGCCCGGCTCAACTACACCCCCGACTTTGTCTGCCCACGGAATCATCCACTTGCTCGCCGCCCAAGCCCCCACCAAGGGAATCGACCCCACCACAATCCCCACCAACGTCACCCGCAACATCGAACCTCGAAATAATCCACCCAACACTCCATCCCCAGACCCGCCTCCCTGAATTCTCCCCGCCCTCCTCCCGGCCAACCAGCGCGGCGACTCGGGCAACAATGCCAGCACAACGATCCCCCACGCCGCCGGAACCGCAGCCAGCTTGAACAGCCACCTCCAGGAATCAGCCGATACCGGCCACTCACGTGCCACCTGCGATAACAACAACACCCCCGTGTTGATCGCCGCCCCCATCAGCCCCGCTACAATCGGCCTGGACTTGTCAGGCCAGCACTCCGCCACCAGCGCCACCGCGTTCGGCCATACCCCTCCCACCCCCAGCCCCACCACAAACCGCAAAACCAACATCTGCTCCTGGGTCGCCACAAAGGCCCCCAATCCCGCAAAAACGGAATAGAACAGCACGCTCCACCCCAAGGCCTGCTTGCGGCCAACCCGATCTCCCAGCCAGCCAAATAAGATCCCCCCCACCGCCGCACCCAGCATCAGCGCCGCCGTAAACCGCGCAAACCATATGCCACCAACCACGGCACTATACCCCTCACCCAATAAGCTCTTGGAAACCGACAACGAAGCCACCGGCATCAATCCCAACTCCACACCGTCAAACACCAGCGCACCAAACGCCGCCAACAGTACCGCAAATTGTCGACCCCGTGACATCACCCCCCACCCTCCCGCTCGTCCCCCCTCAAAGTCTCCATCACCCGCAGGATCACACTGTTGTCCAACCCTCCGCATCCCCTCTCCTGAGCCTGTCTCAACAAATCCCGATGCACCGCAGACAGCGGAAGCGCCTGCCCGTTCCGCTTGGCCTCCTCACAAATCAAGTCCACATCCTTCAAATGCTGCAACAGCCTCGCCTCCGGCGGATCATATTCCCCGGAGACCATCTTGCCTCCCTTGCTGTCCATCGCTCGCGAATACGCCGCGCTCGCTCTCAACACCTCCAAGACCTCAGCCTTGACCAGACCTAATGCCCCCCCAAAAGCCAAGCCCTCCGCCAAAACAGCCCGGTTTAATCCCAATACCAAATTCGTCACCAGCTTCATCCTAGCCCCACTCCCCCAACCCCCAGTCCGGACCATCCTTCCGCCAAAAACCTTCACCACCTCCTCCGCATGCCCCACCCAATTCAGCTCCCCACCCAACATCCATAAACCTTCACCACGCCGCACCTGCTCGCTGCTGCCGGAAATGGTCGCATCCACATAGCCCCCACCCAACTCCGCCAACCTGATCCCCCAAACCTCCCTCAAACCAGGTTCCCCAGTCGTCGTGTCCACCACCAGTAAACCCGACCGTAAAACCTTCTCAGGACCAAATAAAACGTCCTCAACCTCCCGGTCTGAAGGCAGACTCAATACTACGCGGTCGCACCGCCGAAAAACCTCGGCCACTCCACCCGCCAACGTACCTCCGGCAGCAACCAATCCAGCACAGGCCGCCGCGTCCACATCATAACCGACCACACGCCCCCCAGCCTCCAGCCAGCGCGTAGCCAATACCGAACCCATTAACCCCAAACCCACTACACCCAAACACCCCGCCCCGGTTCCATGAGCCAATGCCTCAGCCATCAATCCTCACTCCATTCACTTTTGCAACGCAGGACATCCTCAGCGCCGCTTCAGGTTCTTCCAACGCTCATACGCCGCAATCGCCGCCGGATCGCCCGACTGCTTCGCCGCAATCAACTCCGCCTCCAAGGTCACCATCGAGTTGTGCACCGCCATCCCCTGGTTCACGGTCAAGTTCCCCGACGCTTGGATCGCCTGTAACGACAACACTGCCTTCTCGTAATCCCCGGTCTGCAATCCCTCCGCGGCCACCTGCGCCGCCTCCTGGATCTCGGGCGGCGCCCCCTGAAAAACCTCGTTCACTTGGACCGCCGCCTCTTGCGACGTCTCCGGCCGCCCCAGCATTAGCTCCTCCTCACTCCCTCCCGAACACCCGGCCAACACCAGCAACAACGCCACCCCGCCCACCACCATCCCAAATCGATTCGATTGCTTCATACGCTTCCTCCTTCTCCAACCGCCTACACTCAATCTCCAGTCCTCGAACCCGGATCGCACCAGAACCGCCCCGGCCGCATCCCCGGAAATCCCCCGATCCCCGCCTCCTGAATGTAGTTCTTGTAACTCATGAACTCCGTGTGCCCCCCAAACATCCCCATCACGCTCCCGGTATTATGCCGCTGCGTGACCCCCTCATTCGGCCGACTCGCCACATTGTCATAATTCGATGGCAACTTCTCGTCCGCTTCCCAAAACAACATGAAGTCCGGCTGAAACGCACTCATCTTCCACGTGGTCCAATCCCCCGACGGCCCCGTGCCGTAACTCGAAACCGCACCGTTGATCATGTAGCTCGACACCTGCATCTCCCGCTCCTTGAAAAACACCGTGTTCGTCCGGTCCAGCGGACACCAATACAACTCGCGCGTCTGATGGTAGTTCCACAGTTGCCCATACTCCACCCGATGCTCCGGCGCATTCGTCCGCATTCGCGTATACGCCCAGTTAGCCACATTGTAAGTCCCCGAACTCCAGGAGCTGTAAGGCAGATAATCTCCGTTGTCGTCCACATACATGTGCACACACAACAGGACCTGCTTGATGTTCGATAAACACTTCGCCCGTTGCCCCTGCTCCTTCGCCTTGGATAACGCCGGCAATAACATGCCCGCCAAAATCGCAATGATCGCAATCACCACCAGTAACTCGATCAACGTGAATGCCAACCTCCCAACCGCGCGCCCCTCACTCGGAATTCTCGCTGGGGTCCTCATCTCAAAACACCTTGCCACCCACCGCGCCACGGGCACATCAGGACACCTGCAGTCAAAACAGTGCAACAGGTCCATAACCTCTGGGCTGCCGGGTGATTACCCAGTCATTAAGGCTGCCCAGTAGAAACTTGGCAATACCAGACTCCCCCAGCCCCCCCATGAAGGTAGGGGCGCACTCCTGTGTGCCCTCAAACCATTGCCACCCCCCACCCCAATCCTGCGAAATCGAAATCGCTATCGCTATCGGTATCGAGCGCGCCTCCGGCGCGTGTAGCCAGGAGACCTTAGACAGCAAACAGTGGCTCGGCCCTTCCGCCTTCGCCAAGGCTATGGCGGACAGGCAGCGCTCAGCGCCCAGTGTTTCGGTGTTTCTGTAATTCAGTATTTCAGACCATCCAGCGCCGCGCTCGGGACGTTCTACGTCCCAGCGGCGCCACTGGATTTCGCACAGCGAAATCCATCGAAATCGCCATCGGTAGCAACACCCGAAGCTCACGGCAGGCGCTGCGTCACTTCGAATAAGCCGCCCGAAGGAGCGTCGACATTTTGTGCGCGGCACCAGCCGTGCCTAACTAAACCGACGCACCGACGCACTGACGCACCGAACGCTCAGCCCTCAGCCCTCAGCGCTCAGCCCTCAGCGCTTACCGCTTACCGCTTACCGCCCAGCACCTCCCCCCTCCGACTGCCTGCCCCTCCCATTCCTCCCCCACCGGTTCCAAAGCCATTCCCACCACCAACCCCGAGTAATTCTCCTCTCCGGCCAAATCAATCACATGCCCCTGAAACTCACCGCCACCCCTCACCCGCCAAACCGTACTCCGTTCCTCAGCAAAGCCATCATCCCCTAACCGACGCCACAACAACCGCATCTCTCCACCCTGACCTTCCACGGCCATCTCCACCCTCATCGCACCTCCGTCCTCCGCCCGCCAGCACCGTATCGGACCCACCAACCGCCCCCGCTCCCCGCCCCAGCGCATCCACCACACCCCCGAAAGCGGATAC
>JBMTVN010000093.1:0-12582 GCA_049451415.1 Limisphaerales bacterium | reverse complement strand
CCCTTCGCCACCAGTGGGGTCAACTGCGTATCGCGCACTTTCACCAGCGCAAACTCAGCCGCCACAAAAAATCCATTCAGCAATACCAGCACCACCACCGCCAGAATCTTCAATAAAATGGGAACCAGTTCTTCCATGCTAAACCTTCACCTCACCAAATAAAAAACGAAGGATATCATCCCTCGTCACCACCCCGGCTTCCTTGCCCTGACTGCCCAACACGATCGCCAGCCGATGCCCGCTCCGCCGCATCCGCTGCAGCGCCTCGTCAGCCCTGCTCTCCTCAGGCAAATACAAAGCCGGCTTCAGAAACTCCGCAGCAGGTCGCCGCAGGTTCAACTGCTCCTGATAAAGCAGCGTCTTCAGACTAATCACCCCCACAACCCGCGGCACTCCCCCCTTCCCACCCCTGCCCTCCCAAACCGGGAAACGCGTTACCCGCCGCTGCCTCGCCAGACTCAATACATCCCCCAGCGGAGTTTCGGTATTCACCGATACCAACTTCGCAAGCGGTGTTGCCAGCTCTCCCACCATCACACCGCGCAAATCCAGAACCCGGCCAATCATTTGCCGCTCATCCCGACTCAAGCCCTCGGGGGATTCCTGCAGGGTTAACCGGAATTCCTCGAGACTAGAGACCAGCCGGTGTCCTTGCCGCACCGCATCACGCGGAGTCACCAGACGAGCAGCAAACCTTAACAGCCCCACCAAGGGTGCGAGCAGACGATGCACCAGCCGAAACGGCCTTACCATCAGCAAACAGAGCCGGTTCGGATAGGTCTGGAAAATTCGCTTCGGCAGAAGATCCGCCACTGCATGGAAAAAGAAAACCCCGGAAAAAAACAAGACCAGCAGCCCGGATGGATGGTCCGCCAGAAACTGAATCAGCAGGAGAACCGTGATCACCACCGCCAGACAGTTCGCCAGCGTGTTCCCAACCACAACAGTCCACAAGAAACCCTCAGGATCCTGCAGATACGCATGGAGTTGCCGCGCCCCCTTCCGTTCCTGCCTGACCCAAGTGCGAATCCTCACCGGGTTCAATGCAAACAAACCCGCTTCCATCCCGGAAAAGAAGGCAGACAACGCCACGGCAAGAACCAGCAGGATGCCCCACAAAACGTAACTGTCCATCTATCGCCCCCCTTTCCGGCCCAAACGCTCCACCCTGAGCTCACGGACACACCGCTCGTCAGCCGCCAGCACGGTCATCCTCAACCCTTGATGCTGGACAATCTCACCCACCTTGGGAATACGCTCAGCCACGTGCGCCACCAGCCCCCCCAAGGTCTCCACCTCCGGCACATCCTCCAAATCGGGCAGCTCCCTTCGAAAATCATCCAGCCGCAGCCGCGCATTCACCCGCCATAAACCCGGTGCCAACTCTTCCATCAGGAACCCCTGCTCCTCCCCCTCCCCATGCATCTCACCCACCATCGACTCAAGAATGTCATGCAACGTTACAAGCCCTACCGTGGCCCCATACTCGTCCAACACAATCGCCATGCCCCGCTGCTGCTGTTGCAGACTCTTGAACAGGAACAGTAGATTCATGCTCTCTGGAACATAGGAAGGCAGCTCAATCGCCTCCGCCAAATCCACCCCGGGATCCAATAACAATACCCTCGTGTTCAACACCCCCACGATCGTGTCCGGATCCTCATCATAAACCGGCAATCGCTGATGCTTCGTCTTTCGAGCGACTTCCAGCATCTCTTCCACGGTGAATTCGTCAGAGATACAAGCCATCTGCGACCGGGGCAGCATCACATCCTTCGCCGTCCGCTGGTCAAACTGAAGGATGTTCAAAATCATCTCCTTCTCAGTTTCCCCCAGGGTCCCGCTCTGCCAGGCCATCTGGGTGAGTTCCTCATACTCCTCATCAGACAGATGACGCGACGGCGGAGGAATGCGACGGGTCAACGATCGCAATACGAAATTCACCCAAGCCTGGGCCATCCGGTGTGCCGGCTGCAATACCCTCACTAGCCAGGCCACCGGCCTCGCCAGTCTCGCACTCCAACGCTCGGGCGCACGCACCGCCAACGTCTTCGGAATAACCTCCCCTCCCACCACCAGGAAACCGAATAGCATGAGTAACAATCCCGGCACCTCCCACGATGACCAGGCCAAGTCCTGCAGAATCCATAACACCAAAGCCACCGCCATGGCGTTGGCCAGCGTGTTCCCCAACACCAAAGTCGCCAGCAAATCCTGGGGGAAATCCAGCAATCGCTTCACCCTTTCCCCAACCACAGGCACCTGCTCCTGCAGCCGACGAAGCCGCCATCGACCAAGGCTGAACAAAGCCGACTCCGCCAGCGCAAAGAAAAAGCTGACGGCTAACATCCCCATCACACCCAAACTCACCCACGCCCAAATCGGCATGAAATGAATCATGGATTCGCTACCTCCATCCGCAAGGCTGTTCACCCCTGCTACTCGTCCACAACCATGAAGGTGACCTCGGCTTCACTCACCGTCTCACCATCCACGCTGCAAACGCCCTTCGCCCGCCCGATACGACCACGCTTGCGGGTCAGTTCCACCTCAATCATCAACACATCACCCGGCCTCACCGGCTTCCGCCACTTGACGTTTTCCGCTGACATGAAGTAGGCAGGCTTCCCGGCATTCTCCGGCTGGTTCAGCATCAAGATCCCCGCAACCTGTGCAATTGCCTCCAGCTGCAGAACCCCGGGCATAATGGGATGCCCGGGAAAATGCCCCTGAAAATAGGGTTCGTTGATCGTTACGTTCTTCTGACCCGTAACCTTGTTGTCCTCCAGATGCGTGATGCGGTCCACCATCATGAACGGATATCGATGAGGCAATACCTTCAATAACCGCATGATGTCGTAAATCGCTTTCCCGGAAGCGGGCGCTTCAGTCCCAACCTTCACCTTCGCTGCCGCCGCCGGGGGTGCCGCAAAACTCGACTTGGCGGCGGTGGTCCGCTTGATGCCCTCCGCCAGCCGCTTCGCCAGTTCACAATTAATGGTGTGGCTCGGCTTCACCGCAATCACATGTCCCTGAATTGGCCGCCCCACCAACGACAAGTCGCCCACGATATCCAGAATCTTGTGCCGCACAAACTCCTCGGGATACCTCAACGGCTCGGTGGTCAAAACAGCATCGTCCCGGATCACCACCGCATTCTCCAAACTCCCACCGCGAATCAACCCGTTCTTAATGAGATGCTCAATCTCCTCGTAAAAACAAAAGGTCCGCGCAACTGACAGCTCACGCTCCCAACTCTCAGGACTCAGCTCAATGCTGTAAAATTGGGTAAACCGCCCCTCACGATCAGAACTCGTGCACGTAATCTTAAACCGATCATGCGGAAAAACCGACATCACCGAATCCCCCGACTGCACCTCAATCGGCGTCGTCACCTTCAACACATCCCGCTCCTCCGCCTGCGGCTGAATCCCCGCCTGCATCACCAGCTCGCAAAAATGCTTCGAACTGCCATCGCCGATCGGCGGCTCGTTGGCATCCAACTCCACAATCGCATTGTCCACCCCATAACCCGATAGCGTCGCCAGCAAGTGCTCCACAGTGTGGATCTTGATGTTCCCCTTGGAGAGCGTCGTGGAACGGTTGGTCTCGCTCACATGCGAAACCGACGCCTCAATCTCAGGATGCCCATCCAGGTCAACGCGCCGGAAGCGTATCCCGGTGCCGGCCTCCGCCGGCAGCACCTTCAGACGCACCCGGTTCCCGCTGTGAAGCCCTATTCCTTCGAGTGAACTGGCCTCCCGTAAAGTCTGCTGTCTTGACACCGCGACATTAAAACGAGCCGCAGGCTGCTTGGCAAGCGAGGGAAAAACAAACCCTCCGGAAGGCTCAGCGCCCGCCCGGAGGGTTTGTCTTGAATTCCTACCGAAAATGAATGGCGTTACTCGGCCGCGGGCTCCTCAGCCGCACCTTCCTGCTCAGCCTTCATCTCACGATCACGGTCTTCCATCGCCGCGCGACGCGAAAGCTTCACCCGCCCCTTCTCGTCCACACCTATGCATTTCACCCAGATCTCGTCGCCCATCTTCACGATGTCCTCAGCCGACTTCACACGGAAGTTGGCCAGCTCGCTGATGTGCACCAGACCATCCTTGCCGGGGAAGATCTCCACAAAGACGCCAAAGTCCTTGATGGTAACGACCTTGCCGCGGTAGATCTTGCCAACTTCGATCTCACCCACCATGGCCTCCACCGCCTCACGGGCAATCTGCATCCCCTCGGCCGAGACAGAGTAGATCATCACGGTGCCGTCGTCCTCGATGTTGATCTCACAGCCGGACTCATCAACGATGCGCTTGATGTTCTTGCCGCCAGGGCCAATGAGCGCCCCGATCTTGTCAGGGTTGATCTTGATGCTGAGGATTCTCGGCGCGTAACGGCTGAGCTCTTCCCTTGGCTGAGCCAAGGTCTCCGCCATCTTGCCAAGGATGTGCATGCGGGCCACCCGGGCACGCTCCACTGCGTCAGCCATGATGTTGTGAGGCACACCGCGCAACTTCAGATCCAGCTGGAAACCGGTAATGCCCTTCTCAGTGCCGGAGATCTTGCAGTCCATGTCGCAGAACGCATCCTCCCACCCAATAATGTCGGTAAGCAATACGTGCTTGGCGATCTTGCCGTCAGCATCCTCCCTGGTGCAAAGCCCCACGCTGATGCCCGCCACCGGCCGGATCATCGGAACACCGGCATCCATCAACGCCAACGTGCCACCGCACACCGACGCCATGGACGTGCTGCCATTGGATTCCATGATCTCGCAGGTAACGCGGATGGCATACTGGAAGGTGTCGAACGGAATCATCGGCTCCAGGGAACGCTCAGCCAATGCACCATGGCCAATCTCACGACGTCCCGGACCACTGATGCGGCCAGTCTCGCCCACCGAGAAATTGGGGAAGTTGTAGTGCAAAATGAACTTCTTCTGGTTGGAACCGCCCGTGTAGGAATCAAATTCCTGAGCGTCTTCCATCGTGCCCAGCGTCGCCAATGTCACAGCCTGAGTCTCACCCCGCTGGAACATCGCCGAACCGTGTGCCCGGGGAAGAATGCCAACCTCCGACTCCAAGGGCCGGACTTCGTCATCCTTGCGACCGTCCAGACGCTTGCCCTGGTCCAGGAGCAAGGAGCGAACGGCCTCTTTCTGAACGTAGTAGAAAGCCTCCTTGGCCACTGCATCAGTCGCCACTTCCTCGCCAAACTTCTCCACCAGCTTGGCTGCCACTTCCTCTGCCACCTGCTTGACCGCCGCCTCACGGGCCAACTTGCCAACCGTCAGCAGGGCCGGAACTATCTTCTCCCCTGCGGTAGCCTTTGCTTCCGCCAGGACCTCGTCCGGCACCAGCTTGATGGACACCTCGCGCTTCGGCCGCCCAGCCACCTTGGCCAATTCCTTCTGCCCGGCAATAATCGGCTGAACCGCATCATGCGCCAGCAACAAAGCCTTGTTGAAATCCTCTTCGGTAATCTCCTTGGCCGCACCCTCAAACATGACCAGATCAGTCTCGCTACCCACGTAAACCAGATCCAGATCGCTCTCAGCCATCTCTTCGTGAGTCGGGTTCACCACAAACTCACCCTTGATGCGACCCAAACGAACCGCCCCCAGCGGGCCAGCCCACGGAATGTCACTCACCATGAGCGCCGCCGACGCTCCGTTCACCGCCAAAATGTCCGGGTCGTTCTCCCCATCCGCACTCAACAGAACGCTCTGCACCTGGACCTCGTTGATCCAACCCTTCGGAAACAACGGACGAATCGGACGATCAATCATCCGGCAGGTCAAAATCTCCTTCTCGGTAGGACGCCCCTCCCGCTTGAAATATCCGCCAGGAAACCGGCCAGCCGCAGCTGCCTTCTCCCGGTAATCCACCGTCAAGGGAAAGAAATCAATGCCAGGACGGGGCGTACTGGCCCCGACCGCAGCAACAATCAAAATCGTCTCACCGCATTGGACGGTCACCGCACCATCCGCCTGCTTGGCGAGTTTGCCGGATTCAAAAGTCATCTGCCGATCGTTCGGCAGCTTCACAGTTACTTTGTGTGCCATAAGCTTTGACACAACCTTGACCCGGAGGAATTTCTTTCAAGGCCCGGCATCCAGGCATTGACTGAAATTTCCCTAAGCCAAAGGTGTGCACCTTCTGAACACGACCATTCTTTCTGAGGTTACGGGAAAGAAGTCCGGCACGATCGCGTCCACGATGCCGCTTTCCCCTGCGTACAGCTGTAGCCAAAGGCCCGCCATCTGGCTGAATCCTCCGGACACAACAAAAACCCGGCAACCTGAAAGGTTGCCGGGAAGGTTTTCTAGCGACGAAGCTTCAGCTTCTTCGTTATCGTCTGATAACGAGAAACATCGGTGGACTTCAGATAATCCAGCAGACGGCGGCGTTGGCCAACCATCACCAAAAGCCCGCGACGGGAGCTGTGGTCCTTCTTGTTCTGCTGGAGATGCGTCGTGAGATGATTGATACGATGCGTCAGCAGAGCGATCTGTACATCGGCCGATCCGGTGTCCCGCTCATGTGTGCGGAAATCCTGAATCGTCTTATTCTTGGCTTGCATACGGGTCTGTTCCCAACCGCTACTTCTTCTAATTCAGTCTTAAATCGAAAGCGAAGAACATACGTGCTCATCCAACGCCTTGTAAAGGACTTTTGCAGGAGGCCGCACCGCGCAATTTTAAGCGCACCCCCCGGAAAGGACTTGAAGCCCGGAATGCACACCCTCACCCCCCTCCTGAAGGCGAGACTCACCGCGCCAACGCTACCACGTAACGCTGCAGGCGATTGGTTTCATCGCGGTCCTTAAAGTGCACATACACCTGATGCAGGTTAGAGCATACCCGAAGCAGGATCCGCCGCGGACTGGAGGGCGACAGCAGCCCCTCCTGGTAGCCGTAGCTGACCTGCATTAAGTACTTGATGCAGTCCGACTTGCTGAGCAGCCGACCCTGATTGAATGCATCAATAAAAACCTCTTCCTTGCTGGTCTGGTAGCGACACAGGAAGTGTCCCGGCATACCAATACCGGCAATCGGCAACTGTAACCGCCGGGCCACAAAGAGGTAGATCAGACACAAGCTCACGGGATTCCCCATGCGCCGGTCCATCACCCGGTTCAGATAACTGTTCTCCGGATCATAGTAGTCGGTTTCGTTGCCTTTAAACCCCTTGGAGTCAAACAGACAGGCGTTGATGTGGGCGAGAACCTCACCCGACGCCCCACTCGTGGGCAGATCCTCCCTCAACTCCTCCGCCATCTCATCCAACAGAGCACGGTAGCCTTCAACGTTAATCTCGGGATAGCGCGTCGCAGCTAATGACCACATCGCCTCCTCCAGATCAAAATCTTCGCCGTGACTGAGACAAAGCCTCAGGAAATCATTGTCCGCCCGCTGACGCCCCAAATACTGCATCAACCCCAGAACCCGCTTCCTGATGACCGGATTCCCATCCAGCCGATAGCTCCGCAACCACTCGATCGCGCCTTCCCCACATGCCAGAATCCGCTGGCGAACCACCTCGGTCACCGCCGGATCATCGTCCTCCAACAAGTGAACCAAAGCCGCTTGCTGCGCAACGGACAGGCCTCCTGACTTCTCTTTGACTGTGATGACAGACATGTTCGAAGGGAACTGCACCACTATGGTGCCAAGCTCCCGATGAAATCAATCGGTTTGAACAAGACTTACTTTAGGCAGGACACAAGACTATTCATCCGAATGTCGTATGCCTTGCCCGGAACGTCCACCCCGCTCATCACAAGTACCACCCCTTTGGTCAGGCGCCTCTTCCCCTGAACCAAAGGTCTCCTTCAGAATTCGAAGCTGCTGGGCACGAATCTCCCGTCGCGTCGCCCTCACATCTACCAGCGCCAGCACCAAAGCCACGAGGGTCACAAGCAAACAAACCATCCAGTAGCCAATGTAGGCCCACCCCTTGAGCGCATCCCTCAACCAGGTCTGCCCCCACACCAGCAGGCCAACCGACATGAGGAGGAAAAACAGGCCAAACCACCTGCGGCGGGAATTAATGATGCCAGCCATAAACAGGAAGGTAGTCCCGGTTCTGTTCCGGCGCTAGAACCCACACCCCATCCACCACCCGCTCATCGCATGGCCTCCACAGCAGCAATGACTTTGGGGATCCCATCCACGTTGGCACCCCCGCCCTGCGCGAAATCAGGCTTGCCCCCACCACGCCCCTCTACCAATGGGGCAACAGCCTGAATCATCTTCCCCGCCTGGAACCTCGTCGTGTGGGCAGACCCCACCAGCGCCATCAGCTTAACCGGCTTATCCCCGCCCACCTGCCCCACAAGCACCGCAACACCGTCGAACCCGCCCTTGAGGTGCCCCACCACAGCTTGCAGAGTGTCGTTGTCAGTCCGGCCTACATTCGCAATAATCCACGGCACCCCCGCCACCTCGACCGCGTTACGAATCAAATCCTGGGCCGTCAGGGATGCACGCTCCTGCAACATGGTCCGAACCTGACGCTCCAACTCCTTCTGCTGCATCAGCAAGGACTCAATCTTCCGCTCCACCTGATCCAATGGCGAATTGATCCGGCTCGCTACCCCGCGCAGCACGTTCGACTCCTCTTGGAACCGACGATAGGACTCCATCCCCGCCACGGCCTCAATCCGACGCACCCCTGCCGCCACGGCCGACTCGGACGCCACACGGAACAAGCCGATCTCGCCGGTCGCACGACAATGCGTCCCGCCACACAGCTCCATGGAATACCCGTTCAATCCCCCGGGCTGCCCGCCTAACTGAACCACCCGAACCCGATCACCATACTTGTCACCGAAAAACTGCATGATATCCGGCCGCTGCCGAACATCCTGATACGACGCCTCACTCCACGAAACGCCGGCATTCTCCAGAATGCGCTGGTTCACCAAAGACTCAATGTCCCGCACCTGCTGCTCGCTCAGGGCCGCGCTGTTGAAGTCAAACGTCAGCTTCTCGGGACCAACATAGGATCCCTTCTGGGTGGCCTCTCTTCCCACGACCTCATGCAAAGCCCAGTGAAGCAAATGGGTCACTGTATGGTGCCGCTGAATCGCAGACCGCCGTGCCATGTCCACTCGAAGGACAAGCTTCTGCCCGATCTCCGGGACGGAATCCACCTCATCCAGTAAATGCAACCACGTGTCCCCCGCTTTGCGCGTGTCACTCACCTCCCAGCTCGATCCATCCCCCTCCAGTAAACCCGTGTCCCCTACCTGCCCCCCCATTTCGGCGTAAAACGGGGTCTCCCCCAACACCACCGCTCTCGCCCCGTCCACCTCCACAACCTCAAGGACTTCCGATTCCACCGAGAATTCCTCAAAACCCACAAACCGGGTGGGCTCCTGATGCGAGAGGCTGGATACCTCAATCACTGTCTTTTTGCGCGTGTTCCTCGAACGCTCACGCTGCTCCTCCATCAGCTTTTGGAAGCCAGCCAAATCCACCGTCAACCCACGCTCACGCGCCATCAGCTCAGTCAGGTCCGAAGGAAACCCCTGCTCGTCAAAGAGCCGGAACGCCACCTCAGCCGACAATTCCGTGCGCCCCTCAAGGGAGGCAACCTCGTCATTGAACAACTGGATACCACGATCCAACGTCTTGTTGAACGCAACCTCCTCCGCCCGCAAGACCTCCTTGACCTTGGACTGTTGCTGCACCAACTCGGGAAAAACACCCCCCAGAGTCTCCACCACAATTTCTACCAGCTCGTAGAAAAACGGCTCAGTCAAACCCAAGGTACGACCATACCTCACCGCCCGACGCAGAATCCGCCGCAGCACGTAGTTCCGGTCCTTGTTCCCTGGCCGTATCCCATCCGCCGCCGCGCAGGTCAGCGTACGAATGTGGTCCGCAATCACCCTGAAGGCCACATCCACCTGTTCCTGCTCACTCTGCGGAACTAATCGCCCGGAAGCATCCGCCCGCGGCAGCGTGGAACCATACTTCTTCCCGCTCAATTGCTCCAGACGCTCGAAAATTGGACGGAAAACGTCGGTCTCATAGTTCGAGACAAGCCTGCTGAAATCCTTGAAACCCTGCGTGCACTGCATCACTCCAACCACACGCTCAAACCCCATGCCGGTATCCACATGACGCGCCGGTAGAGGAGCAAAGCTCCCATCCACGCCGGCAGCAAACTGAATAAAAACCAGGTTCCAGATCTCAATACACTCGGCTTTGCCCTGGTTCACCAACCTGCCCAGAGAATCACCCCCGGGGGTCAAATCAATGTGAATCTCACTACAGGGACCACAAGGCCCCGTATCCCCCATCATCCAGAAATTATCCTTCTTGCCCCCAAAACAGATGTGCACTTTGGGATCCAAACCAGCAGCTGAGAAAAGCTCCGCCCAGTAGTCGTAAGCCTCCTGGTCGAACTCAGCCGGATCCCCGGGCCCCGGCTGATACACCGTCGCATACAACCTCTCCTTGGGAAACTTCCATACCTCGGTGATCAATTCCCACGCCCACGCAATCGCCTCCTTCTTGAAATAATCCCCAAAACTCCAGTTGCCCAACATCTCAAACAGGGTGTGGTGATACGTGTCCAAACCCACATCCTCCAAGTCGTTGTGCTTGCCCCCGGCACGAATGCACTTCTGCGTGTCCGCCGCCCGCGTGTCCAACCCCGGAACCGCCCCCGCCCAACTCGATACATCCGGCTTCCGCTCCGCCAAAAAAATCGGCACAAACTGGTTCATCCCGGCGTTGGTGAACAAAAGGTTCGGTGCGTCTGGCATCAAGCTGGCAGACGGAACCAAGGTGTGCTGCTTGGAGCGGAAGAACTCCAGAAACGATTGCCGAATCTCGGTGCTGGTCATCATAACGGGCCTGGAACAAATCTCGGAATCAAGACGGCCACCCAACGCATCCCATGCTCTGGGCCAGCCGAAAAAGTGGGGCGCAGATTAGGACAAACGCTTCCTGCCTGACCAGCCCTATCGCGATCCCGAAAACCACAGGCCAGATTCCCCCATCAGCGCCTCCAGCAGATGCTCATCAGCAGCCGGAAACGCATACGCACCCAAATCCTCCCGCCCAACCCATTCGAAGGCCTTGCACCCCAAGACCGCCGGCTCATGCCTCGTCCAGCAACAAAGAAAAAAACGCAGCCTCACCGTCCGCTCCGGATAAGCATGCTCCACCTCGCGATACAAATCACCCACCTCCACCTCAATCCCCAGCTCCTCCATCAATTCCCGATGCAAGCACGCCTCATAAGTCTCCCCGGGATCTCGCTTCCCCCCGGGAAACTCCCACAGCCCACCCAGATGATCCCCGTCCCGACGCTGCGCAATCAACAGCCTCCCTTCGCGGAACACCAGCCCAGCCGCAACTTCAATGACGCAATCAGCGGCCAATGCTCTTGTAGATAAAACCCAGCTTCTCCATCTGCTCCGGATCAAACAGATTCCGGCCATCAAAAAGAATCGGATGCGTCATTCCCTTGCGGGCCTTCTCCAAGTCCAACTCCGCAAACTCCGGCCATTCGGTGGCAATCACCAGGGCGTCACAGCCCTCCGCAACGTCATTCTTGTCCTCCACCCAGACAACGTCCTGCAACTCCTTGCGCGCCTTATCCATCGCCTTCGGGTCATGCACCCGCAAACGCGCACCCATCTGCTGCAGCCGACGACATACCTCAATCGCCGGGGACATCCGGACATCGTCCGTGTTCTGCTTGAATGCCAACCCCAACACACCAATGGTCTTGTCCTTCACCACCCACAATGTGTCGCAAATCTTCTTCAGGAACGCGTCCATCTGGAAGGAGTTGATCTTCTGCACCTCCTTGAGCAGTCCGAAGTCGTATCCCAACTGCTCCGCAATCTTGATGAAGGCACTGAGGTCCTTGGGAAAACAGCTGCCGCCAAAACCCAGAGAGGCATCCAGGAACCGCCGGCCAATCCGGGTGTCCATGCCGATCCCGTTGGCCACCTCCGTCACATTCGCCCCGGATAACTCACAAATCACCGACACCGCGTTGATGTAGGAAATCTTCAGCGCCAGGAAAGAGTTCGCCGCGTGCTTGATCAACTCGGCCGAGTTGATGTCCGTCACAATCACTGGCGCCTTGTAAGGAGCGTAAACCTCCTTCATCGCCGAAACCGCCCGAGGTGACTGAACCCCGATCACCACACGGTCCGGCTTCAGAAAATCGTCCACCGCAAAACCCTCGCGCAAAAACTCCGGGTTGCTAACCACATCAAAGTCGATCTTCGACTTGCAATACCGGCGAATCGTCTCAGCCACCTTCTCCCCTGTCCGCACCGGAACCGTGCTCTTGTCCACAATGATCCGATACGCCGTCATGCACCCCGCAATCTCCCGCGCAACCCCCTCAATATAACTTAAATCCACCGAACCGTCCGACTGCGGAGGCGTCGGCACCGCAATGAATATGATGTCGGAACGGGTTACCCCCTCCGCGGTGCTGGTCGTAAACTCCAGCCGGCCCGCCTCCACATTGCGGCGAACTACATCCTCCAAGCCAGGCTCGTAAATCGGGATACCCCCGCCCCGCAACATCTCCACCTTGG
>JBMTVN010000092.1:0-12651 GCA_049451415.1 Limisphaerales bacterium | reverse complement strand
CCGGTATCGATGTAACCGGGCATCTGGCGATTCAGGAAATCCACGATGACCTTGCCGGTGGGGGTGGGTTTGGTATCACGCGGTCCGATGGGTGCACTGGGGTTGACGATCACCACCGGAGCACCTTGGGCGGCGAGTTCGAGAGCCACCCGTTCGCCGCGCCACTTGGACCGTTTGTAGTGGTTGGACATCCGGGCTTCTGAAACCGGTGTAGACTCATCTGTCGGCCGGGTATCGCGACCCTGGTCCTTTGGAAGACCTATGCAGCCTACCGTGCTGGTGTAGACGATGCGCGAACAGCCAGCCCGGGCAGCCGCCTTGATGACGTTGCGTGTGCCTTCCACGTTCGCCTGGTACATGGGGGCGTAGTCCCGGAGCCAGAGGTGGTAGCTGGCCGCGACATGAAAGCACCAGTCGCAGCCTTTCAGGGCAGTGCTCAAGGAATCCGGCCAAGTGATGTCCCCTTCCACGGGCTCACATTCCAGCCCCTTCAGCCCGGTCCGGTCGCTACCACTGCGGACAAGTGCACGCACCTCGTGGCCTTGTTGTGTGAGGGCATGCACGAGGTTGGATCCGACGAATCCGCCGGCGCCGGTGACGAGACAACGCATGGCATTGCCATACGTTGGGGCGTGACCGGGTTGCAACCTGTTTCTTTCCGGCCGCTGGACGGCCCGCTTGAATTGGGCGGAATCGAATTACGATCGTGAGATGATTCCGTGTATTTCGATTGGGACCTCCGGCGACAGCGGGGGACGAGACTAGGCTGTTGGATAGGGTGCGAGGGGGTTGAGGTTACCTTGGGACCGGATGAATTTTCCGCGGGAGACGGCGCAGAGTTTGCCATCCTGCCAGAATTCGGCGGCGACTTCGATGAACTGGCCGCGGGTGCGGACCAGGGTGGCGCGGACTTTGCCGGGAGTCCCGACCGCTACGGGTGAGCGGAAGCGCACCTTGAGTTCGGTGGTGAGGGCGTCTTCGCCGCGGGCGAAGAGGCAGTGGGTCATGGCGGCGTCGAGCACGGCGGAGATGACCCCCCCGTGGATGATTCCCGGGTAACCGGCATAGAACTCGGCGCAATCGAACTGGGATCCGACGGAGTGGTCGTTCCCCTGTATGAAGCGCAGCTGGAGGCCGCCGTGACGGCGGGAGCCGCAGGCCCAGCAACGTTCGTGATGGTGGGCTTCACTGAGGCTTGTGCCACTGCGAAGGGGGGTGATGTCCTCAGGTTGCAGGGATCCGCTCATAGTGCGTTGCGCTCTGGTGGCGCTGGATCCGGCAGGGAACCCTGGCAGCACCTGCAGCATCAGCGCCAAAGATTTGTTCTCTTGTATTTGCAATAACTACTAATGCACAAGGGACGGCTTTTCGAGTTAAAAGCGCGGGTGACCAGCGGCTTTACCGTCTGCCCCCGGTTGGTGTCGGATCGCGAGCGGGTGAGGACTCCGACTTTCCCGGGTCGAGGAACCGATTCTTGGCTTTCGGGTGGTTTTTTGTGTTCTTCCGGACTGAACACGGCTAGTTGAAAGGGCATTTCCGGAGTTCATCAGGCTGGGACAAGCAATATGAGACAATCGAGACATCTGGGCAGGACCCTGCGTGAGGCCCCCAAAGACGCGCAGACGACGGCACATGGCCTTTTGGTTCGGGGTGGTTACATGCAGCAACTTTCGGCGGGGGTGTATGCTTATCTGCCGTTGCTTCACCGCACCTTGAGCAAGCTGTCCCAGATCATTCGGGAGGAGATGGAAGCGGCTGGAGCTGAAGAGCTTCTCATGCCGGCGCTCCAGCCCAAGGAGCTCTGGGAGGAGAGCGGTCGCTGGGAGCGGTATACGGCGGTGGACGGCATCATGTTTGCGTTTAAGGACCGTCGGGAAAGCGTGGCCTGCCTGGGGCCGACGCATGAGGAGGTGGTGACGGACCTGGTGCGGCGTGACATCCAGTCCTACAAGGATTTGCCGCGGGTGGTATTCCAGATCCAGACCAAGTTTCGGGATGAGATTCGTCCGCGGTTTGGGCTGATGCGGACGCGGGAGTTCATCATGAAGGATGCGTACAGTTTTGACGTGGATGATGCGGGGCTGGAGGTATCGTATGAGGCGATGCGGCAGGCGTATCACCGGATTTGCCAGCGGATTGGATTTGAGTATCGGGCGGTGGATGCGGATTCGGGGGCGATTGGCGGGAGTGGCAGCCAGGAGTTCATGGTGTTGGCGGAGAACGGCGAGGACACGATTTTGTTTTGTGATTCCTGCGAGTATGCGGCCAACCAGGAACAGGCTGAGTCGAGGCTGGAGCAATTTGAGCAGGACCCTGAGGAACGTCCGATGGAAGCGGTGCTGGGTGAGGGGCTGATTGGCGTGGATGTGTTGGCGGACTTCCTGAAGATTCCGGTCTGGAAGACCACCAAGACCCTGATCTTTGAGGCGGACGACAAGGTGATTGCAGTCATGGTGCGTGGCGACTGTGATGTGAACGAGATCAAGCTTCGCAACGCGCTTGGCTGCAAGGTGCTGCGGCTGGTTCCTCCCGAGAAGATCAAGGAACTGACGGGGGCCGAAGTGGGGTATGCGGGTCCGATTGGCCTGCCGGATTCCGTTCGTGTTCTGGCTGACACCTATGTCGACGGCCGGGTGAACTTTGAGTGCGGGGCCAACCAGACGAATTACCACAATATCAACGTCAACTTTGGGCGGGACCTGCCGAAGCCGGAGTTCGGGGACTACAAGCTGGCGAAGGACGGCGATTGTTGTCCGCGGTGTGCGGGCAAGTTGAAGTCGGCGCGTGGCATTGAAGTTGGGCACATCTTCAAGCTGGGCACGAAGTATTCGGAGGCGATGGACTGTGGGTTTGTGGATACCTCCGGGCAGCGCAGGACCTCGGTCATGGGTTGTTATGGCATTGGTGTCTCGCGCATGGCAGCGGCTTGGATTGAGCAAAACCACGATGAGAAGGGTATTATCTGGTCGCCCAAGATTGCTCCTTACATCGTGCATCTCATCGCGCTGAACCTGGAGGATCCGGCGGTCAAAGAAGGTGCCGAAAACCTCTACGCGCGTTTGCGGGAGGAGGGCATTGACGTCCTGTTTGACGATCGTCCGCTGCGGGCAGGCGAGAAGTTCGGGGATGCGGACCTCTTGGGGATGCCGTTCCGGATTACCGTGAGCAAGCGGACCCTGGAGCAGGGCAAGCTGGAGTTTAAACCGCGTCGTGAGCCGAAGGCGGAGTTGCTGACGGCGGACGACATTATTGCACAGATCAAGAGCCAGAAATGAGTTTACGAGTTTGGAGTCTGATGATTGGCGCGGTGCTGCAGGTTGCGGTCCCGGCTTTTGCGGCGGGTGCGGTTGAGACGGAGGATGCGGACTCCGTGTTGGTGGTGGAGGAGACGCCGCGCTGGTTGTATTGGGTGGACCTGGGAGCCAACTTTGCCGGGAAGGTGAACGTCGACCTGCCGGTGGGGCTCAATGTGGATTCTGAGGTCGAGCTTGATCCGGGCGTTCGCGTTGATCTGGGTGCGGGCTATCGTCCCCTGCCCTGGATGCGCGTGGGTATAGAGACCGGCTATGTCTGGAACTCCATGGGGTCGGTGCTGGGGTATGGTGCGGCGGATGGCCAGTTCACGCAGGTTCCTATCCAGGCCGTGGCTGCGATCGACCGTCCGTTGTGGGGGCCACTGGGTTTCAGTGTGGGAGGCGGGGCAGGTGGAGTTTGGACCCGGGCGGACAGTGGAGCGACACCGTTATGGCGTCGGGTGGGTTCGGACCGGTTTGTGGCCGGCTACCAAGGCTTTGCCAGTCTGACGTACGCGATTGGCAGGGGGATGCAGGTGGGGCTGCATTACCGTCTGGCGGTGGTGGACCGGCTGGATTGGGATCTGGAGTATTGGGGTGGCGCTATTCAGACCACCGGGACTGATGCGGTGGTAAACCATGGTATCGGGGTGGTGTTCCGGGCGGATTTCTAGCCCGGGTTTGGGGAAGTGAATTTGCCACGTTGTGTAACCACCTGACTTCGAGCATTGCGACGCACCCTTTACGATCTGCTTCCGCGTGATGAGCGGCCCACGAGCGACTGGCTCCTTGGCCGGTTTCTGGAGTATGTCGAGGAGATCGGGTTGGAGCTGTATCCGGCTCAGGAATCGGCGATCCTGGAGTTGTTTGAGGATCGGAACGTGATCCTGAACACCCCGACTGGTTCGGGGAAATCGCTGGTGGCGGCGGCGCTGCATTTTCAGGCTTTGGCGCGCGGACGACGTTCCGTTTACACCTGTCCGATCAAGGCGCTGGTGAATGAGAAGTGGCTGGCGCTCTGCAAGGAGTTCGGACCGCAGAACGTGGGTCTCAGCACCGGGGATGCAACCGTGAACCGGGATGCGCCGATTTTGTGCTGCACGGCAGAGATCCTGGCCAACATTGCGCTGCACGAGGGGGATGCGGCCCAGGTGCACGACGTGGTGATGGACGAGTTCCATTACTATTCCGACCGGGACCGTGGCGTTGCGTGGCAGGTCCCGTTGCTGACGCTGCCGAAGTCGAGGTTCCTGCTGATTTCCGCCACGCTGGGTGACACGGCATTCTTTGAGGACGAACTCAACCGTCGTACTGGAAGACAGACTGTGACTGTGAAGTCGACAGACCGTCCGGTGCCTTTGGAGTTCGCGTATGCGGAGACGTCGCTTTCGCAGACGTTGCAGGACCTGGTGGACCAGGGGCGAACGCCGGTTTACATCGTGCATTTCACCCAGGCGGAGGCGGCGCAGAGCGCACAGGACTTTACGAGCATCAACGTTTGCACGCGCGAGGAGAAGGCGGAGATTGCGCAGGCCATTGAGGGTTTCAAGTTTCACAGCCCGCACGGGCCTGATGTGAAGAAGTGGTTGAAGCACGGGATTGGAATTCATCATGCCGGCCTGCTACCCAAGTATCGCATCCTGGTTGAGCAGCTGGCCCAGAAGGGTTTGCTGCGGGTCATTTGCGGTACGGACACGCTTGGCGTCGGGGTGAACGTGCCCATTCGCACCGTATTGTTCACCAAGCTCTGCAAGTATGATGGTGAGAAGACGCGGATCTTGAGCGCACGGGATTTCCATCAGATCAGCGGTCGCGCCGGCCGCAAGGGCTTTGACGATTTGGGCTGGGTGGTGGCGCAGGCGCCGGAGCATGTGGTGGAGAATCTTCAGCTGGCGCGGAAGGCGGCGGAGAAGGGAAAGAAATTCACCAAGCGCAAACCCCCGGAGCACAACTTTATCAACTGGGAGAAGAGTACGTTTGAGCGTTTGATTCAGGCTGCTCCGGAACAGCTGGTATCGCGCTTTGAGGTGTCGCACGGGATGCTGTTGAACGTGATGAGCCGGCCGGAGGATGGTTGCCGGGTGATGCGCCAGCTCATTCGCGACTGCCATGAATCGCCCAAGTCGAAGAAGGCGTTGCAGCGCCGGGCGTGGCAGCTCTTCCGCTCGCTCGTCGAGCGCGAGATTATCGAGTTTATTCCACCCACGCAGACCGGGGCCAAACTGCAGGTGAACCTTGAGCTGCAAGACGACTTCTCGATGAACCAGTCGTTGTCGCTCTACCTGCTGGAGACCCTGCCGCTGTTGGACAAGGACGCGCCGGATTATGCTCTCGATGTCGTCACCCTGGCCGAGTCGATTCTCGAGGACCCGATCCAGATCCTGCGTCGGCAGCTGGACAAGCTGAAGGCGAAGCTGGTTTCGCAGTTGAAGGCGGAGGGGGTTGAGTATGAGGAACGCATGGAGCGGCTGGAGGAACTGGAGCATCCGAAGCCCAAGCGCGAGTTTGTCTATGCGACATTCAACGCCTTTTCCGACCGGCATCCGTGGGTTGGACAGGAGAACATACGTCCGAAGTCGATTGCGCGGGAGATGTTCGAGACCTTCCGTTCCTTCTCCGACTATGTGCGCGACTATGATCTGCAGCGATCGGAAGGACTGTTGCTGCGTCATTTATCGGGAGTGCACAAGGTCTTGAGCCAGACCGTGCCGGAGAGCGCCAAGACCGATGCGGTGCGCGACTACGAAGTCTATCTCCGGGCGATGCTGCGGCAGGTGGACAGCAGCCTGTTGGACGAGTGGGAGAAACTGAAGAATCCCGATTATGTGGCTGAACAGGCTGAGGCCGAGATGAAGCCGCCCGCGGCCGGGGAGGAGAAGCCGGACATTACGCGCGACGAGAAGGCATTTGTTGGATCGATCCGCGCGCGCGTTTTTCTATTTTTGCGGACGTGGGCGGAGGGGGATTCGGATCTTGCGCTGGATGCGTTGGATACCCTGGAAGATGGCGAGGGTCAGGCGTGGACGGCGGATCGGCTTGGACAAGCATGGACTCTGTACCGGGAGGATCATGAGCACCTGCTGTTCGATCCCGAGGCGCGCAATTTGCGGCACACGCATCTGAAGAAGGAGGATCAGCAACCCCATTGGCTGGTGGATCAGATGCTGGTTGATCCTGAGGGGCACAACGACTGGGCGGCTTCTTTCAGGATTGATCTCCATCTCTCCCGTGAACGCAATGAACCGGTGATCCAGCTGTTGGCCCTCAGGGCGCTCTAGATCCTTATTTGACCACTCATGTCCGGGCATTACACCTCGCTCAAAGCTTTTGCGGATGTGTTTCAACAGGGTCTACCGATCCTGATGTATCACGTGGTGGGGCCGCGACCACGCGGTGTGCGGTTGAAGGGACTGTATGTGAGCAGTGCGTTGTTCAACCGCCAGCTTCGGGAGCTGAAGGAGGCGGGTTATTCGACGCCGAGTTACGATGTGGCTGCGACGCCGGGTGCGTCGGGGGGACGCCAGATCCTGCTGACCATGGATGACGCCACGCGCAAGGCGGGTCAGCATGCGTTGCCCTTGCTGCTAAAGCACGGCTGTCGTGCCATCCAGTTCGTGGTGGCGGATCGCATGGGCAGCTACAACCACTGGCAGGTCGCGCAGGGTGAGGTGAAGGAGCCACTGATGGACACTGCGGAGCTGCGGGATTGGCTGGCGGCAGGACAGGAAATCGGTGCGCACACGATGACCCATCCCCGGCTGACGCAGATATCCCGGGAACGGGCCCGCGAGGAGATTGTCTCCAGCAAGAAGAAGTTGGAGGACACCTTTGGCCGCCCGATTCTCCATTTCTGTTATCCGTATGGCGACCATGATCCCGGGATCATGGACCTGGTGGCCGAGGCGGGCTATCAATCAGCCTGTACCGTGATGGGTGGCATCAACACTTCTGAGACTTCCCCTTTTGCGCTGCGCCGGTATATCGCCCGTTACCGTAGCCGCAAACTCAAGACCGTGGTGCGTCTGGTGAGAGGCTGGCTTGGTTTTGGGAAGGGTGCAAACCAAGCCAGGTCGACACAGTAGGACATCCCTATCAGGGACGGACAGCCTCCAACCCAGCCCATTCCCTGATGTCGGATCGTACGTGTGTAGCCCGGAAAGGAAGGGAGCACCGATCCCGGGGTTCTACGGCGCCCCGGGCTTTTCAATCTTCCACGAACGTGGGTCGGTACCGCGTCCTTGCGGCCGCGGTCGGCTTGAATTCGCCTGGGTCACATTCAGAAAGAAGCCCGGGGAAGCGTTGCAGCCGGAATGGGCAAGTATGGTTTGGTCTCAACGAGCCAGCCGGAAGTAGAGAGCGGCATCCGTGGTTGTGGGCGCGATCCGGAAACGGTTGAGGCCGCCTTCATTGACGATGTCTGTGATCTCCGTCCACGGTGCATTCGCCGGATCCGTCGTCATTTCCAAGCGCCATCCCGTCAGCGTGGCGGGCCATTGCACCATCAGGTCATTTCCTTCGCGCAAGGGTTGCAGCGTTGCTTCGGCCGTGGCTGAGACGAACTCGAAGGCGCCGATATCGGCGGTGCCCTGGCGGGGTTGCCCACGTTGATCGACGGCAGGCGCCGTCACGTCATTACCGGCGTCAATGGCCGGGCTGTCCGCTTTCAGCGCAGCCGTGAGAGTAAACCCGCCGTTATCGGCCAACCAGGCTACGCGCGGATCTGTAGTGGAACGGCTCGAGTCCGAACTCCATACCGGTGTGGCATCGGAGCTGAGGTTATGGCCGCCATCGGAGATGATCCCCGAGCCGTTATTCCCAGCGTTATTGTTGTCGAGGATGGTATTGAGCAGCGCGACAGTGCCATTGAGGTTGGCGACACCGCCGCCCAAGGCTGAGCCGGTCCGACCAGCGTCACCCCGGTCCTGCAGGGCGGTGCCTGCTGCGCCGCCCTGCCCTGCTTGGCCACCCTGTGCCTTATTGAGCGAGAGGGTGCAGTTGAGCAGGTGGGCCTGCCCGGTTGACATGGCGAGGAAACCAGCCCCAGCAGCACGACCGCCGTTACCGCCATCGCCACCACCGGCGCCCAAGTCGAGACTCCCGCCGGCTCCACCGTCGCCACCGGTTCCACCTGAGGCGCTATTCTGGAACCAGGTGCAGTTTGTGAAAGTGGCCGTGCCGGCGCTCACCGTCACTGCGCCTCCCAAGGCTTCACCACCAGGGAAACCGTCCTGCCCCGAGCGGGCTTCCAGTCCGTTCAAGCCGGACCATCCCCCTGCCCCGATGGCGGTATTGGCCTGGAACGTGACGCGCTCGGCGATGAGGACGTTGCCGGCGTGATGGATGGCCCCACCGCTTCCGCGGCCGGCGGCTCCGCTTTGGGCGGGGAAACTTCTACCGCTGGCGCCGAGACCTCCCCCTCCCCCAATCTCACCGCCCGCTACGCCTTGAACGAAGCTGCAGTTCTGCAGTGTGAGCAAGGCGTTGCTGCCATTATAGATCGCAGCCCCGTAGGCGGCACCACCGCGTCCACCATCCCCACCGAGCGCGAGCACTTCGTTGGTGTAGGCTCCACCGCCATTGCCACCGACGCCCCCGAACACGGCGTTGTCGGTAAATACGCAGCGCACGAACTCCGCGTCGCCGCGGTTATCCACCGCGCCACCGTAGGCGGAACCGCCAGCTCCACCGGCACGACCGCGAGTTCGCACGGCATCGCCATCGGCACCAAGGCCACCGGCACCGCCCTGGGCCCAATTGGATTCGAAGCGGGTATCGACGGCCACCAGACGCCCCTGGTCGTTCCAAATTGCACCGCCTTGGGCGGATTCACCACCGGTGCCATCCTCACCGGGCCCACCGTCGAGTCCTCTGGTTCCGACGATCCTTCCACCGCGGAGAACGAGCCCGCGCAGGACCAGTTCGACCCCCGGGGCGACGCGCATCAGGCGATTGGTGGACTGGGTGGTGAACACGACCTCGTTGGTGCCGGCATCCAGCACGGTGTTTTGGGTAATGAGGAGGGGCTCGGTCAGCACCACCGTTCCCGAGCAGGAAAAGTCGACCTGGCCACCGCCCTTCAGTGCGGCGAGAACCTGCTCTTCAGCGCAGAGATCGACCACACCTTCGGCCCTGGCGTGGATCGGGAGCAGACATCCCAGCAGCAGACAGGGGGCGAGTTTCGGGAGCAACCTACGGCAGGCTTTCATCAGTTCGATTGTCGTTTCCATGGTTTTGGCCGCCTTGAGATCAGGGGACCGAAAATGACCTCTCCCATCCTTGCGGCTGGGAGAGGTCGAATTTCCCTTGGATGCAGGAACTGTCAGAACCTCATCCGCCTTTGTTCCAACCCAGTAACCCGGTACTAACCCGACATCTCCAGACGTTGCAGGGGACCTTTTGGTGACAGGCTTTCACGTACTTTTTCCCCATCTTGCCCCGGACAGGCCCCGTTGCTAGGCTCGCCGCTTTCGCAGGTGTGACTATGGATTATAAAAATACGCTGAATCTGCCGCGGACGGACTTCCCGATGAAGGCCGATCTTGTGACTCGAGAACCCCAGCGGCAAGCGTCTTGGGAACAGAACGATCTTTACGGGAAGATCCGGGCGGCGCGCGCTGGCCAACCCCGTTTTGTTCTGCATGACGGCCCGCCTTTTGCCAACGGCGACCTGCATATCGGTCACCTACTGAACCGCACGCTCAAGGACATCGTGGTGCGACAGAAGACCTTACGCGGTTTCGACGCGCCATTTGTGCCGGGCTGGGACTGTCATGGTTTGCCGATCGAGTTCAAGGTGACTCAGGAGATGCGGAAAGAGGGGCAGACGGACGCTGATCCTGCGGCGATCCGTACCGCCTGTGAGGCGTATGCCCGCCGGTTCATTGACGTGCAACGTGCTCAGTCACAACGTCTTGGATTGCTGGGTGACTGGCAGCGTCCCTACATCACCATGGAAAGGGCCTATGAGGCCGAAGAGCTGCGACTCTTCGCCAATCTGGTGGAGCAGGGATTTGTGTATCGCGGCAAGAAACCCGTGTATTGGAGTATCCCCTGTCATACGGCCCTGGCGGAGGCCGAGGTAGAGTATCAGGACCACACCAGCCAGAGTGTATACGTGAAGTTCCCGGTGGTGGATTCGCCCGGGATGTCGATCCTCATCTGGACCACGACGCCCTGGACTCTGCCGGCCAACCTGGCGGTAGCCTACAACTCCTCGTTCAGCTACTCGCTGGTTCGTGTAGGCCAGGAATCGATCATCGTTTCCACGATGCTCCTGTCCACGATCGCCGAGAAATGCGGCTGGGAGGGTTACGAAATCATGCGCAGCCTGACCGGGGATCACTTGGCCCAGGTGGAATACGAACATCCTTTCTGCAATCGTCGGGGCCGTCTTTATGCCGGCGATTCCTTTGTCGAGAGCACGACTGGAACGGGCTTTGTCCACATCGCTCCCGGGCATGGCCTGGAGGATTATGGTCTGGGCCTGCAGAACGGACTGCCGATTTACTCGCCGGTGGACGACGATGGCCGGCTGGCGCACACGGGGGATTTGCCGGTGGAGCAGCAGATGCCGTTGGACCTGGTGGGCAAGGCCATTTTGCCGAAACAGGGAAGCAGTGAGGCCAACGAGGCGGTGTTGGAGTTGCTGCGGGGCAGCAACCGTCTCGCGCACCAGGAGGATTATGTCCACAGCTATCCTCATTGCTGGCGGAGCAAGACGCCGGTGATTTTCCGCGCCATGGACCAGTGGTTTGTGCGGATTGACCATGAGCGTGCGGAGGTTGCGGGAGACAAACCGTTCCGCAGCCGAGCGCTGGAGGAAATTGAGAAGGTAAACTGGGTGCCGGACTGGGGTCGCAACCGGATCATTGGTGCGGTGACAGCCCGGCCCGACTGGTGTATCTCGCGTCAGCGCACCTGGGGTGTTCCGATCCCGGCGTTCATCGGAGAAAACGGCGAGTCATTCCTGGACGCCCGGGTGGTGCGAAAGACTGCCGACCTTGTCGCTGAGCACGGTTCCAACGTCTGGTTCGAGCGCGAGGTGAAGGACCTTTGGGCTGCGGTTCGACCAGAGGATTGGGAGGGTGCGGAGCCGGTGGCGAAGGCCTTGGACACGTTGGATGTGTGGATTGATTCCGGTTCCTCCTCACGCTGCGTTACGGCGGCCCGTGAGGAACTGCATCCGAGTGGACCCGAGTTTCAGGCCGACATGTATCTGGAGGGCAGCGATCAGCACCGTGGGTGGTTTCAATCCTCGCTGCTGCTTTCGCTGGCCGGCCAGGGGGCGGCTCCCTACCGGACCGTCCTGACACATGGCTTCATGGTCAACGCTGACCGGCAAAAGGTATCCAAGAGCGGCTACGAGAAGCCCCGCAATCTGGATTTCTACGTGAACAAGTGGGGTGCGGATGTCATGCGCCTGTGGGTGGCCTCGCAGGACTTCCGTAACGACATCATCGTCAGTGAAGAGCGTATCAACACCGTTGGTGAGGCGTATCGTGTGATCCGCAACGGGTTGCGTTACCAGCTGTCGAACCTCTTTGATTTCGATCCCGCCAGGCACACGGTTCCAGCTGCGAAGTTGACCGGGCTGGACCGGTGGATTCTTAGTCGGCTGGCCGACCTGGAGCAGGAGGTTGCGCGTGCTTATGATGCCTGTGAGTTCCACGTGGTTTACCAGAAGCTGACGCAGTTTGCTGCGGTGGAGCTTTCAGCCATTTACCACGATGTAGTAAAGGACCGGCTTTACACCGACGCGCCCGATTCAGCACGGCGTCGATCCACACAGACGGCGCTGTACCGGATTGCGACCCGGCTCTGCCAGATGCTGGCTCCGGTGCTGGCGTTCACGGCGGACGAGGCTTGGGCTTACCTGCCTGCGCCGAGCACGGCTTCAGTCCATCTCTCGACCTGGGAGCCGGAGGCGTTTGACTGGTCCGAGGAGGAGAGCAATGACTGGAACCGGTTGTTTGCCCTGCGGGAGCAGGTTTTGCCAGAGTTGGAGAAGGCCCGACAGGCCAAGCTCATCGGCAAGGCACTCGAAGCCAGCATGACCTTGCGCGTGGAGGATGCCGGTAATTTCTCTGCCCATGCAGAGTCGCTCCGGGAGTTGCTGAATGTCTCGCAGCTCCAGATCGAAGCGGGTGAAGCAGAGCTTGCCGTGGAGGTCGTGAAAGCGGGTGGATCCAAATGCGGACGTTGCTGGCACTGGGAAACTTCGGTTGGCACCCACGGCACCCATCCCCTGCTCTGTGAGCGCTGTGCCGGGGCCGTGGAAGGACTCGACGCGTAGCAGGTTGCTGAAAAGGTCTGAGGTTGGATGCAACCCCATTCGGGGAGCTACGCCTACAGGTCCGAT
>JBMTVN010000091.1:0-12700 GCA_049451415.1 Limisphaerales bacterium | reverse complement strand
GGTTGTGGTGGCTTTGGGTGGGGGTAGTGCCTTGGATCCGGGGAAGGCCATTGCGGGGTTGGTGACGAATCCCGGTGATCCGCTGGATTATCTGGAAGTCGTGGGGCGGGGGCGGCCGTTGTTGAAGCCGGGGCTTCCGTTCGTGGCGATACCGACCACGGCGGGCACGGGGACGGAGGTGACCCGGAATGCGGTTCTCTCGTCATCGGAGCATCGGGTGAAAGTGAGCTTGCGGAGCAACTATCTGTTGCCGCGGTTGGCGGTGGTGGATCCGGAGCTGTCCTATGGTTTGGGGCCGCGGTTGACTGCTGCGACCGGACTGGATGCGTTGACCCAGTTGATTGAGCCTTTTGTTTCGGGGAGAGCGAATGCCTTGACCGATGGTTTGTGCCGGGAGGGTCTGGTGCGTGTCGCGCGTTCGGTACGGTTGGCGCACGAGGTGGCGAAGCGGGTGGAGGGGGATTTGCGGCCTGACTTGAGTGGAGAGGAACGAAGGGCGCGCGAGGACATGGCGGTTGCTGCGTGTTTTGGGGGGATGGCCTTGGCCAACGCCGGGTTGGGTGCGGTGCATGGTTTTGCGGGGCCGGTGGGGGGGGCTTTCCCTGCGCCGCATGGGGAGGTCTGCGCCATTTTGTTGCCGCATGTGATCGAGGAGAATGTCCGGGCTCTGCAGGCTCGGGAGCCGGGGAATCCGGCGCTGGAGCGTTATCGGGAGGTGGCGGGTTTGCTAACGGGGCATGCCGACGCGAGCCTTCGGGAGGGCTTGGCGTGGGTTCAGTCTTTGGTGTTGGACCTGCACATCCCGACCTTGTCTGAGCACGGGATTGCCCAGGGCGATATTCCACTGCTGGTGGAGAAGGCGCAGCGGGCGAGCAGCATGAAGGCGAACCCGATTGTCCTGAGCACGGACGAACTGGCCCGGGTATTGAGTGAGGCCTTGTAAGGGTGGGTGGTCCAGCCCAGTGGGCGGGGTGAAAAAGTCGGGGGTCGGATGTTACCAGTTATTCAAAAGACGTGCTTATATAGTCCATTACTCGGATTGCCGGTTTAATAGCCGCTCTGTTATGAGATTTGCTGTGGTTTTGCGCACGCCCAGATCCATTACCATGTGCAGTCAGCGGTGGCTCGACGCTGCGGCCATAGCAGCGATGGGTGTCCTTCTGGCTGTGACGCCTTTATGCGCCCAGGTTGTAGATCGAGGGGATGGTACCACCACTTTTGAGACGGGGGGCAGCTTTCCTCTATGGACGGGGGAATGGGTCTTTGAGGTGCCGGCTCTGGAGTTTGAGCCCACCCTGGAGTTGGAGGTGGGGTTTAGTTCGGAGGAGCCTGAAGCGTTTGGGGCCTTTCTCGATTCCTTTTCACTAACCCTGCAAACCACTGACGGAGTCTCAACCGCCGTGTTGGTTACCATGGATCCGACCGGAGCGGTGTGGGCTCCGGAGACCCCGGGGGGGGTGGCGGTGGATCTCCTCGACCTGAACACCTTGGAAGCCGTCATCTATGACCTGGACCCGGTGTTTCCTTACACGCTTTCGTTTTCTGTTAGCTACAGCCTTCCGGATACTTTCGCCGACGGAGGGCTGACCCTTTACGGCGATTTATTTGATAACCAGAACGAGTGGAACTCCGTGGCTTACGTGACCTCTCCGCGGATCAGCAGGTTGCCTGCCGTTGATGTCTCGGCTTTTGCGGATGATCTCACACTCTTGTTGAGCCGGAGCGGTGTCGGGTTGTTGACCGTGACCAATGCTGGCCCGGATGTCGCCACAGCGGTGGTGGTGAGCGGAGTTTGGGGTGCGGGTGCCGGGGTTCTTGCCGGGGCTGGTTCGAGCGGATTGTGGGTGGCGGGCACCAACGGATGGATCTGGGAAGTGGGCGTCCTTCCGGCGGGTGGTTCTGCGCAGTTGGAACTCACCCTTGCAGGGGAGGTGGAGGGAGAGTGGACCCAGGCCATTTCGGTGCAGGCTGATGAGCTTGAGACATCGTATTCGAATAACACCTTTGTCTGGTCGGGGGAGGTGCTTCCCCTGACCGGACTGGAGCTGGCTTTGGTTGGCGACTCCCAGCGGGTTCTGGAGGAGGAATGGACGGATGGAATTGTGGTTACAAACGGTGGACCGTCGGCGGCTACCGGTGTGCGTTTGCAGGGGGTTGTTCCCGCTGGTTTGCGGCTTTTGAGTGATGGGGTGACGGTTCGTGGAGACGGCACGTGGGAGCTGGACCTGGGCGATATAGCGGTGGGGCAGATGGAGACGGTTGAGCTGCGATGGCGCGCCCTTGAGGCTGGCAGCTGGACCAACGCGGTTGAGCTGAGTGGGGCGGAATCCAACGTGGAGGGGGTGCGGCTTTTGGCCCGATGGGTTGTCGAAGTTGAATCGCCGCTTGAGCCCTTTGTGCGGGTCGAATCCGCAGACCGGGTGGATGGAGAGTACCTTCTCGAATCAGCGGCGATCGTGGACGGGGCTGCTGGACTGGTGAGGGTTCGAGAATTCGGTCGAGCCAGCTTTTACAGGCTACGGTCCACTCCGAGAGCGCGGATTGCTGATTTCGCTGTGGTCGATAGTCGCCGGGTGGAGCTTGGCTATTTTTACGATCCTGAACTCTTTGTGGTCGAGGGTGCGGTGGCTCCTGACGGTGAGTGGTCGGAAGTGTCTGCCGTGGAGTTGAGGCTGGAGGAGCAGCGGGTGGTGGTGGCCAAGGCCACTGCACCGCCATTTTTGCGCATTCGTAGTGAGGCTGAGGTGAACATTACCGGCATAGCACAGGAGGGGGATGGGTTCATGCTGAGCTTTGAAATCATGGGGGGGGAGCCAGTTCTGGAGTCGTCCTCCGTTCCTGAGGGGCCTTATTCCGAGGAATCCGGCGTGGGTGTGGATCCAGTTTCCCGAAGAATGGGGCGCTTGGGCGCCGGGGGGCAGCGGTTTTACCGTTTGGTTTCAGACAGGGAACTGAGAGTGACCTCCATGTTGAAGGAGGGGAGGGACCTGTTGATTTACTTCGAGTGAGATGAGGAGAGGCATGCGAGTTGAGGTGACGAGATTGTTGCTGGCCTGTCTGGCTGCGTTGCTGTTTCCGGCCTGTGGGATGGGGGCGGAGCGCAGCTTTGAGGTGCAGGGGGTGCCAGTTGTCCTGGATGATGTCAGCACTGAAGTTGGCGTACAGTTCCGGTCGATGCGTTTGAACCGTGCGCAGGGGGTATGGAATGCGGAGATGGTTTTGACCAACCGATCGGATCGGATTGTTGAGGGACCGCTGCTGGTATCGGTCGAGGAGCTTCGGGGTATTGGCGGTTGGTTGGGGGTGGATGGGCAATCGGGTTCGCCGGCGAGGGATTATCTGGATTTCTCGGCGGCTTTGGAGCAGGGGCGGCTCTTGCCGGGGCAGGTTACGCCAGGTCGGACCATTTCCCTGACCCCGGTGACGGGGCAGGTGCCGGCTCCGGTGCTTGCGGTGTTTGGTCGATTGGATCCGGACCGGGTGGCCTTGGCATGGGTTCAGACACTCGATGAATCGGGCCTTCCACTGGCTTCGGTTATTGTGGAGGAGTCCGGGCCTGCCGGGACGACGACCCGGGTTTCCGATTCTGAGACGGGTTTGCTGACCCTGGGCGATGGTGGAGGTTCCTTTTTGTGGAAGTTTAGTGCCGAGGGGTATTTGCCGGTATGGCGCAGAGACGTACTCGATGGTAGCGGAGTTGCTCTGTTGCCGAATCCACAGCTGACTCAGCGGAGCACCGAGTTGGTTCAGGTGACCCCCCTGGGGGGGCAGGTCCTTGTGGGGTCGGGGGGGGATCTCGAGATTCCATTTTCTGCGGGGCAGGTTAACCAGACTACCGGGTTTACCCTCACGGGGCTGGATGCCCAGTCCCTGCCGGCGCTGCTGCCATCGGGTTGGAGTCCGTTACAGGCTTTCTGGCTGGAGTCGGACCAGGCGTTGAGTCACCCGTTGAATCTGCGGGCGACCCTGTGGGGCAATGTTCTGTCGGGTGCCTCGGCGGTGCTGGTTCGCTGGGATGAGTCCGCCCTGGACTGGGTTGCAATGGAGGGTTTCACCGGGGTGGGCACCAACCAGGTCGAGTTGGCCTTGCCGCAGTTGGGGGCGTTTGCGGTGGTGATTGCAGATGATGGGAGTGTTGGGCCCGAGGCGGGCAATCCCTTGATGGGGGTGGGGTCGGGGGGGGCGGTGCTGCAGCGCAGTGACACGAGCTGGCAGCGAATGGATCTGGATGCTTCGTCACTTGAGGCGGAGGGGCAGGTGGAACCGCCTTTACGACTGGCGAGCCTGGTTCCTTCCGAAGTGACTGCTGAGGCGTCTGTGGTCATTCGCCATCCCGGTGCTGATTTGCCCAGCGGTCTGCTCCTCAGGGGAGAGATTTCAGAGACGTATTCCCTGAGGGATGGAACGATACGGTCATTGCCTACCCACGAGCGGTTTTTTGTGGGCTACAGGCGTCCCGGCGGTAATCCCCGGGAGCTTTACGCGTCCTTTCCCCTGCGTCCTCAATACCTTTTCCCCGGCGAGGAGCTCGTTGAAGTTACAGTGGACGTGGCGGTCTTTGTGGGGGGTGATTTCACCGGAAAAGTTATTGGACCCAAGGGAGGGCAGACGGTATTCGACAACTTGAAACTCCTGGTTTCCGCTGGTGCACTGCCGCGGGCGGAGGGCGTTCGCCTGAGGAAGCTTGCCGGGGACGCCTACGCGGGTTGGGTGCCGGAGGGTTACGACATTGCCGCCGCCTTTGAGCTTGGCGTGGGGGAGCTGGACAGCGGGGCACGGATTCTGTTTGAGGCCGAAGGGATGCCCCCGGATACGTTGTTTGTCTTGGGGCGTGCGCTGATGGGGGGGAACTGGCGCGGTTTTGAACCGGTGGAGCGGTTGGCAACGGACTCTGCGGGGCGTTTGCGTTCCATCGAGCCTGCTGAGGGGCCACGGCTGGGCGGGATCCGGCAGGCTGGACAGTATGCCTTGGTGACCGTGCCACAGCCTCAAGGCGTGGTTGCAGGCGTGGCGCGAGATGCTGCGGGTGAACCATCGGCAGGGCTGCCGGTTCGACTCAACGCACTTCCCTGGCTGACTATCTCGGGTGATGGAGGCTCCTTCCGGCTTGTGGCTCCGGAGGGCGAATCCGAACTGGCAGCCTTCGATCCTGCCAGTGGGGATTTTGGGAGCACTGTCGTGACTGTGGTAACCCCTTCCGCCGGCGTCCAAGCCGATCTCGCGGTGGTGGCCTCGGGTCCCCGGGTTGTCTCCGTCATCCCCGAGGATGGGGCGCGGCGAGTGCCGGCATCCACCTCGGTGCAGGTGGTGTTTTCCGAGCCTGTTTCGCGGACCAGCTTTGGCGCGAACGGCATTCGTCTGCTGGCCGAGGACGGTGCGGTTCTGCCTGGAGGATTGAGTCTGAACCTGTCAGGGACCAAAGCCACTTTTCTGCCTGCGCAGCAACTCTCGCGGGGCAAGACGTATACTGTGGAGATTGACCCGGGTTTGGCCGATGGCACCGGGCTGACCCTGGTTGGGTCCAATACGTTTACCTTCGAGGTCTTGCCGCCCTCCACCCGGCGGGAGGGGGCCCAACTGGTCATTTACGAACCTGGAGCCACCAACATACCTCCGGCGATTACGGATGCTATTCCTGCGTTCATTCCCGGGGAAGATCCGTTTGCGATCGTGGTGCATGGACAGCCCGGGGTGGCTGACCCGGAGGTGCCGGTCGTCCTCACCAACGAAAGCACCGGGGAAACCCAGACGGTCTTGAGCCGTGTCGATGGGAGCTTCAGCAGTTTTATTGCAGGCACTGAGGAGGATTTTATCAGTGCCACCTTTGTGAACCTGAACGGCACGCGGGTTTATGTGCCGGTGAGTCGTCAGGAGTTCGACAACGGTTTCGTCGGTCTCTACCAGCAGGGCGGCATCCTGGAAGCCCAGAGCGACGGAGGGCCGGTGCAGGTCATCCTTGAGCCGGGGGATTTGCAATCGCGGACCAAGCTGGCAGTCCAACCTGTTCCATTGGCCGGCGTCATGGATTTTCTGAACGGCATCCAACCTGAGGGAGGTGCGGTCGTTGGTGGGGCGGTGGTTTCGATGGATGATCCCTCACAGCAGGTATCCAGAGCCGAGTTGAGTTTTGCAGTAGACCTTTCGGCCTTGAATCTGGGCCCTGGAGTAGGTCCGCAGGATGTCACGTGGGGGTTGGCCATCCCCCACGACTATGGTGAGGGCACGGTGTTTGAAGTCATTGACGAACTGCAGTATGTGGATGGTGAACTGCGCACTTTGGGACTTCCGGGAGCGGTGGAGGCTCCGGCATCGGCGCTGGCGTTGCAAGTCCATGACGTGTCGGCCCTGGGCAGAATGGAGGGGGACATTGTTACCGAGCAGATTCGGTCTCCGATGACGGTGGGCCTCTTTTTCAAGTTGTTCAACAAGTTGAAGGGTGTGGGTCGTCCGAGCAACGGGGCGATTGACGCATTGGGCAAGGGGCAGAAGGTACTCTCGGCGTTTGGTCTTCCCGGTATTGGAGAAACCGTGACTCACCAGCTCCTGCTTCCGATCATGATGTCCCAGGGGACTTCCTTGAGCATTGGCGGGACGGTGAAGACAGCACGGCGCCTGTCAGACGGGAGGCGTGATCCGGACTTTGCAGGGGAACCCGTATTGGGAGCCACGATTATGCTGGAGCAGCCCCCGCTGGACAATCGCCCGGGCAAACTCCGGCCGGGAACCATGTATACTTCCAGCTATCCTCCCAATGGCAGCTACAGCTTTCGCTTCCCCGTGACCCTGGAGAGCACCCAATTACTGGTGACGGGTACACACCCACGATTTCCATTTCAGCGACCCTACGGTGGTGTGGTCGCCGAGTCCCTGGCCGACCGCTTCAATTCTGGCAACTTCGCATTGCTTCCACTTTTCTTTGAGGAGGTGAGCGTTGACTCATTGCTCACCGGAGAGGACCCCACTCCTCCCCTGATCCGTTTTGCCCACTCCCCGGATTTGCCGTCCCCGTCCAGCGAGACCGCTCCCAGCCAGGCACAACTTGTGGTTGAGGCTTTAGATGACAGAGAGATCATTGGGCTGCGCCTTGACGTGCAGCAAGTCCTTCGCTTGGGGGACGGGCTGCTGCTTGAGCCGGGGGATGTGGTTGTGGAGTTGCTCTCTGAGGAGTCGACTCCCAACCGCCTGCAGCAGCGGTATTCGATCAGTTCGCCCCACAGGGCGAGTGTAGCGTTTCGTGCATACGCCACTGATGCCTCGGGTAATGAGCGGCAGGCGGCATATTCGATTTTGTTCGGTGGTGATCCGGTAGAAGTGCAGCCGGAGAACCCTGACGACCAGATCGGGCCGCGCGTGGTGTTCACCTGGCCTCAATCCGGTGCTGTCGGGGTACAGCCTGGAACACCGGTTGTGCTGCGGTTTAGCGAGCCGATTGAGGCGAGCATGTTTCTGCCCGGAAATCTCGACTGGCTTACTTTTGCCAGGCACGAGGTTAGCTCGATCGAGGCCTCGCCTGACTATCGGCAGGCTACTATTCACTACCGGGGCCCTTCGGTCGGAGTGGTGGGTTTTACCGTGAACAGCCTGCTGCTTGACCGAAACGGGCAATCCTTCGACCAGTTCCCGGCTGAGGAGGGAAGCCAGTCCTATTCGGTTGAGTTTGATCTGGCCGAGGTGATTACCCGCGAGCTGTCGCCGGCCCCTGTTTCGGGGGGCGGCGTTGTTTTCAAGGGAGGGTATGCTTACGCGTTGGATCGTCTTGGTCCCCGGGACGGTGAGGTAGCTGTATTCAGCGTCGAGAATCCCGATGCGCCGGTGAAGGTGGCATCGATCAGTCTGCCGGGTTACCCGTCAGCAATGGAGCTGCTCCCTGACTATTCCTTCAGGCTTGGCGAGGGCGGGGAATGTCTGTCGGGCGACTTTCTGGCGGTTGCTGGTGGGAATTCAGGGTTTGAAGGTCCTCCCAAGTATCTGTGGGTGATTGATATCAATGATCCGCTGCGTCCTGTCCGCCTCGCATCTGCGGTGATCTCGTTTTCCGAGACCGCCCGGATTCACGGCATGAAATGGAAGGCCCCGTTGTTGGGGCTAACGGTTTTGGAAGGGGATGTCACCTCGGTCCAAGTATTTCATCTGCCGAAGTTTGTTTACGGGCTACTGTCGTCAGCCAGCGTTGCTGCCGGTTTTCCATCGGACGGCGACCCCGGGTTGGATGCCAATGGAGACGGCGACTATTGCGATGAGGGTGATCTGCAGCCGTTGCCATCGAACCAAGCCAACCAGGTCTTCGGTTTTGAGACTTCGTTTGGGCCGCTTGATCCCGAAGAGAGGCTGATGGATTTCGACATTGATGTGGACCGCGGTTTATTTGGGATCGTCTATCGAAAGGTGGGGGCTCAGGCGGGTCGAATTGGTTATCGCAGCATCTTCTACGGGGGACAGGTTGTTCCGGAGGAGCAGGGTCACGTTGTTCTGGCGGAGAATGGCTTTGTGAAGCGGTTGATGTTCCTGTCGGGGACACCGGTTGAGCTGAGTGATGCCGGGGAAATCGGGTTCCGTGACTTGGCACTTATCACCGTATCTGAAGATCCCAGCCGTTTAGTCCTGCTGGACCTATCCGATCCCCTGAACCCCGTCTTCATCGGATACCTTACGCTTCCTCCCGGCAGTGGCATTGCACAGTCGGTGCAAAAGCGGGGGGACGGGTTTCTGGTTGTGGCCACTCAGAACCGGATGTTGCTGCTGGACCCGATACGCCTGATGTATCCCGATTCTGCGGAGGGGCATTCTGCTTTCATTGGCGACCTTGGCTCCATTGGTTCGAACATGCAGCGGTTTGTTGCAGACACCTCGGGGCTGAACATCAGCTCGAGCGGGGGCGATTCACGCGTGTTGTTTAGCGGTCCGACTTTCCAGATTGTTACCTTTCCTGAGGTGCCGGAGGTCGCACAGATTCCGCTCTTGTCAGAAGCGGGCAAGCGTCAACTGTTGAGTGTTGCACGCGAGTTTCCGGCCTTGTCCGTAGACCCGCTTGAGTTTGAGCCCCTAACCGAAACCGTGACGGTTGCGACCCCGAGGCCGGTCTCTCCGGAGACTCACCATTTTGTCTACCTCACCATGCCTGGGGGAGCTGGTGCGGAAGTTCCCTTGGCGGCTGTCTCCCTTTCTGCAGACGGCAAGCGACTCCAGCAGGGACTCTCTGGAGGTATGCCTGCCTTCCTGCTGGATTCGGGCAGCTATGATGAGCTGGTCGCCGGCGGAAATCCTGACGTTCAGTCGGGCGGGGAGATTCCCTGGAAGACAGAGCTCATCGCCCGGAGGTTGTCGGATGATGTCAGGAGTCCGTTATTCAACTCGTATCTTGCCGGGCCGTTGGTGCTGACATCCCGCGGTCTGAGGCTGCCTCAGTATGAGTTGTTGGAACAGCAGCTTGAGAGGACCTATTTAAGGGCTGGTCGATATTTGTGGGTGGGGTTGGCCCCGGGGGCAGCCAGTCAATCCAGTTTCCTGGCTGGCTACGCCAGCAGAGTGGCCGGAGACGAGGTGTTGCCCGGCAGTTCGCGGATATACCCGGTTCAAGCGAGGAAGAATCCCCTGATCCTTATTCCTGGCGTCATGGGTTCGTTGTTGGAGGACGGGGATAAGAACGCGTGGATGGCGGTGCTTGATTCCTCGAAGGCGTCGTTGTCCATGAACCCTGATGGCAGTTCAGAGAAGGACATATCGCCCTCGGACGCGTTGCGTTTCATCGGACAGGGTACGTTTGCGGGCAGTGTTTTAGAATATGCGAACTCACTGAGTCCCGATGCCAGAGAGTTGTTGACCGTTTACGGCAAGCTCATCGATTACCTGACCAACGAACTGGATTACGTCGAGTATGACTTCCGTTCAGGGAACGATCCCAAGGACATGGAGTCCAAGCGGGGATTAGGTCCTGGTCCGGATCCCCAGCTGGGGCAGGATCCGCGTCCCAATCTCTTTGTCTTTCCGTATGACTGGAGGCTGGACAATGCGGAATCCGCTTCACGTTTGGAGGCTTATCTGGAGGTTGTGCGGCATTACCACCCCGACATGGACCAGGTGGATATTGTGGCGCACAGCATGGGTGGATTGGTTGCCCGTCGTTTTCAGATGCAGAACCCGGACATGGTTGGCCGGTTTATCTCCATAGGCTCGCCCTGGCTGGGTGCTCCCAAGGCTTTGGGAGCTTTGAAGACCGGCGACTTTGATGACTTGGCAGTTAACGTCCTGATCGACAAGCCATCCCTCAAGCGGATAGGTCGGAACATGAAGGCCGTGCATCAGCTTTTGCCGAGCTGGGGTTACTTTAGTCTGGGTGCGGACGTGCTCCGCGAAGTGGGTTGGGATGCGAATGAGAACGCTGCGTTCTATGAGAACTACACGTATACCGATTACCTGACACTGTTGGATGAGCACTTGTTTGCGGAGGAGGACGCGGTTGCCGGAGGGGTTCACCTGAAACCGATTCAGGACAGCAACGAACCGTTCCATCTTTCACCGGTGAATGGGCATAACCAGGACAACTGGAGGAGCGACACTACAGGTGCTGAGTTCTATCATGTTGTCGGGCTTCAGAGCATTCCCGCCACTGTGGGCAAGGTCATGCTGTCCAATCGCCTGACGCCGATTGAGGATCTTCAATCCGACGTGGTGCTCTCGACTTCCGGGGCGGGGTTCACGGATTTTGAGAATGGAACGGGGCGCCAGGAGCGGACCCTGGGCACCAACGAACTCGTCTTCCCGCAGGGTGAAGGGGCTTATCGCATGGAGCGGAGCCTTGAATTCATCAAGGTGGCCGGTGATGGCACCGTACCCCTGCTGAGTGCTGCCCGGGGGTATGGTTCGACGGCTGACTTCAATGCACCCGGGGCGATTGTTTTGCCGGTGGTCAGCACGACACTTGAGGACGACTGGAAGGCCGGACACAACGGGATGCTCAAGAACGACGCCGTATTGCGCCTTGTAGGTGATATTCTGGGAGGCTTGGTTCCCTCTGCGGTGAATCTTCAAATATCGGCCGGAGGGGAGGACCTGCTGGAGGGGGTGGAGAGCAGCTTTACCGCTTCGATTACAGCGGCTCCTGTGGAGGCGGAGGGTTCCCCCGTTTACACCTGGGATTTTGGCGACGGGGCCTTCCAATCGGGTGGGTCTAACGCGGTGCACACCTTCCTGGATAACGGCGTTTACACCGTGACCTGTGCAGTCACCTACACCAATGGGTATTCGGGGCTGACCAGCCGGACGGTGACTGTGGCGAATCAGCCCCCGATGAACACGCGTATCCGGAATGGCGGGGTCGAGGTTCCTGACGGGTACAGTCTTATTCTGGAGGCTGACTTCCGGGACCCCGGGGTATTCGATAGCCACACCTTTGAATGGAAAGTGGATGAGGGGGAACCCATTTCGGGTCCATTTGCGTTGAGCGTTTCCTTTGATGAAGAGGGTTCCCATAGCGTCTCCGTCAGGGTGATCGACAAGGATGGCGGCGAGGCGACTGCGACCACCACGCTGACCGTGTCTGCTGACGCCCCGGTTCCTGCCCCACCTCTGGCAGACGCGGCCGAGGAGTCCGACCCTCCCCTGGCGAATGGGCCTCCGCACCTGTATGTGAGGGTAGCGGGTCATGACACGGACCTCGTGTCCAAGCGAATCTACAACGATGGGGTGGATATCTATGCCCCGATCCAGTCGCTGCCCGTTCCCGAGCTGCAGTCCAGAATATTCCGTTATTTGGGTGGCCTGTTCATGAACGATGGCTCTAAGGATTCTGAGTTCATCAATGTTTACCGCCTGAACAACAGCCTCTCCAATCCGGTAACCCGGACTGAGATTGAGGTGGAAGGACGGGGGACTCCAGTCGCACTCGAAGTCCTGTATCTAGAGGGCAATGTCCCCCGCATTTTTTACAACGCGGAGGTGCCCTCCAAGGAGGGGGACAGGCTTCGGTTCACTTTCAACTGGGACGAACCTCAGGCGGCTAGTTTGTCGAGCAACAGCATTCCTATCACCACAGCACACTGGGTTCTTGGGAGGCAAGTGGCGGACCGTGTGGGACCCTTGGTTCAGTCGTTTGTGGACGATGCGACAGAAGAGTTTGAGCTTCGCACCCTGGACAACTTTTCTGCTCCCGAGCAGACGGAGGTTTTCTTTGCGCTGGACACCGATGAGGACGCCACATTTTCGGATGAGACATTTTACCCTCTCACGACGAAGCAATTTCCGCGTCCTGTAGCCCCCACGAGACCGGTGATCTACCTTGCACGGGATGCGGTGGGGAATCTCTCGGAACTACGATCGACTGAGGCGGAGATTTCACCCCCGGAAGCGGATTACGATTGCGACCAGCTCAACAAGGTTCGAGCAGCCGTACGGAACGTCATCCGTCGTGGGCTGGGGCAGCCGTTGGTCCGGAAGATGATGATCAACCGGAATGATGCCTGGTTTTTCGAGCAAGGGACTGGCGCGTGCCTCTGGAAGGACGACTGCGAATCCTGTCGAGGCGTCTACATCTTCGGCAAGAGCGACAACGACTATGAGATGTTCTTTCCGGTTCACTACAATGACGCACCTGATTTGGGGACGTTTCTGGCGACTGATCCGCACAGCGCGTTTAACATGGAGGGTGACTGGTATTTTCGCCCTCCGATGGCCTTGGATGAGAACCTGCAGCCTGTAGCCGATG
>JBMTVN010000090.1:0-12828 GCA_049451415.1 Limisphaerales bacterium | reverse complement strand
CTCAAGTCCGTGTTCCGAAACACAGAAACTCGGAAACACCGGTAGGGTCAGGGGGGTATCCGCATGAACCTACCTTACATGAACGGCATGAATCGGTTTAGCAATGGCTTCATTGATGTGAGGATTATTCACGCGGTTAACCTGTAGGGCGAACGTGGTTCGTGGGGATAACCGCATGAACACAGCCATACGTGAATGATGTCGGGAAGCGGCAAGCGGCAAGCGCAAAGGGTGGAAGCACTCTCTTCTCTCTCCGCTCTTCTGGATCCGCGAGCCTGCGGCGCGTCTTGATGTCGATGACACGGTGTCGCTGCGCGCAGAGGCGTGCTCAAGTCCGTGTTCCGAAACACAGAAACTCGGAAACACCGGTAGGGTCAGGGGGAAACGGGGGTAATGGGCTGAGCGCAGCGATCATTTGATCTCTGCGTTATAGAACTCCAGCCAATCGTCCAGGTTGTTCAGGTTGATGGCGTCCGGCAGCACGGCTCCGTCGTCAGGAAGGCTGTTGGCGGCGAGGATGGATTTACGCGTGTCGTCCGTGTGGATGTAACCCGCGATGGCGAGGTTGATCTTCTGGATGTCTGCTTTGGTGAGGTGTTTGGCGTGTTGCTGCACCCACGCTTCGAAGGCGGGGTAGGTGGGTTTGGATTCTGTGATGAAGCGGCGGACGGCTTCAGCATCAAGACCGAGGGCGTTGATGACCATCATGTCATACCCTTGCCCGATACCGGGGTATCCGTCGGCGAGTTTGCCGGCGGCCTCGAGGGAGACTTTTTGCCAAAGCCGGGGAAGGTGCAGGACTCCGAGAGGGCCTGCGGTTCCGGAACTAATCAGGGGTGCAATTTTGCTCATAGCTTAGTTGTGTTGGTTGGGTTTTGGGGATCAGACGGACCAGCCTTCCCTTGCGGGGCGTGCCACCCAGGCATTGAGATCCGGCAGGTTCTTGACCTTCATGTCCGGTCCATCCCAGGCGATTTTGTTTCCGACACCGGCCTTTTGGGCAAGGTTGCCGAGGAGGGTAAATTCCGTGAGCCGGGTTCCGTAATCAAAGCTCACTGCCGTGTCCCTTGAACCTGCCTTGATGGCGTCGATGAAGTCGGTGATGACGTTCTTCGGCCGGGGAAGGGTTTTGGGTGGTGCCGGGACTTCATCCATTTTCTCGTAAGGAACGATGTGCATTTTGCCGCCATAGGTGGCGGTGTAGATCACGCCTTTCTCGCCCACATACAGCGTGCCGCTATCGCCGCGGTCGAGTTCGTCATCGGGATATTTTGCCCGAAGTTCGAGGAGCAGTTCGGGGAGGTTGCGGGCATCGCCGACGGCGGCGCGCAGGGCGCCCTGCGGTTCCTCCTTGGTAGTCATGTTGAGGCCTTCGTACCAGTAGGCCTTCATGGCGGGCATGTCCTCCCGCGCAGGGATGTCCCAGCGGATGCGGCTGCCGGTGGGATAGCGCTCGTCGCTGCCGCCGCGGATTTGTTCTGCCTCGATGCTGGTGGGGTGATCGATCTTGAGAGCCCAGAACACGCCATCAAGGACGTGGCAGCCCATGTTGCCGATGGAGCCGTTGCCGAAGTCATACCAGCCGTGCCATTCGTGTGGATGAATATCGCTGTGGAATTCCCGGTAAGGGGCAGGGCCGATGTATTCGTCCCAGTGCATGCCGGCGGGGACGGGTTCAATCGGGGGGCGGGGGCCCACGCCGCCGTTGGCGCGGTTGGTCCAGCTGTGGGTTTCGGTGACTTTGCCGATGGTGCCTGCCCAGATGTATTCGCAGAGCCGACGGTAGCCTTCCTCGGCGTGGCCCTGGTTGCCCATTTGTGTGGCAACCTTGCTGGTGGCGGCTGCTTTGCGCATCCGTCGGGCTTCACCGATGTTGTGACAAACGGGCTTTTCGCAATAGACCGCGATGCCGAGCTGGAGGGCGATGAGGGAGGGGAGGGCGTGGTGATGGTTGGGCGTGGCGATGAAGACCGCGTCTGCCTCCTTGCCGATGCGGTCGAACATGCGTCGGTAATCCACGAAGGTCTGCACCTTGGACGCGTCATGGCCTTTGGACTGCATCCAGTTCTTCACCGAGCCGAAGCGGGGTTCCATGACATCGACGATACCGACGACGTGTTGCTTGTTGGCATTGAGGACGGCATCGAGGTGGGCCATGGCGCGGCCGCCGCAGCCGATCTGGACGCATTGGATGCGTTCGTTGGCTCCCTGCACTGCTCCCAGGCTGGTGCTGGTCACAAACCGGGACGCAGAAGCCAGCGCTGCTGCAGTGGCACCGCGTTTCAGGAAGAGACGACGGGTTAGGGGAGTATTCATGGTCAGAGAGGGAATATGACGGGACAGTAGTTTATGCCCGTTGCCAGAGCCATCACTTTTATGGGGCCTGCGCCGGACAGGTCGGGGAGCGGCGTGCGGCGCAGCACCGCTGTTGCACCCGTGTCAGGCCGAATTCCGTTTGCGGCGGCGTCATCAAAACCACCGTTGACGCTTGGGGCGCGGCCATCTAGTAGACGATGCGACGGTCCTGGGGGCGTGTGACGCCCTGCACTATGCGCGATCTCCAACGTGCCCATGTTCTTCCGCCTGCCGGCTTGCGCTCTGCGGCAGCACCAACCCCAATCCGGATCCTGTTCTGCCTGTCGATCCTCTTGTTCCATCAGCATCTGCCGGCAGCTGAGCTCCGGCTTGCGCTGGACAGTCTGGATGCCAATCGTCGTCCGACGCTGGGTTTGTCCGGTCTCCCGGACGGGCTTTATGCGATTGAGAGTTCCACCAACCTGCTGGACTGGACGACGGTCCTCTCTGCTCCGGCCGATCAAGGGACCCTTCGTTTTACCCCGGCATCAGCTCCCGGAGATCGTGTCACGTATTACCGTGGTGTGGACCTGAACGGGCCCGTTCTTTCCGAGGTACAATTCCAAGTGGACCCTCTGGTTAGCGCCGTGACTTTGATTACCCAGGAGGCGGGAGGACGCCTGAGCCTGACCAATCAGGCCGGGACCACCTTCACGTTCACCGTTGAACCTACGAACGTCCTCGAAACCACTGCCATCAGCATGCAGTTGGTTACCAACTTTATCGCGTTCCCGTACGAGAACATCCAGCGTGAAGCCGTGGTCTTCCAACCTGAAGGATTCGAGTTTCACGGTGCCGGCCTGCTCGAGATTCACTTCGCTCAACCCATCCAGGAACTTCAGATCTCGAGCTTCGGGTTCGACGGGCAAGGGGACGGGTTTCATCTCCTGCCGGATGCGGTTACCAACGGGACGGTCCGTATTCCGGTGACCCATTTTAGTGGCGTTGGCACCGGCCTGTGGGAACCGTCCCAGAGGACCGCAGCAGTGACTCGACACGTGGAGAACTCGCGCAATGCACAGAGCCACCGGCTGGCCGGTATCCTGGGCCAGGAACGTCAGCGGCTACTCCTGGGTCAGGAACCTGATCCCTCAGCGATGGAGAGCCTGACGCAGAGTCTCGACGACTATTACCGCCAGAACCTCGAACCCTATTTTGAAGAGGCCAAACACGACTGCGCCCTCGCGCAGTTCCTGCTCAGGGAAATACTTGGAGTGGAGCGGCAAAAGGCGCTGCTCGGCGTTGATGTCGAGAACTCAGGCTCCCTGCTGAACACGCCCTTGGTTGCCGAATGGACCTGCAACTGCCTGCGGGAGGCCATCCAGGCCTGTGAAGAAGGACGAATCTCCGATCGCACGTTGATCCGAACCCTGCTGGGGATTGAGCGCCAAGCCCAGTTGCTTGGAGGGGGCAACGTCCTGGAAGGTTGCGGGTTCGCGTCGCTCGACTCCTACATGGAACAACTCCAGAACCAGTCGCTTCCCTGTGTGCCCGACTGGTTCGGTTACCTGAAATACGCGGATAGCGGCACCCGCACCTGGGATTGTGCGAACACCGACGACCAGAGCTGCACGGCCACCACCTCCACCAGCCTGGCCTTCGAGGCGGATGTTGAAACAGCGACCATCGTCGAGGAATTCTCGTTTCCCCCCTTCTACACGATGGAGCGCTGGAGACTGAAATTCGTGCCCAATGCGGCCGGTTCATTCACGCACGACCAGCAAAGCTCCATGCCGGTCGAATGCGGAGCCACGATTACCACCACCAGCCATACCTCAGGTTCCGGCTCAGGAAACATGGTGCTCTACCTGGAGTTCACCATCGAGAATGAGGAGGTCATCGAAGTCATCTTGTCCCACGACATGTCGCTGGAACTACCCTGTTCGGAGATGACGAAGACCGTTATCACCCCTTGTTCCGGAAGCGAGAGCGGGTCGTCCAGTGAGGGCAGCTTTTCACCGACCACTTTTATCGATGCCCACGGCGCTGGTGATGATGAGATCCAGTTCGCAGTGAAAACTCCCGCTGCGATCGAGGGTGCCGCCTCCTTCCAAACCACTGGGATCGACGCCGTCCCTCTGAGCGTCTCATGGAGTTTTTCGGTGCGGAGGCGCTGAAGCTCCTGCGTTGGTTGGACACGGTGGCCGTCCATGGCTGTGGTCCTCCGGGTTTATCGAGGGAGCGGGCGTGTTTTCCGCATCTATCCGATGGCGTTCCTCGCTGAATCCACCGATAATCCGGCTCCATGATACCGGTAGTAACTGATGCATGGAGGGATGAGCTGGGCTGCTTCGAGGGTGAATTCCACACGGGCCAAACCCTGCGTCGCCTCTATTCCACCGACGCATCAGAGTTTCAGGAGATGCCCGCCGCCGTAGCACTGCCCAAGACCGAGGCGGATATTCAGGCGCTCATCCGGTTCGCCAAAAAGCAAGGCGTCGGGCTGATCCCACGTACGGCAGGGACCTCGCTCGCCGGTCAGGTCGTCGGCACGGGGATCGTGATGGATGTAGGACGGCACCTGAACCAAATCCTCGCCATCGATGCCGACAACCGCCGCGTGCGTGTCCAGCCTGGCGTGATCCGCAATGAATTGAACATGGCTCTGGCTCCGCACGGTCTCCTGTTCGGTCCGGAAACCTCCACCGCGAACCGGGCCATGATGGGCGGCATGGTCGGCAACAACTCCTGCGGCTCAAATTCGATCGTCTACCAAAGCACGCGCCAACACCTCGTTTCCACCCGTGGCTTCCTTAGTGACGGCAGCGAGGTGACGTTCGGACCGCTGACGCAAGCCGAGTTCGACGCCAAGTGCAATGGCCCTGATACGCTCGAGACACGCATTTACCGCGAGGTGCGTGACATGCTCGGCAATGCCGATAACCGACGGCTCATCCGCAAGCATTTTCCCAAACCGTCGGTGACCCGGCGCAACACCGGTTATGCGCTCGACCAATTGATGGAAACCCGGGTCTTCACCCGCACCTCAGACAAGCCATTCAATCTCTGCCAGCTGATCGCCGGCTCGGAAGGGACCCTTTTCGTGGGGGTCGAGTTCGAGTTCAACTGCGAACCTTTGCCGCCACCCGGAGCGCTCATGTGCGCCCACTTCAGCTCGGTCATCGAATCCCTCCACGCGAATCTGGTCGCGCTCCAACACCAGCCCAGTGCAGTCGAACTCATCGATAAACACATCCTCGACTGCACGAAGGAGAACATCGAGCAACGCAGGAACCGGTTCTTCGTGGATGGCGATCCGGGTGCGATCCTGGTTATCGAAATCCGGCGTGAATCGCGCCATGCAATCGAAAAGGAAATGGCCGCGCTGGAGGCAAACCTGCGCAAGGCCGGGCACGGCTACGCCTACCCGGTCCTCTGGGACGAGGATGTGGCCAAGGTCTGGGAACTTCGCCGTGCCGGCCAGGGCGTGATGACCAATGTCGTTGGTGATACACGCCCGGCTGAGGTCGTGGAGGACACGGCCGTTGATGTCCAGGATCTTCCGGCTTACATCGGCGAGTTCGACACCCTCATGCGCGACAAGTATGGCATCTCGTGTGTCTATTATGCCCATGCCGGAAGCGGCGAGCTCCATACCCGGCCACTCATCAACCTCAAGAGCGAGTCGGGCCACAAGATGTTCCGCTCCATCGCCGAGGATATCGCCGCACTTGTCAAAAAATACCGGGGTTCGCTCAGCGGTGAACACGGTGATGGCCGACTGCGAGGCGAGTTCATCCGGTTCATGGTCGGCGATGAATGCTACGCCCTGATGCGCCGCATCAAGGAAACCTTCGATCCGCACAACACGCTGAACCCGGGGAAGATCATCGATACCCCGCCGATGGATGCCTTCCATCGCTACGGTCCCGGCCATCCCACGCCCGACTACGAAACGGTCTTCGACTTCTCCAACGTCATGGGCGTGCTGCGGGCTGCCGAGAAGTGCAATGGCTCAGGAGATTGCCGCAAGACCCAGCTCACGGGAGGCACGATGTGCCCCAGCTATATGGCCACCCGCGAGGAGAAAGACTCCACCCGCGCCCGCGCCAATATCCTGCGCCAGATCCTGACCCATCCGCCCGATCCAAACCGGCCCTTCGCCAGCGATGAAATCAAGGAGGTCATGGACCTCTGTCTCTCTTGCAAAGGCTGCAAGTCCGAGTGCCCGTCGAATGTCGATATCGCCAAGCTCAAGGCCGAGTTCCTCCAGCATTACTACGATGCCAGGGGCGTGCCGTTCCGGTCCCAGCTCATCGGGCACTTTGCCTCCATGGCGGAAGCGTTCTCACCTTTGCCCTGGGCGTGGAATCTCGCAGTCGGAACCCCGTGGATCCGGCGTATCATGAACCGCGCGATCGGCTTCCACCCCGATCGCACCATGCCGCTGCTCGCACCCCAGCCATTGCGTTCGTGGTTCCGCAATCGCCCCGCGCCCACCGCCAGGCCCAACGGCCGCAAGGTTCTCCTGTTCTGCGACGAATTCACCAATTTCAATGACGCCGCAATCGGCATTGCCGCCGTCGAACTGCTCGAGGGCCTCGGCTACGAAGTGATCCTCCCGCTGCATGAAGAAAGTGGACGCGCATCGCTCTCCAAAGGCCTCCTCCGCAGGGCCCGCAAATTCGCCCGCCAGAACGTCACGGCTCTCGCGCCGCTCGTCTCCGAAGATGTTCCGCTCGTCGGGATTGAACCCTCCGCCATCCTCTGCTTCCGCGATGAATATCCCGACCTCCTCCGGGGCGCCGAGCAGGAGACCGCCCGGAAGCTCGCTCCAAACTGCCTGATGTTCGATGAATTCATCGCACGCGAAATGGACGCCGGCCGCATCCAGCCCAAGCAATTCCGCCAGGGCGGCCAAACCATTCATTTGCACGGTCATTGTCAGCAAAAGGCCCTCGCCTCACTGACACCCACCGTGCGTATGCTCCAGCTTCCCCAGGGAAACCAGGTGCGCCTCATCCCCTCCGGCTGCTGCGGTATGGCCGGATCCTTCGGCTACGAATACGAACACTACGAACTCTCCCAGAAGGTCGGCGAACTCGTGCTCTTCCCCCGGGTCCGCAAAGCCAATGCCAAGGACCTCATCGCCGCACCAGGCACCAGTTGCCGACACCAAATCCATGACGGCACCGGCCGCACCGCGCTCCATCCTATCCAAATCCTGCGAGACTCCCTCCGTTAACCAAGTCGTGGTCGGACCACGGCAACCCTTTGCAGCGGAGTTGGTTCACCCCGTTTGTAGGCCTTTAAAGGGCCTATGGGCCGCTTTTTGGCATCATTTCGAGGCCCATAGCCATCGCTTCACCCCCTCCATGGACCCGAAAACGGCCCATCGAAATGGAACAACACCCTTTGGGACAACCCCTTATCGTGGTCCGAGGACGAGGGAAGGACGAGGGACTCAAACCATCCAAAATGGAGTGGAGAAAAGCGGGGCGTGATGGCCGAGTTTCCGACGAAATCCAAAGATTTAACCCCGTAACTGTCGAGCTTGGGTTAGCTCTCTGCGCTTTGCGACTACTCGCCGATAATCTTCACCAGGACCCGCTTTCGGCGGCGGCCGTCGAACTCGCCGTAGAAGATCTGTTCCCAAGGACCAAAATCCAACTGGCCCTTAGTGATCGCCACCACGACTTCCCGGCCCATGATCTGTCGCTTGAGATGGGCATCGGCGTTGTCTTCCCCGGTTCGGTTGTGATGGTAGCCGGACACCGGTTCATGGGGTGCGAGCTTCTCGAGCCACACCTCGTAGTCGTGGTGGAGACCCGACTCGTCGTCGTTGATGAACACGGAGGCGGAGATGTGCATGGCGTTCACCAGGCAGAAGCCTTCCTGGACGCCGCTCTTGCGGACGAGCCCCTCGACGGTTGACGTGATGTTCACAAAGCCCCGGCGTGAGGGAACCTCGAACCAAAGATGTTCGGTGAGTGATTTCATGGGATGAGCTTTCCAGCAGGGAAAGGTCAGGGAAAGCAGAAGATGGCGTTGGATTTCCGGTCTGCAGTGAAATCTATCCTCTAACTGCAGCGAGTGTCGGCTTGCCTGAGGGTTCGCCACGATCTTTGATCGCCGTGGTTATGGCGATTTCAACTATGCGGCCAGTTCAAGGGATTTTGAGAGTTGTGCGGGCCAGCCTCCTCCTTGGCGTGGTGGTTGTCCCGATGTGGACCCTGTCCGCTTCGTCCCGGGAGGTGGACGTATGGTTATTGGGTGGCCAGTCCAACATGCAGGGGATCGCCAAGCTGGCTGAGTTGCCACCGGATCTTCCCGAAACCATTCCGCACACGTTCTTCTGGAATGGGAACAGCTTCGAGCCGCTTCTGCTTGGCCAGACCCAAACCTCGACCAGGGCGGGGGAGTTTGGTCCTGAAGTGGGATTCGCCTTGGACATGGCCACACCCGAACAGCCGGTCTATCTGGTCAAATACCACGCCAGTGGCATGCCATTGCATCACGGGTGGGATGGCAGCCAGTGGGTGGGGGATCCGCCGCTGGCAGGGCGTCGAAACTTCTATCCCGGTGAAGAGCCTGATGATCCCTGTCAGGGAACGCTTTACCGGGAAATGGTGGCGCAGTTCCGGGCGGCGCTGCGGTCGTTTCAGGCTGAGGGACGCGAACCCCGGGTCCGCGGATTCCTGTGGATGCAGGGAGAGCAGGACGCCAAGCACGTTCTTTCCGCCACCTCGTATGCTGCGAGTCTGAAACGGCTTAGGTCCAGACTCGCAGCCGATTTGGGAACCTCGCCGGATCTGCCTTTTGCCTTTGGCCAGGTACTTCCCTATGAACCCGCCATGGAACGTTTCACGCATCGTGTCGAAATCCGGGCCCAGATGGCGGCGGCCGATATGGACTCCGGTCAGCCCGAGGCTATGGCTCGAACCAAAATGGTCTCCACCGACGGATTCGGGCTCTACCCCGATACCGTCCACTACAACGCCGACGGCCAGCTCCGGCTCGGGCGTGCCTTCGCTTCCGCTCTGCAAGTCATGGTCGGACCACGGCAATCTCCTGTAGTGGAGTGAGTTAGCTCTCTGAAAGCGGCTTTAGGCCGCCTTTTGGCGTCAGTGTGTGGCTCATAGCGAGCGGCTGAATGAGCGATCTGTATGGGGCGCTTTTTGGGGTCCAAAAGAGCTCCTTACACCCTAAAACAACCCCTCGGGAGAGGTTAACGCACGTATTGACAACGGGTTGTCGTGGTCCGAGGAAGAGGGGATCAGGGGGAGGCGGTCCAGGATTGGGGGAGGGTGGGGTCGGCTTGGGGGTGGATGAGCTGGAGCGTGCGGCCGGTGCCGTCGGCTTCGGGAGGCCAGGGGGCGAGGTCGTCGTAAGAGACGGCGAGGGCGAGGGTGCCGTTTGGGCGGTAGAGGCGGAGCGTATCGCCGGAGTTATTGAGGCCGAACTGGAAGCTGCCGGCGACGGGCCGGGAGGCGTCGTGATAGATTCTGAAGCGATGTTCCTCTTCGCAGAGGACGAGGGAGTCATTGGGCTGGAGGGTGGTATCAGGCAGGAGGAAGGCGTGCTGGTCTTCGTTGTCGCGGAAGATCCAGCCGGTGAGATTGACGGGGTTGGTTGTAGGGTTGTGGAGCTGGATCCAGTCGCCGGAGTCGGCGGTCTCTGCGGGGTGGTATTGGATTTCGGTGATCGTGAGCTCGGGGGGTGTTGCGGGGTTGGTTGGTGCGGGTTCGAAGTGGGCGATGAACGTGTTTGTGGCATTGGCCTGGATGGTGGTGTTGAGGGTGAAGCTGGTGGTGGGAGATGAGGGTGTGGACCAGCTGACGAAGCGGTAACCGGGGGTGGGGATGGGTTGGAGCGTGTTAGGGATATCGACGAAGTAGGTGCCGGTCCAGGGAAGGTTGGTGGGCGTGATGGAGTTTAATTGGATGAGGCCGGCGCCGGGCGGATCGGTTTCCAGTTGCAGAGTTCCGAGGCCGGCGGTGAGTTGGAAGTGGTCGATGCAGTCCTGGCGCAGCTTATCGGGTCGGGAAGCGCCGAAGTTGGAGAGGACGCTGAGGTTGGCCTCCCAGGTGTTGGAGTTGAACGGAGTGGTCTCTGCCTGATGGGGCACACCGAAGTCCCGTTGCGTGATGCCGGTCCAGCTCCAGCGGTCGAGGTGTGCGGGGATCTCGGGGCGGATAACGTCGGCCATGTGGGCGAGCGTTTCTTGGACGCGTTGGGGGTGAAAGGTGGTGTTGAGGAGATCGGCGCAGCGCTGGATGAAGCGGTTGTGGAAGTCGGGATTATCGAGCAGGCGGCGGAGCAGGAGGGTATTGCCGCCTCCATTGGGCCAGCTGGTGCTGGTGCCGGTGCCGGCGGTGTAGAAGTCGAACATGTTGCGATAGTCGGCGTAGTCGCGGGCCATGGCGTTCTCGTAGATGTGGGCGGGCCAGAGTCCGAAGCCGTAGTCCTGGTCATAGACGATCCAGCGAAACCGGCCGCGGGGTGCGGAAGGTCGCCAGCATTTGATGTTACCGATGTCGAAGTTTTGGAAGTAGATGACGGCGAGGTGGTAGTCGATGAAGTTGGCGACATCGAGGTAGTGTTCCTGCACGAAGTCGTAGTTGGCGGGGTTGGCCATGTCCTGGTTGGCGACGAAGCTGCGCATGGCGGTGTAGGTGGTTCCGCTGCCGGCGTTGACCTTGCCGTAGCCTTCGATGAGATCCATCTGGTCGGGGGCGACGTGGTTATGGTCGCTGACGTAGTCGGCGGAGGTTTTTTCCCGGATGTTATAAATGCCCCAGTAGTCACCGTTGACGTAGACGACGGCGGGCCGGTATCCCTGCGTATCGAGTCCGGTGCCGTCGAGGAGTTGTTGGAGGAAGGCATCCCGCAGGAGGGTGAAGGTGCCGTTGACGAAGTAGCTGCCGTAGGAGCGGGTAGTGCCGAACTCCGTGATTGGCGGTCGAGGGGGTGTTTGATGCGTGCTCTGGTTGTCGTTGCCGGAGTTCCGCAGGACGAAGGACTCGAATTCGTTGATGTTCACGTCGGGGAAGAGCCTGTGGTTGAACTTGCCGTTGCCGTAGGTGCGTCGGGCGAAGAGGGCGAGTGATTTTTGCGGGTAGCCGCGCGAGCCCCAGCCGCCGAAGATTTTCATGCCGGCCTGTTGGCGGAGGGCGGCGATGTGGTTGGTTTCGAACAATTCCAGGGCGACCTCGACTTCCCTGTCCTTCCAGGCGTTGGAACCCGAGTAGGGGTAGTTTTGGAGGACGCGGTCCTGACTGGTGAGCACGCTGGATCCCATGCCGTAGAGGTAGCCGTCGCGAAAGGCCATGTTGGTGGGTGAGGTGGCGAGCGAGACGATGGGAAGCTGATGGTCAACGCCGACAAAGAACGTACGGGAGACCGGATTGCTGAGCTGGCCACGCGGATGACGGGCGATGGCACGGAGGACAGTGGTCTGGGTGAGGGTCAGCGAAGCCGTCAGGATGGGCGAGCGCGAGGAGGGTTCTGAGCCGTCCAGGGTGTAGTGAATGATGTGGTTGGTTTCTGCGCCGACGACTTCCAACGTGACGGGGTCGAGAAAGAAGCCGCCGTCGGGTATGAATTCGGGGGCTTGCAGGATGGGATCGGTCGTGATGATGGGGTTGGCGAGGCCCGGGGTGGAGTCGGCCTGTGCGAACAGTTGCAGCGAGCTGGATCCGTCCGGGACACGTCCGACCGACTGGTCGACTGCGAGTGCGGGGATCTGGACTTCGTCGATGAGCTGAAGCGTGGCGTCACTGAGCAGGAGGCGTTCGCCTCCGGCGGCGAGTTTGAAGTTGGTGTGCAGGGGCTGGGCTGGATCGGTCAGGTTGAGGTCGGAGGCGAACACCAGCATGTAGGACTGTGGCTGGATGACTTTTGCGGGGAAGCGCCACTTGTCGGGCAGGGTGGCATCGTCGGAGAGGGCGAACCCGGTGAGGTCTATTGCCTGGTCAGCGGGATTGTAGATTTCGAGCCAATCGTGTAAGTGCCCTGTCTGGTCAGCGAGCGTGGATGTGTTATCGCTCATGACCTCATTGATGAAGAGCTGGGGTGGGGGGAGGTTCAGTATCCGGACCCGGTAGAAACTCGGACTGACATTGGGTGCGGGCAGCGTTGCCTGATAGAGGCCCGGGGCCAGGGTCGTGATGAGGCTGTTTCCGGTCGTGGACCAGGCTTGGCCGGGTGCGGGGCCGGAGGTTAGTTCGATGGCGAATCCGGCTGTGTCGCGGTCGTCTGCTTGAAACTGAAACGTCAGGGAGGATGCGGTGTCCAGCCGGACGGATGCGGGGTTGATGGCGGGAACCGTCTGGGCCAGGAGGGAAGCTGCAATCATCAAGAGCGAGCTGGCCGCAGCAGCTCGCAGCAAACTCCTGGTCAGGGTGCGTCCATCGGCGTTTCGCATTCGAAGGGTAATAACATCATCAACCTAGGCGGCGAGAGCGTGGTTGGTCAAGGATTGCAGGGGGAGAGGAGAGAGGAGAGGGTGGCGATCCCGATCCCGATAGCGAT
>JBMTVN010000089.1:0-12869 GCA_049451415.1 Limisphaerales bacterium | reverse complement strand
GTACTGTGCTGGGCCAACTGCTCAATCGGAATACCACGATACCGGAGGATCCCCTTCTCCCCATCAATGAAAGTAACCTCGCTCTTGCACGAACCCGTGTTCGAGTAGCCGTCATCCAGGGTAATCCAACCCGTCTGTGCACGCAGCGAACTGATGTCTATCGCATGCTCGTTCTCTGTGCCGACAACTACCGGCAGTTCGGCCACCTTGCCATCCAGATCCAGCTTGATACTCTTGCTGCTCATTCGCTTTTTCCTCTGATTAGAACGGATTACCCTGCACAAACCCATGCCACTTGAATGGGAGTTGACAGCGGCAGGTTATCTACCACGCAAATGCGCTGCCTGCAAAGGCTTTTGGGACGATTTCGGGCTGAAACCTCCCCTCTCCCACAGTCCGAACCGGGAATCCACCGAACCAGACGGCAGCAGATCTCCAACATCCCCATTGCCCCACACTATTTTGCTATGGCTGCCGCAAAATCGGACAGGTCTTTATATTCAACCCCGCTGTGTTCCTTGTGATGTCCAAATAGCCCCCATCCTTCAATAACTCAATACCGGCCAGACTAGGGCATAGCCGAACGCGAAAGGGCCGCCATGCCCGTCCCCGGCTCAACGCCTCAGTCATCCGTCGAATCGCCGTTCCCATGAAACGGACCGGTGGCAGGCCCGCCAGCATCCGGCTCTTCCAGAACACCAGAGGCGAGTGCAAATGCCCGATGATCGTGGCCTCCAATTGCCTGAATCTGGATTGCATCGCGGGCAGCCCACCAAGAAATGGCAGCGCAGTCGGATCATGCAGCATCAGAATCCAAGGCTTCCGCTGATCCTCCCCCTGCCACCGCTGCTCCAGTTCATCAATGTAATCCCGCCTCAACTGCAACCATTCGTCCCGCTCCTCCTCCAAACACTCCGGAAGGTAGACCGGAAGCCCCAACAACGAGGAACACAATCCCCAAATCACGCATCCATCCACCTCACGTCGCCAGAACGCCCCCAAACCCAGCTCGCCAACCGACCTGGACCAGCTGGCCAATCGCAGCCCCCCACACCCACCAGCCAGGCTGACCTTCCCCAATTCGTGGTCTCCAATTACGCCTTCAAAGGCATCCCCATGCGCCCGCCTTAACTTCGCCAGAACCGTTCTGGCACTGTCTGCCGCTGCGTCGTCACTCACCCCCACGAAGGCCGAGTCACAACTGAAATCCCCGTTCGCCACAACCAGATCCGCCCGACCGGCCTTGTCCAAAAACTGGTCCACCAGAGAATTGTGCGCAAAGGGATCCCGCAGCCATACATGGTACCGATAAGCCTCAATCAGCTTTCTCCTCCATCCCGACCCCACCGCTGCCCCCTCATACCCCCTCCTCTCCTGCTCGGCAGGCGAAGCGTAGTGAATATCGCTCAGCACCAGAATTCGCATTACCTGCCCGCCTGCTAATGGACCCACCCGCCCCGTCAGGAACGCCTCACCAAGGGTAAGAGCACGCGAAATATCGCCCCCTCCCCCGGACGTCCCTCCACACTGATCCTCCCGCGATGTTCAGCGATAATTTTCCGGGTAATCGCCAGACCCAAGCCCGTACCGTTGGGTTTGGTGGTCACAAAAGGCATAAAGGACCGGTCCACCTCCTCATCAGGTATCCCGGGACCACTATCTTGAATCTCAACCTGAATCTGCTGCTCCCTCCTGCCCGGATCAAACTTCGAAATATGCTCCGTCGCCAAAACCAGCTCTGTCCGCACCACCAAACGCCCCCCACCCTCCATCGCCTCAATCGCGTTAAAGAAAAGGTTCAAAAAGGCCTGCTGCAGCTGACGGGAGTCCCCCAACACCCTGTCTACACTCGCCCCAAGCACCAACACCTGCTCCACTTTACGATCCCGCATGTGCGGCTGCAAAAGACGCAGGGCGTGCTCCAAAACCTCATGCACGCTCAAGTCCGCTTCCACCCGCTGACCCGGCCCAGCCAGCTGCAGCAACTGACCGATCAGGGAATCAATCCGCCCAACTTCTCTCCTCACCAGTAAAGCCGAATCGTCGTCAGGCTGCTTCTCCAGAAGCAAGTCTGTGTAGGTCTTCACCGCAACCAGCGCGTTCTTCACCTCATGAGCCACCCCGGCCGACAGCAAACCCACATTGGCCAGCTGCTGCGAACGGGAGGTCTGCATCTCCAGATCACGCGCAACCCGCAAATCGTGGAGCGTCACCACCAACAATCCCCCAGCTTCCCGCTCAACAGGAAAAATGTTCACCCAAATCAACTGCCCCTCCTCACCCTCCCCCCGATTGAGTGCAACCACGCTCTCGCCCGCCCCGGGCTGACCGGCAGAAAACCGCGCCAGACAATCCAGCACCTCACCCACCACCAAACCGTCCTCACCAACCACCGCCATCCCTCTGACCGCATGGTTGCCGTGCACCACACGCCCCCCCTCCGTCACCAGCAAAACACCGGGCTCAGCCGCCGACCTGAGCAAACGATGAAAACTCAGCTCGTCGGCACTCAACCCGCTCTCCCCCTCACCCCGGACTGTTGGTATCGGGTCGCTCAAAGCCAGCCTGTCCTAAAACTTGTAACCCGCCGAAAGCAAAATCCCATGACTCATGAAGGAGTATTCGCCATCAGCAGTCTCCCCCGCAGCCGTCATGGCACTTCCACTCACGACACGCTCCGGACCGTAGCCAAACTGATAAGCCAGGCTCACCCCAAAATGCTCCCCTTCATAGTTTACGCCCACGCTGCCAAAATGACGGTTCAGGTCAGCCACCAGTGGCGTGTAGTTCTCATCCGGCATGCAGCTCTGGTTGTAAATGTATCCAGCACTCACAGACCACTCCGAAGAAAGCCGCCTCGTGACCCCGGCCTCATAAAAGAAACTCGATTCCCAATCCAGCGTAGTCGGAGGCAACCCGGTGACCTCCAGAGTGTCCACACGATCCCAGTCGGTCCAGTCCACGTTCACCTCGAAGTTCCAGTCCTCTGTCGGACGAAACGAAATCCCGAATACAACGTTCTGCGGAAATACCAGATCCGCTTCCGAATCAAATTCCGTGGCAGGAATAATCCCCAGCGCGGGATGGAAGGTGGTCTCCATCGAGCCCCCATACTCCCCAATGGTCTCACTACGATAAGACAGACCAAAGCTGAGTTGCTCGTGAGGCTGCCAAAGCAGCCCGGCAGTAAAGCCAAGCATGGTCCCGTCACCCTGGAAACGGACGTAATCCAAACCTCCCGCCATGGCATAGGGTAAAACCCCCTGCCTGATGTCGACGCGCGAATAGTTCAAGGTCGGCCCCGCCGCCAGTGAGAAACCCGGCGCAATCTCCCACGCCACCACCGGATTCAAGGTCCAATACTTGAGGTCACCCTCAATCGCTACCGACCGAAAACCACTGTCCTCCGGCCACTCACTGCTCAGGCCATACGGAGAATAAAAGCCCAAACCAAAGGCCAAAGGCAGCTTCTCAGGATTATAGGTGTAATACAGCTGAGGCACCAAAAACTGGTCCTGACTGTTCGAAACCGAATCGTTAAAGTCCGCGTCCACCTTCAACCCATAAGCCCCAAACCGCACCTGATGCCCCTCAAGCTGCGTGATTCCCGCCGGATTGTAATAGATGGCAGAAGGATTGTCCGCCGTCGCCGCAAATGCCTCGCCGCGCGCGCTCGCCGCAGCATCATGAGAACCAATGCGAAACCCCCCGGCAGTAACCTGCCCGCCCCCAACCACCGCAAGCCCTACCATCGGCAACAATCCAATAATATGATGACGTGTCATAATCAGGTGCACGTTATTAGCGGAACAACCGCTCGCAACCACAAGGAAAATGTCCACCCCCCCTAAAACACAGTTTCTGCTTTGAAGCCCGCCACCGCTACAGTAGACAACAGCACGACAAAAGGCCCCGACCCGAAAACCCCCGACACCCGCCCCGATCGGCGGCCCAAATCAGCACACAACCTCAATGGATATACGCGGCATCGAAACTGACGACTCCGTCTCCAGTGGCAAAAACGCCGACGGCAAATTCCAAGGCAGGCTCATCCGCCTGACCCGCCTGTCCGCCGTCTTCGACCTGTATGACCCCACTCCGCCGGTCCGCCTCTCCCAGTCCTTTCCAGGCCTCCAAATCCATACCGGCGGCAGACTCGCCTACGAAGGCCAGGCCACCGTCACCAGCCTGGTCGATGAAGGCGGCTGCCACCGCGTCGAAGCCCAGCTCGACCCCGGCCTTTTCACGGTGGAATACCTCGCCGCCCTCTCAAGCGAAGAACCCTACGACGCACTGTTCAGGAGCTTCCTGGAAGATCGCCAAAAAAACCGGCGCATCGCCCCCGAGTTCAAGATCATCGTGTCCGATCTCGTGTCGTTCCTCGCCGACCTCCAGGGCTGGACAGACCAAATGGAACTCGCAGCCTCCGGCCCAACCGCCAAGAGCAACTCGGCATGGAGACGCGACGTGGCTCGATCCGTCGCCCCCCAAACCACCGCTGCACTCAATGATCTCTTCGAACGATTCGAACAGCACTTCAGGACCCTCCCACGCGAGGAAGTCCCCCTCTACCGCCAATATAGCCAACAAAGACTCCACCCCTGGGTCCTGGCCGCACCTTTCGCCCACCGCACCTACTCCAAACCCCTCGGCTATGCCGGCGATTATGCCATGGTCGACATGATGCTCAGCGACCCCTGCCGCGGCACCTCCCTCTTCGCCCAGATATTCAACGTCTGGCTCCTCCAGCAAGCCTCCGCCCGCGGACACCGTGCCCGCATCGAATTCCTCACCCAAACGCTCGTCAATACCGCCTCCTACGCCGCCCGCTTCGGTCGCCGCGCCCAAATCTATAATATCGGCTGCGGCCCCGCCCGGGAGGTCTCCAACTTCATCGCCCAATCCCCCATCAGCTCCAACGTCGATTTTACTCTCGTCGATATGGACGCCAACGCCCTCGAACATGCCCGGGAATCCATCCAGTCCCAAGCAGCTCGACACGGCCGTTCCACCCGCCTCACCTTCCTCCAACGATCCATGCGGGACATCCTCCGCGATGCCGCCAGTGGCAGGCGACTGGCCTCCCACTTCGACTTCGACCTCGTCTATTGCGCCGGACTCTTCGACTACCTCACCGCCCCCACGTGCCGTCAGTTCATCGACCTGGGTTGCCGCTCACTCCGACCCGGCGGCAGTTTCCTCTGCACCAATGTCGCCCCCAGCAACCCCAACCGTGGCAGCATGGAACTGCTCCTCGACTGGAACCTGATCTATCGCGATGCCAGCGACTTCATGCAACTGGCCCCGCAAAACCCCAACACAGAAAGCCGCGTCATCACCGAGGAAAGCGGAACCAACCTCTTCCTCGAAATCACCCGAGCCCATGACAGCTAAGGACGCAGCCCCACATTCCCCGGAATTCATCGCCTCCTACCGCGAGGACGAAAGCAACGTCCGCATCCGTACCGGCAAACTCGCGTGCGCTCTCGTCTTCGTCCTGATGCCCGCGGGAGTCCTTCTCGACCTCACAGTCTACCCTAAACTCGCATCCGAATTCCTCTGGCTCCGCCTGATCTGCTCCCTGCTCATCAGCGGCGTCTGGGGACTCCACTTCACCCAGTTCGCCCGCCGCCACTACCCCTGGGTCGGAATCGCCATCCCCATCCTTCCAGTACTCTTCATGACCTACATGATCTATGTCACGGAAGGCCCCCGCTCCCCCTACTACGCCGGACTCAACCTCGTCCTCCTCGCCATCAGCGCCGTCGGCCACTGGAGCACACGCGAATCCGTCATCACCTCCTCCCTCGTCCTCGCCATCTATGTCATCGGCGTCTCCGCACACGTCAAGAACCGCACCAGCACCATCAGCAACCACGGAGCCTCCCCCATCACCTCAACCAACCAATTCCCCCTCCCCCACCTCACCCCCCGACCCGAAGCCTACTCGCAACAAACCCTCGAGGAGGACCTCCGGCTCATCCCCAACAACCTGTTCTTTATCGCCCTCACCGGAATCATCGTCGTCGCAGGCAACACCATCTTCAGCCGTCTCCGGCTTCGCGAGTTCACGCTCCGCTACGAACTCAACAAGAAACAGCAGGAACTCGAGGAAAATCACCAGAAGCTCCTCGAGCTCGACCAGGCCAAAAGCCACTTCTTCGCCAACATCAGCCATGAACTCCGCACCCCGCTCACGCTGCTGCTCGCCCCACTCGAAAACCTCATCATCCAATCCAAAAAACAAAACGACGACGAAGCCCATGACCTACTCTCCACCATGCAGGCTAACGGCATGCGCCTCCTCAAACTCATCAACGACCTCCTCGACCTCGTCCGGCTCGAGTCCGGCCGCATGGAAGTACGCCGCGAAGCCGTGGAACTCAGCTCCTTCCTCAATGGCCTCCTCAATGCCGTGCGCGGTGTTGCACAAGGCAAAAACGTAAGCCTCCTCGCCAAATACTCCCCCGAAATCGGATCCACCAAGCTGGACCGCGATAAAGTCGAAAAAATCCTCCTGAACCTCCTCTTCAACGCCCTCAAATTCACCGACTCAGGCGGGTCCGTCGCCCTAATCGCAAGCCATGTCGACAACCAGCTCACCCTGGCTGTCCAAGACTCCGGCATGGGAATCCCCAAAAGCCAGCTGCCAAATGTCTTCGGCCGATTCTGGCAGGCCGATAGCTCCGCCCGCCGCAAACACCAGGGAGCAGGCATCGGCCTCGCCCTCGTCAAGGAACTTGCCGAAGTCCAGGACGGCTCGGTCTCAGTCGACAGTGTCGAGGGGCAAGGCTCCACCTTCACCATACAGCTCCCATGGATCGATAGCTCCACCCCCCCCCAAAGACCCGACACCACATCCCCTTCCAGCGAGGCGCCCGAGCAGAAATGGCTCGAAAACCTCTACCGCCGCGCCGAACTGTTCCCCGCTTCCACCCCCGCAAACCAAACGAAACTGCCAACCCCGGAATCCATACCGCTTCCCACCCCCACCCTCCACACCACAAACACCGCAAACCTCCTGCCCTCCCGCCGCACACAACACCGCATCCTCGTTGCGGACGACGAGCCCGATATGCTCCGCTTCCTCCACCACCAGCTCTCACGCTTCTACACCGTCGACCCGGTCTCCAACGGCCGGGAGGCCGTCGAACATGCCCTCTCAAACCCTCCAGACCTCATCCTGCTCGATATGATGATGCCCGAGCTCGACGGCATCCAGGCCTGCCAAACTCTCCGCCAGCAAAAAACCACCAAAAACCTGCCCATTGTTCTCCTCACCGCCCGGGCCGACGAAGAAACCAAAATCTCCGCCCTCTCAGTCGGTGCCAATGACTTCCTCACCAAACCCTTCTCCACCACAGAACTCGAAGTTCGCGTCCATAACCTCATCCAAAACCACGTCCTCCAACTCCAGCTCTCCGACCAAAATACCCTCCTCCAATCCACGATCGAACAACTCAAGGAAACCGAAGTCCAACTCGTCCAAGCCGAGAAACTCGCCTCCCTCGGCAGACTCAGCGCCGGAATCATCCACGAAATCAATAACCCTCTCAACTTCGCCGCCTCCAACCTCTACAGCCTCAGACGCAGCGCCGACCAAACCCCGGAGTCGATCCGCCCAACGGTCGTCGAGTGCCTCGACGATATGGAAGCCGCACTCAACCGCGTCCGCGATATCGTCTCGAACCTGCGTTCGTTTACCCACGCCGGCGGCGGTGCCATCGAAACCATCAACCTCCAGGAAACACTCGAAACCGCCCTTCGGTTCCTCAGCCACGAACTCCGCGAAGAAATCCAACTCGTCAACCGCATCCCGGATAATCTCAACGTCCAGGCAGATCGAAACCGCTTCCTCCAGGTCCTCATCAACCTGCTCCAAAACGCAGTCGATGCGATCAAACAAAACCCCAACCCCACCCAGCCCGGAACCATCTGGCTCGACGCGTTTCCCAAGGAAAATGACGTCCTGCTAACCGTCACCGACAACGGCCCCGGCATCGACCCCGATATCCAGGACAAGATCTTCGACCCGTTCTTTACCACCAAGGAGGTCGGCAAAGGCTTGGGCCTCGGCCTGAGCATCAGCTACCGTATCATCCAACAACTCAAGGGCCAGCTCTCCGTCTCCAGCAAACCCGGACAGCTCACCGAAATGCAAATCCGACTCCCCGCCGCCAAAACCGCCTAACCCCAAAACACCATGCAGCCCACAGCAGATTACCAAAAACACGCCATCCTCTACGTCGATGATGAGGAAATGTCCCTCAAAGGCTTCAAACGCGCCTTCTCCCACGCCTTCTCCATCCTCACCGCCAGCTCCGCCGCCGAAGCCCTCGAAATCATCCAGAGCCAGGGAGACAATATCGCCATCCTCCTTAGCGACCAGCGGATGCCCGGCCAGTCCGGCGTCTGGCTGCTCGAACAAACCCGCAAGATCCAGCCCAGAATCCTCCGCATCCTCGTCACGGCTTACGCCGACATGGAAGCCGCCATCGATGCGGTCAATACCGGAGCCATCTATAAATACATCCATAAACCATGGAACCCGCCAGAGCTGGAAACCCTCCTCCGCCGGGCAATCGACTTCCATATCCTCCAGCGTGAACGTGACCAGCTCATCAAAGAAAAACTGGACATGCTCCGCAACCTCACCATCGCCGACCGACTCCTCAGCCTTGGCCTCCTCGCAGCCGGACTCAGCCACCACATCCGGAACTCTCTTGTCTCAGTCAATACCTTCCTCGAACTCGTCCCCGCTAAACTCCAAGCCGAAAACCTCAATACCCAAAACCTCAAGGACCCCGACTTCTGGGGCCCCTACCTCGAAAGTGTCCACGGCCAAATCGGACACATCAACGGAATGCTCCGTGACCTCTGGCTCGCCTCCGAAACCCCGGCCTTCGATTTCAAAGACCCCATCCAACTCCGCGACCTCGTCGAAACCACCCGCCAGGAACTCCAGCCCCAGCTCGATAAGAAGCAAATCTCCCTCACCAATGAGGTCACCCCAGACCTGCCAGAGATGCTCGTCGACCAAAAACGCTTCTGCCGCCTCTTCCACCTGCTCATCGAGGATGAAATCGTCTCTCTGCCGCCTCAATCCACCATCCAAATCCGCGCCAGCGCTGAACTCCAAAACCCCGACCAAGCCTGCATGCGCATCGAAATCACCGACAATGGCCCCGGACTCCCCGAAGAAACCCTCCGTATCCTCTTCGACCCGTTCCACGTCCGCTCAGACAGTCCAAGCGAGTTCGGCATCCGACTCATGGCCTGCTTCTTCATCGTCCACCAGCACGGCGGCAAAATCATCGCCCGCAGCAGCCAGTCCCAAGGCACCACCTTCGTGCTCAACATCCCCCTCGACCCCGGAAAAGTCTCGCTCGCCGAAGAAAACCAGCTCTTCCTCGAAAAACTCATCCATACCGAGGAGGCTTTCGAAAACCACTTGAGCTCTTAACCCCCACTCGCAAAGCACGCTGACTCGGAGGTTGATATTTGGGCCAGACGGGTTTATGTAAACCACCACATCTCGTGCACGACCAAAAGCGGCACCACAAAAATGCGCCGCGGATGCTCGAGCCCAGGCCCTGAAAACAGGAATCAAAACCCTAAAAATCCGGAACCAACGTCAAACCCTCGTGGACTAAATCGGGTCCGCGCGACCGAGTAATGAAAACAATCCTGGTTCTGGCCGCCCACCCCGACACTGCCGATGCAGTGCGGCAAGCCGTCGACCCCGACCAGGTGCGTATCATCCATCGCACCGATGCCGAGGAGGCCGAACCCCTCCTCAATGAAGCCCTCGTCGATGCCTGCATCCTCGACGCCGACCAAGGTCAACTGCCCGGTATCTGGATCGTTGAAAAAGTCACCCGCCGCCTCCCCAATACCCCCATCCTGGTCTACACCTCCGACCGTGACTGGGAGTGGGAGGAGGAATCCTACGCCAAAGGTGTTCAACACGTCCTCACCAAACCGCCGAAACCCAAAGTCATCAGCGCCCTCCTCTCCCGACTCTGGAAGTCCGCGTCCCCCGCCACTGCATACCCCACGGACCACCTCTCACGCCACTCCCTCCCCCAACACGCCTCTCCATCCCCTGCCCCTCCCCTAAATGCACAGCTGCCTCCCTCAGAACACCCTCTCGCCGCCAACGCCCTTAATACCCTCCGGGACCTCTCCTCCATCCTCAGCCACTCACTCTGCGCCGAAGCCCTCCTCCGCCAATTCCTCCTCAACCTCCGCGAAATCCTCGGCGTTAACCGCTCCGCGATCTTCCTGCGCCGCCCACCTGCTGCCTTCGGCGATGTCACCCAAGGCGAAGAAGCCCGCCTCCTCCACTCCACCTGCGCCATAGGCCTCCCCCAAGGCCTCCTCGACCACTTTAAACTCAGCCTCGAAAGCGGTATCGGTGGTTACCTCTACAGAACCGGCCGCCTCCTGCGCCGCGATAGCCCCGAAGCCCAATCCGACCCCTCCATCCAAAAGGAATTCGAAATCCTCGGAGTCCAGGTCGCCATCCCCGTGCCCGACAGGGAAAGCCTGGTCGGCCTCGCGGTCTTCGATGGCCGCCTAACCGGCTACCCCCTCTCCAACGCCGAACTCGAACTCGTCTTCCACCTCCTGGAAGCCCTCGGCCTCGCCATCAAGAATATCTGGCTCCATAACCAGCTCTCCTCCAACAACGACATGATGGCGGACGTACTCCGCCAGCTCAGCAGCGGCTGTATCGTCGTCGGCAGAAATCTCAGCATCCTCCACGCCAATAAAGCCGCACGCCATTATTTCGCCCGTAAAGGCCGCCGGAACGCCGAACTCGAATTCAGCGACCTCCCACAATCCCTCGGCAGTAAAGTCTATCAAGTGCTGAAATCCGGCGCCGGTATCGCCCCCTTCAAATACCGCCCCCAGGATGCACCGGAAACCGTCTACCACGTCTCCATCCTCCCCGTCCAAAGCCAAAACGGACAACTCCCCTCGTCCGCCCTCCTCATCGTCGAGGACCATACCCAAACCGAACAACTGCACCGCCTCGAACTCGAAACCGCGAACCTCCGGCTCGTCCGCCAAATGGCCGACCGCCTCGCCCACGAGGTCGGTAACGCCATGGTCCCCCTCTCCACTCACCAACAACTCTTCACCCGTAAATACGACGACCCCGAGTTCCGTTCCTCCCTCGACTCCGCCCTCGCTGACGGCGTCCGCCGCGTCACTCGCCTCGTCAACCAAATGCGCTACCTCGCACGCGACCAGATCGCCATCCGCGAACCCGTCCAACTCGATACCCTCATCGAGGAAGCCTACCACGAAGCCCAAAAATACCAGCCCGTCAAAGCCGCCCAGCTCAAACTCAACGCCTCACGCGAATCCGCCCCCCTCGAAGGTGACCGAGCCTCCCTGCGCCACGCTATAGCAGAAATCCTCCTCAACGCCCTCCAGGCCAACCCCAATAAACCCAGGATCGAGATCGACGTGGAACACGAAACCGACCGCAACGGCCTCGGCTGGATCCACCTCGAATTTCGCGACAATGGCGTCGGCTTCACGCCGGAAGCCGCCCGCCGTGTCCCTGAACCCTTCTTTACCACCCGAAACGTCGGCCTCGGCCTCGGCCTCGTCGTTAGCCGGAAAGTCGCCGAAACTCACTCCGGGAAAATCCAGATTCTCCCGCCCCAATCAGATAAACCCTCCGGTATCGTCCGCTTCTCCATCCCCACCAGCCAGCCAGCTGAAAAAGCCGACTAACCCCCACCTGAGCCATTTTCGCTTGTGGGCCCTCCGCTTTCCTTTAACATCCTCTCTCGGCTCGGATAGGGGCAGAAAACAGGCGTTCGCCGCCATAGGCAAGCCTCCACCACCGGAAGCCAAGTTGACGGAAGCAGACAATCCCATCATCCACCATGTCGGATACCCCGCCCAGCCCACCCGCGCAACAGCAGGAACGCCAGAACCACCGCACATTGCTCGTTGTCGATGATGAAATGGGTCCGCGCCAATCCCTCAACATGGTGTTCAAGGACGAATACAAGGTCCTGATGGCCGACGGCGGCGAGCAGGCACTCGAACTCGTTAAAGACCATGTGGTCCATAGCGCCGTTCTCGATATCCGCATGAACGGAATGTCGGGAGTCGAACTGCTCGGAGAACTCAAAAAGCATGACCCGAATATCGAAGTCATCATGCTCACCGCCTATGAGACCATCGATACCGCCCGGCAAGCCCTGAAACACGGCGCCTGTGACTACCTCACCAAACCTTTCGACCTCGATACCATCCGTTCAGCCGTCGGGAATGCCATGGACCGGCGTGCCCTCAGCGATCAAAGGGAAGCGAATCTGCACCGCCTCCGTGACGTCCAGCAGGAACTGCATAACCAACGCGTCGAGGAGGAAATCATCCGCACCAAGGGGGAAATCTATGCCAGCGTCCTCCACGATATCAATGGCCCGCTCACGGTCATCTCCGGCTTCATCGACCTCATCAACAACCGCCTGGAAGGTGCCTCCAGTCTCGAAGGCCAGGGCCTCGACCTCATCAAGGATCGCCTCGGCCGAGTCAACCGCCAGGTCAATAACTGCATCGAAATCTCCCAACGCTACCTCAACTTCATCAGGGATACCTCCCAAGGAGCCTCAGCCAGCATCCTCCAAACCCTGCACGATATCCACGAATTGTTGAAAGTGCACCCCAGCGTCGAGGCCAACAAACTGCATGTCCAGCTGCCCAATCCCGATATCCAGGCACAAGTAAACGGCGGCTACCTCATGCAGCTTTTGCTCAACCTCGGCATCAACGCCCTCCAGTCCTCTAAAGAACCTCACGAGGTATTCATTTCCACTCGCTTCTTGTCTGACCCCATACTC
>JBMTVN010000088.1:0-13030 GCA_049451415.1 Limisphaerales bacterium | reverse complement strand
CTGCGACTGAAATTCTCGTCCCCCAGGACACCCTCCACGATGCAACGGCTCAGCCGGCATTGTCCCTGAACCAGCCTCAGCGCACCCCCTCCCTCGCCACGGGGAATTATAGCATTCGCCAAGGTCAGCCCCTCAATCACCACAGCACTCTCAGTCTCCAGATGAACAATAAAACCACGTCCCAAGTGCTCGCTGTCCACACGCGTGTCCAGGGCATCCCCGGAAGAACGGATCGTCAGTCCCTTGGTAATCGTCAGGTCATGCTCGCGATACTCGCCAGGAGCCAGCAAAACCACATCTCCTTCCGCCGCAGCCTCGATAGCGGATTGGAGAGTGGGGTATTCTCCGGGAACCCGCAGCAGGTTTACCCCACTCCAGACCTGTGGCGGCCCCTGCCGCTTGAGGTTCGGGAAAGTCCATGCCTGCACCTGGGCTTGCCCGGCAAGCGAAGCCTCTGCAGTGGCGGGCTCGTCACGCAGACCCGAAGCTATCCAGAAACCGGCACCCACCAGCAGCCCGGCTGCCCCCAGCAACCCCCAGGCGCTTGAAAGGATCGAACCCGGTCCATTCGCCGGCCCCATCGCCTCCGGCCGCTTCCCCTCCGCCACACGCTCCAGGTCCTCCAGCAGGTCGGACATGGATGCATAACGATCACGCAACGCCCGGGCCATGGCGCACTCCACCACCGCAGCCATAGCCGGACTGACCCGTGGATTGGCCTCGCGAATGCGCCCCGGCGGCCCCGCCAAAACCTGATCCAATACTTCCTGCGTAGAGGCCCCTTCGTAAGGAGGCCGCCCGGTCAACAACTCATACAACAAGGCCCCAAAGGAATAGATGTCGGCCCTCGTATCCTCCGCCTCCCCCGCCGCCACCGCCGGAGACATGTAGGGCGCAGTGCCAAACCGCTTCCCGATCTGTACCTCACCAGAACCGTCTACCGTAAACGCCCGCGATAACCCAAAGTCTGTCAACAGGACCTTCCCGTCCTTATCCACCAGAACATTGCCCGGCTTGATGTCGCGGTGGATCAACCCACAGGAATGCGCATAAGTAATCGCCCCTGCCAGCTGGATGCCGATAGGAAGGACCTCCGCCTCCTCCATCGGCTTGCCGCCATCCATCTGGCGCGAAAGGCTGCCCGCTTGAAACCACGGCATGACGAAGTAGGGCCCGGGTGCTTCATCCTCCACATCCAGCACCGGCACAATGGCAGGGTGATCCAGCTGCTGCATCTGCCTCGCCTCCTGCAGAAACCGGCGAATCGAGATGGCATCCCCCGCCAGCTCCGGCCGCAATAACTTAATCGCCACCGGCGCGCCTTCCTTGCCCTCCGTAGCCTTAAAGACCACTCCCATCCCCCCGACTCCCAACACTTCCCTGACCTCAAAACGGTCCAGGGACCCCAAAGCGCCCAGCGCACTTGGAGGATTCAAGGCGTTCAGCATATAGGTGCCGCCTGACTCCGGAAATTCCGAAGCCAGCGGAAGAGACCGATCCGTCAGCGGCGGTTGTTCTTGTTCACCCATTGCTGCCCTGCACTCCAAGCTTTTGCCCTGCCTCTCCTATATACGCGATGACTGCGCCTATCTTGCGAAAAAAAATCATGCCTACCCACCGTGGGCTCATGGGCATGTGCCAACCTCCCGCCGCCCCGCACTCTACGTCTTGGCCGAACAGAAACACCGCAGTGACCTCAGGACCAGGGACCAAGTCGCTTGGCCACTTCATTCAAAAGCTTCTGATAGGGGCGACTCTTCAGCCGCGTCATCTTCACCTCTTCTTCGAAGAGCCCCTCCCCCGCGTTGCGCACCATCATGGCCTGGCTCTCCAGCCGGTAGACCCCTTCACTCAGGGGGATCAGTTTGAGCCGAACACGCTCCCGCACCCCGCCCTCGTCAAACCAGCCCCCATGGGCCAGCTGCTGCATCGTTGATGTCTTCCGTTCATAGCGCCATTCCGCCGAAAAGGACGCGTCCTCATAGCCCGCCTCGCTGAAGACAGCCTCAACGGTTCTCCTCACGGTGATCTCGTCGGTGTATCGCAGCGTCACCACGGCAAACTGCTTGCCCCCGGAAGGCGTGGAGCTGCAGGAGAACCCGCCCACCAGCAACACCGCAGCCAAAATGACCACAGGCACCCACCGACATAAACCGCCCTTCGTATCCAGCGTCATCACTCAACCTTTCTTCACGGGCATCACTCCCCAAATTCGAGGCATGACAAGTCTTCATTCACGACCAGCAACATGCAACCCATCTTGCAGGAATCAGTATTCGTCGTCGTCGTCATCCTCATCCACATGGCTGATCGCCCACTCGGGATACGGCGCCGCGCTGCCCCGCATCGCATGCCATAGAATTCGGTTCAACAGGTCTTCCGGACAGGCATCAACCCGCTTGAAGTTCAACTTGGCTGACTGCAGGGCGTGTTGCCGCAGCAGCTTGTCGGTCATGGCGTTGGGGCTGGGGTTCATCTGGTCCAGTGGCACCCGGTTCGCCAGGGCCTTGTAGGGGGTGTAATCCGGCTGGTTCGTGAAGCACTCAAACATGGGTTCGGCAGCCGCATCAAACTGGTTCATAGGCGGCATCCCAAGGATCTGTTCCATGGTCCGGATAACGCTGGTGGTGTTGTAGAGCTTGCTCACCACCGCACCCCGCTTGGCATACGGACTGACGCAAAAGGCAATCGTCCGATAACCGCTCACGTGATCCCAACCCGCCTGGGGATCGTCCTCGATCCCGAAAATCACCATGTCCTTCCAGAAACGGCTGTGGGACAGGGCCTCAACAATCTGTCCGAAGGCCAGGTCATTGTCCGCCATGCAGGCCGCCGGTGTTGGCGATCCGGCACTGGTGCCGCTGGTGTGATCGTTCGGCAAACAGATCAAGGTCAACTGCGGCATCTCACCCTCCGCTTCCCATGCTGCGATCTGGTTCGTGATATACCGCGCCCGCCACACATCCGGCACCTCCATGATCCAGCCCACGTAATTGGTCGGTGTATACGGCCGCAGACTTTCCACACTCGGTTGACTGCTGATCCGCACCTCACCTTTCCCATGCAAAAACTCGTTCCAATAATCCGTCCAGGATGGCTCGCCACGGCGCCCGGCATCAGCCCAACCCGAGGTAGGCCGCGCAAACTCCCCGAAATTCCAGAGGGAAACCCCGTTGCGCACCGCGTTGTCCCAAAGAAAACCCGAGGGCGCATAAGCCAACGCATCCATGTCGTCCAAATCCATCCCGTCCGGATAACTCCGCGGCCAGCCCGCAAAGGACTTCTCCAGGTAATCAGTCCCAAATGCACTGGTCGACCACTGGTGCCCGTCCGCACTCAGGATTCCCGAGCAGTAAGTATTGTCCAGCAGCACAAAGTCCCGGGCCAACTGATGATGGTTCGGGGTGATCTCCTCCCCAAAAATACACAGGGAAGGATCCCCGTTGCCCTGCGGCAACGCCCCGAACACCTGGTCATAGGTCCGGTTCTCTTTGATGATATACACCACGTGCTTGAAAACGCTCGGTTCCCCAATGCGCTCCGGTACCGGGCGCACCGGCTGGTCCGGCCGCGGCGGCAGGACCGACTGCTCAATCCGGTCGCGATGCGTGTTTTCCCACACCCGCGCACTCATCACCGCCAACTCCTCCCTCTCCGGCAACGGCACCAGCGAGAGCGAACCGTGATACTGGTGCGAGTTGAATCCCTGACCACCACTGTTGGAATCCTTCCCCTTCGTGGTCCCAATGCCCTTGATGTTCGCCACCGCCAGCTGCTTCCGCCGGGCATCAAACACCAGCGCCCCGGGAAACCAGCCCACCGGTATCAACCCCTCCAAGTGCGATTCACGGTCGCCCGGATCAAAACGCACCACCGCCACGGCGTTGTGCGTGCCGTTGGCCACATACAAACGACGACCACGACGATCAAAAGCCAGCGCATTCGGCGATGCCCCAAATGGATCAGCCGGACTCGGCTTCACCCAAATGGTCTCCACCACCTCGTCCGTCCTCACATCAATCACACTCAGGTTGTCGCTCGCCGCATTCGCACACACCACATACCGGCCGTTGGGGGAAACCGCCAAAGCCGAGGCATGCAGGCGTGTCATCACCTCACGAACCACCTGCCCGGCCTTGAGATCAATCACCGACACCGAACCCTCACTCGCCACATGCATCACCGGATCCACCCGCACGACAGTACCCCGACCAGCCGGACCGGTCAGATCATCCGCCCCCGGTCGCCGGCCACCCCAGTTACTCACATACAGCTTGGACCCCGCCAGAGCCACGTCATAGGGCGCCACCCCCACATCAAACAACCGCAACACCTCACCGCTTTCCGTGTCCACCTCCGCCAGTCGATTCGACAGGTTCAACGCCACATACAAACGCCTGCCATCCCGCGAAATCGCCAGCCCGGCAGGAATCTCCGCTGCCCGCCTGGGCGCGTTCGCCGGCGGCAAAGGAATCGAAAACAAACCCCGCACAGCCCCGCCCCCCGCCACCTCAAACACCTTCACGCTGCCGTTGACATTGCTCAGGTAAAGCCGCTTCCCATCGGGAGAAAACAACAAGCCCGTGTAACTCACCTGCGCCTTGGTGTCCGGCTGCAAAATGTTCGCCGAAGGCGGCTCCGGCTCGGGCGTGTTCAACTTCTCCGAAGGCAGGGGAACATGACCCAGGACACGTCCCGTGTCCGGGTCCACCAGCACCAGGTCGTGCGTCTTGCCGGAGGTCACCAGAAACCGGCCGTCAGGGCTCATCGCCAGCACCTGCGGCCGCATCCCAGGCAAGGGAACCTGCTTGCCCACCGGGGTAATCACCTGGTTCACCGGCAGCTGCGTGGTATACGCGTCCACCACCCCAACCGCCTCCCGGTCAGCCGCCAGCACAGGTTCAAAAACGGCAAAGCCGCCGACAAGAACGAATAAGACAGTCCAAAGTGATCGATGCATGGTAGTGCCGCATACTGCACCCATGAATGGATTGACGCGAGTAGAATACTGCCACAGCTTCATGACGGATTCCCTTGCCTGCTCCGGTCCAATATGGCTCCCTGCAGCCACCACACAACCCCCGGCCGCAGGTGGCTTCTCACCCGCGCCGGATAAGTTCCGTAACGACACATGAGCGACTCAGTTAAATACCTCCTCGACGAAACCCGCATCCCCAAAAGCTGGTATAACATCGCGGCCGACCTGCCCGAACCCCTGCCACCGGTGTTGCACCCGGGCACAAAACAACCCATCGGCCCCGAAGACCTCGCCCCTCTCTTCCCCATGGCGCTGATCCAGCAGGAAGTGTCCACGGAACGCGAAATCGAAATCCCGGAACCCGTCCGCGATATCTACCGCCAATGGCGCCCCTCCCCCCTCTTCCGCGCCCGACGCCTCGAGAAGGCCCTCGATACCCCCGCCCGCATCTACTACAAATACGAAGGCGTCAGCCCCGCCGGCAGCCACAAACCCAATACCGCCGTCGCCCAGGCCTTCTACAATAAGGAAGCCGGCGTCAAACGCATCATCACCGAAACCGGCGCCGGCCAGTGGGGTTCCTCCCTCGCCTTCGCCGGCGCCATCTTCGGCCTCGATGTCCAGGTCTTCATGGTCAAGGTCTCCTTCAACCAGAAACCCTACCGCCGCGCCATCATGGAAACCTACGGCGCACGCTGCGTCGCCTCGCCATCCCAGGAAACCCAGGCCGGACGCGCCATCCTCGCCCAACGCGCCGACCACCCCGGCAGCCTCGGCATCGCCATCTCGGAAGCCGTGGAAATCGCCGCCCAGTCAGAAGACGCCAAATACGCCCTCGGCTCCGTCCTCAACCACGTCCTCCTGCACCAGACGATCGTCGGCGTCGAAGCCATCGAGCAACTCCAGATGGCCGATGACTACCCCGATGTGGTGGTCGGCTGCACCGGTGGCGGCTCCAACTTCGCAGGCATCGCCTTCCCCTTCATCGGTGCAGGTCTTCGCGGCGGCAAGAAACCCCGCATCGTCGCAGTCGAACCCTCGGCCTGCCCAACCCTGACCCGTGGACCCTATGCCTACGATTTCGGAGATACAGCGCACCTCACGCCACTGGTCAAGATGCATACCCTCGGCTCCACCTTCACCCCGCCCGGATTCCACGCCGGAGGCCTCCGCTACCACGGCATGGCTCCGCTGGTAAGCCACGTGAAGGAACTCGGACTCATCGAAGCCAAGTCCTACCACCAAACCCCCTGCTTCGCCGCCGGCGTCCAGTTCGCCAAGGCCGAGGGCATCGTCCCCGCACCCGAAGCCAACCACGCCGTGCGCGGTGCCATCGACGAAGCGCTGAAATGCAAGGAGGAAGGCGTCAGCCGCGCCATCCTCTTCAACCTGTGCGGACACGGCCACTTCGACATGCAGGCCTACACGGATTACCTCTCGGGCAAGCTCGAGGACTCCGACTACAACGACCAGGAACTGGCCCTCGCACTGGCCGGATTGCCCAAGATGGAATCCGCCTAAAGCCCGCCGGCCGACTTCGCGCCTCCGGCGCGAGTAGCCAGAAGAGCGCAGCGAGAAGACAGTGTAGAGCTTCACGCTCCCCATTCAGTCCGTAGTCGTCCTGAGCTTGTCGAAGGACCGTAGTCGGTGTCGCACTTGGGACGTTCTACGTCCCCCGCGACACCCTTAGTCCCCCCCCTCCGCGCTTCACGCGAAGCGCGAATTCCTCAAAGACGCTTTTCCAGGGCTTCGACAAAGGCCTTCAGCACTTCCAGCCGCGCCACCTGCTTGTCATTCCCCGAGACCAGTGACCACGGCGCGTCCTGTGTGCTGGTGTGCGTCACCATGTCGTGCACCGCCTGCTCATACTGCGGCCAGCGCTTGCGGTTGCGGTAGTCTTCCTCAGTGATCTTGTAGTTCTTGTGCCGCACCTGCTCGCGTTTGCGAAAACGCTCAAGCTGCTCCTCCCGGCTGATGTGCAGCCAGAACTTCTGCACCACCGTGCCGTGCTCCGCCAACTGGCGCTCAAACTCATTGATCTCATGATAGGCCCGCTGCCATTCCGGCCGCGTCGCATACCCCTCCACCCGCTCGACCAGCACCCGCCCGTACCAGGACCGGTCAAAAACGGTCACCATCCCCGACCTCGGCAGCTGGCGCCAAAACCGCCAAAGATAATGCTGCGCCCGCTCCTCCTCGCTGGGCGCCGCCACCGGCACCACCCGGAACAAGCGCGCGTCAACAGCCTCGGTCACCCGGCGAATCGCACTGCCCTTGCCCGCCGCATCCCAACCTTCAAAAACCAGAATGCTCGAGATGCCGCGCCGATAGGCCTCCCAGGTCAACCGGCTCAGCTTCCTCTGCAACACAGGCAACTGCTTCCCATAAGCCTTCTTCCCCAATTGCAAAGTCAAATCCACCTTGTCCAGCACCGTGGCCTTGGCTCGACGCGGCTTCGCTTCGTCGCGTGCAGCCCCGGCGCCCGCTGTCTCTTTCCTCGCTGCCACCGCCAGCCGCCCCTCCATCGCATCCACCACCAGCTGCCCCGCAGTCAAATCCCGATACCGGTCCTGCCCGGCTTCAATCAGTCTCCACGCCGCAAACCCGGTGTCCGTCTGACGAATCACACTCTCCGCCGCCGCAACAAAACGCTCATAACTCCGGCCATGCTTGCCCCCGCTCCGCACCATCACCAGCCCGTCCTCCGGACCCTTGCCCCTCGCCTTCAGCCGACGACGCTGGTCCTTCTCCGACAAATGAAACCACAGCTTGATGATCAGGGCCCCGTCCTCCACCAGCATGCGCTCAAACGCCGCAACCCGCGCCAGCTCCATCTCCAGCCGCGCCCGGCTCAGCTTTCCCCTCACACGGCCTGCCAGCAAATCCTGATACCACGCTCCATAATAGATCCCCACCCGTCCGCGCGCCGGCAGGCTCCTCCAAAACCGCCAGTAATAAGGACGCTCCTCCTCCTCGCCGGACGGGTTCCAAAAGGTGTGCGTGTCAATGCCCCGCGGATCCAGCCACTCGTTGAGATGATGCACCACCTCACCCTTGTCCGCCCCATCCATCCCCGCCACGATAATCACCACCGGTACCCCGGCACGCCGCAAAGCCTGCTGCGCTTCCAATAACCGCAGCCTCAGCTCAGGCAATTGTTCCGCATACTCCTCCTTGGAGAGAGTCCGTCCCAGTTCGGCAGCTTCGAACATGCGCCAAAACCTACGCCCGCCAATCGCAACCGCCAAGCCGCTTTGTCACCCCGCTCATCGCCCGCCGCCGCCCCCCGACCCGTGTTTCGGAGTTTCCGTGCTTCAGTGCTTCGGACCAATCAGTGCCGCACTTGGAACGTTCTACGTCCCAGCGGCGCGCAGTGCCCAGGAGAGCGCAGAGAGAAGACAGTGTAGAGCTTCGCGCTCCCCATTCAGTCCGTAGTCGTCCTGAGCTTGTCGAAGGACCGTAGTCTGTTGTCGGTCCCGCCCTGAACCCTGTTTAGGTCAACGCGGGACCCGTAGTCGTCCAAGGCCAACGGCCGCAGGACCGTAGTCGATGTCGCTTCCCGCTCCCCAACCCGTGTTTCGGAGTTTCCGTGCTTCAGTGCTTCGGACCAATCAGTGCCGCACTTGGAACGTTCTACGTCCCAGCGGCCCCTCCCTCAGCGCTCCCACCGTCTCCCCTCTGCTCTCTCCTCTCTCCCTGCGGCCCGTCCTCGGGCCGCAATAGCGCTCGGCCCAGAATGCCCCTTGACCCGTCCCCCACCTGCATCCATGTTCGCAGCCGTGTTCAAACGGTCCCTAGCCTTTCTGGCCCTGCTCATCTGCACGGCAGTCAGCCCTGCCGCAGAACTGGAGCGGTCGGTCGTTCAAATCATTACTTTCAGCCAGGAACCCCAGTGGGATACGCCGTGGCGCCAAACGGGCGTCCGCCGCGGTAGCGGAACCGGATTCCTCATCCAGGGAAAACGCATCCTCACCAATGCCCACGTCATCGGCTGGGCTCGGCAAATCCTCATCCGGCGCCATCAGGATCCCCAACCCTACCTCGCCCAGGTCGTGTTCGCCGGCCACGACTGCGACCTCGCCCTGCTCGAAGTCGAGGACCCCGCCTTCTACGAAGGACTCGAACCCCTTGAGTTCGGTCCCCTCCCCAAAGTCCAGTCCACCGTCATCACCTGCGGCTACCCCGCCGGAGGAGAACAGGTCTCTTTCACCCGCGGCGTAGTCTCCCGGATCGAACTGCAAAACTTCGTCCACATCGGCAACCGCAACTTCCTCGCCATCCAAACCGACGCCGCCATCAACCCCGGCAACAGCGGCGGCCCCGTGTTCCAGGACGACCGCGTGGTCGGTGTCGCCTTCCAAGGAATTCCCGGCCTCGAAAACGCCGGCTTCTTTATCCCCCTCCCCGTCATAGAACACTTCCTCACTGACGTCGCCGACGGCACCTACGACGGATTCCCCTCCGCCGGCATTCGGATCACCGCCCTGCATAACCCCGCCTACCGCCGCTACCTCGGACTGGAACAACCGGGAATCGGCGCCCGCGTCGATGGCCTCCTGCCCATCCCCGCCACCCAGGACTTGCTCAAACCCGATGACGTGCTGCTCCAGGTCGGGGAATTCCCCATCGGCAGCGACGGCTCAGTGCTCTTCGAAGGCAACCGCGTCTTTGGCGGTGTCGCCTTCCAGCTGGCCCAAAATGGCGAGTCCGTCCCCCTCAAGATCTGGCGCGATGGAAAACAAATCAATGTCCAGCTCCCTGTCGGGGTCTATGAAGGGGACAACCTCCTGAGCAACCATTACGACACCCCGCCACGCTATTACGTCCACGCCGGCTTGGTCTTCACCCCGCTCAGCCTCGATTACCTCAAAACCCAGGGCCGCAACTGGCGCGACAACGCCAACAACGAAATCGTCTACGAAATGTACTACCGGCGACAGGAAGCCCCGGAAACCGCCCGCACCGAGCCCATCGTCCTCTCCGCTGTGCTCACTCACCCCGTCAACGTCAACCTGCGCTACGGCGCGCGATCCCTTGTCGATAGTATCAATGGCGTCCGGATCGACCGGCTGGAGGACGTAATCAAGGCCTTCAACAACGCCACCAACAGCCATCACGTGCTTGAGTTCCTACCGAACCGGGCGCTGGAAACCATCGACCGCCAGGCCGCGGCCGAAGCCCACCAGGAAATCCTCCGCACCTACGCCGTCCCCAACGACCGACGCCTATGAACCTTCGCTGGCCCACTTTCATCCTGCTCGCCCTGCCGCTGCTTGCCAACGCAGCCGTACGATCCTCCGCAGCCCGACTCTGGGAATCCTCCACCGTCGCGCTCGAAGTCAGCAGCAAGCAATATAATTACCTCCAACCCTGGTGGCGCGGCTCGCAGACTGTCCTCAAACCCGGCGTCGTCCTCAACGTCAAAAAGCAAACGCTGCTCACCACCGCCTTCGGCCTCGGCAAAGTCACCGTCGTCCGCGCCCAGTCCAACGGCCGCGGCCGCTGGTTCGATGCCGAAGTCGAATGGGCCGATGCCGATGCCAACATCGCACTCGTCACTGTAAAGGACGCCGAATTCTGGAAAGGCCTCAAGCCCGTCCGCTTCGCCAACAGCATTCCCGACAACGATGGCATGCAAATCGTGCGCTGGCGCACCGGCAGCCTCGAACTGCGCAAGGCCGAGTTCAACCGTTACACCGTCAGCAATCCCACCGGCGGCGACGCCGCCCACGTGGTGCTCGAGGTCAACTCCGAGATCGACGGCACCGGCTGGGGTGAACCCCTCGTCGCCAATGGACGCCTTCTCGGACTGGTCTTTGCCTCCCAGGGCAACCTCTCCCAGATCCTCACCGCACCCTTCATCAAGACTGTCCTCAAAGCCCATGCCGATGACACCTACACCGGACTCGGCTATTTCGATTTCACCTGGCAGCAAACCGCCAACCCGGACACCCTCCGTTACCTGGGCCTGCCCGAATCCAGCCAGGGCGTGGTCATTATCGATGTCCCCAAACACTCCCCCACCACCAGCGTGCTCCAGCCACGGGACGTCATCCTCAAGGTCGGCAACTACACCATCGACAATGAAGGAGATTACGAAGACCCCCTCTACGGCCACCTCATGCTGGAGGCCCTTTCCACCCGGGACCACTGGGCCGGCCAGTCCATCCCCATGACGATCTGGCGCAATAACCAGGAACAAACGGTCCAATACACTCTGCGTCCCATCCGACACGCAGCCCGACTCGTGCCGGAAGAATCCGCCGCCGAAGCCCCGCAATACCTCATCGCCGGCGGACTCATCTTCCAGCCCCTCACCCGTAACTACCTCCGTAGCTGGGGCCCGGCATGGGAACGGTCCGCCCCGTTCCGCCTCGCCTACTTCCGCTCGGAAGAACCCACACCGGAAAAACCCGGCCTCGTCATCCTCACCTCCGTGCTGCCCGACAGCATCAATCTCGGTTACCAGGAAGCCCAGCAGCTGGTGCTTGAAAAGGTCAATGGACAGCCCATCAGCAGCCTCCCCGCCCTGCAGGAAGCCCTCAACCAACCCAGGAACGGCTTCCACCTCTTCGAGTTCATGGGCGGAGAATCCCTCCAGCGCATCGTGCTGGATGCCTCACAGGTCAGCGCCGCCAACCAACGTATCCTCCAGCGCTACGGAATCGAGTCCGCCGCCGAAATCACCGCCGAAGAAAAGCCCTGAGCCACACCATACCCGCTGCAAACCCCGCAACGCCACCGGTCTCCGGCTCAGCACACGCCGCTCCACCTCAGGGCTTCCCGCAAGACAAAGCCCTGTCAGTGAAAACCCTCACACTCTGTGGGAAAACGCCTGCCATCACACTCAGGCTTCCCCTACCTAGTCCAGCCCTCCACGCAGGCGTATGCTTTCGACATGAAGTACGCCGCAAAACTCTTCGCCCTCGAAGACAACGCCATGGTCATGCGGGGCCTCAAGCACATGGCGGGCACGATACGCAACATCCAATGGATGTGCGGGGCACGGGATCTGCCCGAAGCACTCGACTACCTCCAAACCCACCAGCCCGACATCGCCATTCTCGACCTCGAACTGCCCGGCGGCAGTGGCATCCAGGCCGTCTACCAGCTTCACCAGCAGGCCCCTCACTGTCGTATCGCAGTGTTCTCCGGAAAGATGAACGGCGAAGTCAGCGCCCTCTGCAAACTGGCCGGCGCAACCAAGTGCTTCCATAAACTGACCGATGTCGATCGCCTCAACGCCACCCTGCGCTGCTGGGCGCAGGAATTCCAGGCAACCCAGGAACACCCGTCCCCAACACCCTCAGCTCGAGCAACCGCTACGCCATACCACAACGAATAACGGCCTTGCCCAGCACGAGGCCCGACCGCAGCTCCGCAAACGCCCGCGCCGTCTCCTCCAACGCATACACCTCGTGCACCACAGGCCGCAACCAGCCCTCCGCCACGGCCCGTAATGTGGCCTCCATGTCGGAACGATTGCGCCCATAGCTCCCCACCAAACGCTGCTGCTTCACAAACAACGGCCACAAATTCAACTTCACCTCGCGTCCCGCCGTCGCCCCGCAGGTCACAATCACCCCCCCGCGCGCCAGACAATGAAAACACTGCTCCAACACCACCCCGCCCACATGCTCAACCACAACATCCACTCCGCGCCGACCCGTCACACGCCGCACTTCCGCCATCCAGTTCTCCGCTCCGGTATCAACCGCATACTCCGCTCCAAGCGATAACCCCAGGGCCCGCTTGGCCTCACTCCGACCCGTCGTGATCACCCGAGCCCCATGATGCCGAGCAATCTGGATCGCCGCCGAACCCACCCCGCTCGCCGCCCCCATCACCAAAACCCAGTCCCCTTCCCGCACCTCCACCCGGTCAGTCAACATGTGCATCGCCGTGCTCCCCGCCAGCGTAACCGCCGCAGAATCCATCAAATCCACACCCTCCGGCACCGCCACCAGCGCATCAGCGGACACTACCACCAGCTCGGCAAAGGGGGGGGGGGGGGGGGGGGGGGGGGGGGGGGGGGGGGGGGGGGGGGGGGGG
>JBMTVN010000087.1:0-13044 GCA_049451415.1 Limisphaerales bacterium | reverse complement strand
GAAGCCATTAAAGCCAAATGGAACACCCCAAACCCAAGCCAACCTCCGCCTCCCAGAACGAACGCACCCGTTCCACTACCGGAACACCGCTCCGCATTAGGAACACTCTCTCAATCCTGAGAACTCTGCCGCAGCTCCGGCCACTTCTCCAAACGCCTCAACAAAGCCTGAGGTGAAAGGCCCAGTTTGACCGCCGCCTTCCGGATCGCCCCTCCCGTCTCGCGTAAGTTCTCCCGAATCAAGGCGTACTCCTGAGCCTCCAAGGGCGTCAGATCCGCGCGACCACCACAGACCGCCCCCGCTCCCCCTGCAATCGGGCGTGCAGCCACCGCTGTGGACGGAACCTTCTCCTGATCAGACAAAAGCAACCAATCCCGGTTAAATGCCAACCACTCACCACCTTCAGGGGTTCGCAGCAAAGAACGCTCCATCAGATTCCTCAACTCACGCACGTTCCCGGGAAACACATGCGCCTTCAAGGCCGATATATCCTCCGGCTTAATCTGGGGCACCTTCCGTCCATATCGCTCAGCCAACTGGTCCAAAAGGAACTCCGCCATCCCCGGAATGTCCTCCTGCCGCCGCCTCAAGGGAGGAAGCTCAATGCAAAACACCTCAATCCGGAAAAGTAAGTCCTCCCGAAACCGGCCGGCCCTCACCTCCTCGCGCAACAGCTTGTTCGTCGCCGCAACAAATCGACCGCCGAACGGACGCGTAGCCGTGCTACCCAGTGGACGATATTCACGGTCCTCCAAAAAACGCAGCAACTTCGCCTGCAACGCCAATGGAACCTCGCCAATCTCGTCCAGGAATAACGTCCCCCCGTTAGCCGCACCTACCAGGCCAGCCCTTTGACGGTCGGCCCCGGTATAAGCCCCCTTCTCCGCACCAAACAACTCCGCCTCAAACATCTCTGCAGGGACCGCAGCGCAGTTCACCGGCACATAGGGCGCATCCACTCCGCCCTCATGCGTAAGACGATGCAGCATGCGCGCTATGATATCCTTACCCGTTCCACTCTCCCCAGTAACCAGCACCGTGGCTGACCCATGCCGCCCGACCTGCTCCACCTGCTGCATGACCTCCCGCATCACCGGTGACTGCCCCCACCAAATGCCGGGCCCCACCCCAAAATCCCCCCTGCTGCCAATCCGCTGCAGGGCCCGCTCCAAACACGCCACCAGAACCCCCATGTCCACCGGCTTGGTCAAATAATCAAAAAGCCCGTTGCGAGTCAGGGTAACCGCCTCGCATAAATCCGGAGCTCCGGTAATCATCACGATCGGGGCCTCCGGATTGCGCCGGCTAAATTGCGCATGAAAATCGTATCCCTTGCCGTCGGGCAAATGGTTGTCCATCAGGACCAGATCAAACTCCCTCCCCTCCGTCACCTCCATCGCCGCCCGCAGCGTTCCACACCAGGCCGGGGCCCCACCCAGATCGCGAACGACATCCCCAACCATGGACGCAAAGCCCTCGTCATCCTCTACAATCAAACAGGAGAACCCTTCCCGAGCTTTTGAACTCTGAGATTCCATAGGCGTTGGCTCAAGACTCTGCCACGACATCACGGAGTGTTCCAAGCAGCAAACCTGCCCGGCTTAACTCCGCATACTGAGACGACCCCGATCCGCACTTCCCCACCCCAATAGGACGGTCCGGATTCCCAAGACCGTCTGCCGCCATTCTAGCCGCGCACCAACGCAGCTGCCGCCTCTGCCATGGCCTTGGCCGTCATGCCATGCTTCTCATAAAGCTGCTCCGCCAGATAGGCCGACTGCCCGAACTCCCCGGTAATCCCCAAGCTCCTGACCTGATGCGCAACACCAGCCTGACTCAGGGCATGCGACAGCATCGCACCCATCCCTCCAACGACCTGATGATCTTCCAGCGTCACCAGCCTGCCCGATGCCGCTTTGACCAAGGGGGCCAGTGTCGCCACGTCAACCCGGTTCACAAAGGCTTGATTGACCACCGCCGCGCGAATCCCCTGAGACTCAAGCAGTCTGCCCGCTTCAATCGCCTTGCCCAACAGCGGCCCACAACTCACCAGGACCACATCCCCACCCTCACTCAAGACCTGGGCTTTACCCCAACCGGGCTCGAAGCCGGAAACCCACGATACCGGATAATTCTCCCGCCCCACAAAGAACACCACGCTCTCACCATCCCTGCCCGCCTTGCGGTCCTCCGCTTGCCGGACAATCGCCTCATACATCAAAGCCTCAGCTTCATCCGCACAACTGGGCACCACTACGGTTGTGTGTGGTATGCTGCTGACCGCCGCAAAATAAGTGGTCGCCTGATGGCTGGCTCCATCCGCCGCATCCTGAAAACCCACATGGGAAAACACCGCAATCACCGGCGCCTGCGACAATGCAGCCATCGTCAACGGCAGATTCCCCTTGGTCACACCGAACTGACCAAAGGTGTCCACCACAGCCACATACCCCCGCTTGGAAAAACCAGCCCCAACACTGACCATGTTCGCCTCGGCTATACCCACATCCACCCAGCGGTCGGGAAAAGTCTTCTGGAAAGGAGCCATGCCGGTCGAACCCTGCACGTCAGATGAAATGGAATAAACCGGATAGCCTTCCACCGCCGCCCGAATCGCGCCCTTCGCCAGCCCGGCCTGAATCTTGTCCTTCTTCACCCCCACAGCAGCCGGGGCCGAAACCGCAGCCTTGGCATTCTTCTCCGCCTCCTTGGCTTCCCAAACTGCCCGCAACTCCACTGCCCAGTCCTTCAAGACAGCCGGCGGTTCCTCCCCCGCATAGAGCTCAGCCAGCCATTCCAAAGCCTTCTCCCCGTCCTTCAACGGGAACCCGTGACCGCCAGCCTTGTCAGCAGCAGTAGACTCAATGCCGTAACCCTTCACCGTCTTGACCCAAATGCATACCGGCCTCCTGGGATTGGATCGTGCTTCCTCCAAACCCTGCTCTATAGCCTGGTAAACCGCCTCCAAATTGTGCCCCTCATTCACCTTCAAGACCTGCCAACCCAAGTCGTCCAACGCCTCCAGCGAAGGCTGCATCGAAAATGAATCCCCCGAAATCCTCCCCGACAACTTGGTGTCATTGTCAGAAATCACCATCAGGAAAGGATTCAACCGGCCTCGCGTTGCCAGCCCCGGAATAGCCGCATACGCCTCCTTCGCCTCACCCTCCATCGAAGCCCCATCAGAAACAACCAGCAGGGTAACCCGATCGCTCCCCGCTACACGGTCAGCCATCGCCAACCCCTGCGCCTGGCCAACGGAGGAACTCAAAGGACCATTGCTCAACAACACACCCTCAGGGTTCAAATGAGACTCACCATGCCCCGTCAGCTTGCTGACAATGCTCCTGAAACCACGCAAATCCTCGAGCGTTAACCCGTCAAAACCATAATTCGCCCTCAAGGCATACACACCATTCTCCGCATGCCCGGCATCATTGACGTAATGATACGCCTCGTGCCACGGCCTGTCCCCCACCCCAAACATGATGCCGTGTAAAGCCGCATTAATCTCAGCAAAGGCCGCCGGACCGCCCCAATGACACGCCGCACCACCACCCACCGCGTGGATGTTCATCAACATCACCAATGCCCGGGTCGCCCTCGGGTCCGCCAAGACCACTTCGTCACCCGCCCGATTCCTCACCCTCACCGCAAACCGGAGTCCCCCGGCCGGCGCCGCCGCCAATCGTGACTTCAAATCCAACGGACTCAACGGCGGAGCGTCCACCTTCTGCGCTACAGATTGATCAGCACCCATGATATCAATGCTCTATTCGTTCTTAATTAAAGGGGGAGTCTGCTGGACTGCCCAACCAAAGGAAAGCCTTACATCAACCCCCGGAACCCACGTTCCGCGAAGCAAAATCAATGACATTGAACAGTTTCTTGAACTCAAATGGCTTCCATAACACCACCCCCTTGATCTCCTCCAGGAAACGGGCAATCCGGGCGTCAGCCCGTTGACCGGTCATAAACACAAACCTCCGGCACAAATGCGGCTTCACCCGCTTCACCGCCATGTAAAACATGTCCCCCGGGAAATCCCGCATCACCATGTCACACAAAATGGCGTGGTAATCCTCCGCCAGAACCAACTTCAACCCCTCCGCTCCATTCACCACTCGATCCACCACGTAATGACGGGCAGAAAGCAGGTCCTTGATCGTCTCAGCAAGCTTGTCGTCATCCTCCAATAACAAGACCCGCCTGATCTCCATGGGAATCAAATCGCCCGGAATCTCGTAAGTCCGCTCGATAAACTCCGTATGGATTGGTCGTCTCCGGGAACTCATATCAGAAATGCCTGGGCAAGAAATGGTACGCGAGGCGGGGGTCGAACCCACAACCTTCGGCTCCGGAGGCCGACGCTCTATCCAATTGAGCTACTCGCGCAACAGACCGATATATGAGCCTGCCAAAACGACACGAAGCAAGTGCGTTTTTGCTCCACCCCATGTGCCGCCGACCGCGCCGCCTCCATGTCGCGCTCACAGAAAGACCGACACCACCGCTCCGCACATCAGCGCCGCCCCCGCCAGGCGCCACCTCAGGACAGAACGTCCCCGTTCCGCTTCCACCGCCCCCAATTGCCTGCCGACCAACCAGACCATCAACACACTCCAAACTCCGCGTGTGCTGTAGACGATGTTCACCGCAGTCGCATCACCAAACCAGCCCAGCGTCCCGATCAACAACAAACCCTGAAATCCAATGCATCCGCCCCCCACAAAAACCAGCCCCCACGCAACCCTCGGAACACTAGCCAGGGATCCCCTGAAAAATGGCACAAACACAACCGAAGCCACAGCCCCCATACCCATGGACAACGGCAGCAGCCTGCCTGCCCCCCAAACCGGAGACCAGAACATCACCAGTACGTCGAATAATGCAAACGCCACCGCCGCAACCAGCGAACCCAGGACGGTCATCCCCAAGTCATGATGCCGCCCCCTCGAACCCCAGTGCAAAACCCCAATCGCCAGCGTGCTCACCCCGGCAGCCACCCATAACCGGAATGGAACCACCACATCCGCAACCAGCGCCGTAAACATCGCCACCAGAATAACCTTGGCCCCCATCACCGGCGTCGCCACGGAAACATCCCCGCGACTCAGCGCCCACAGGGACGCACACTGCCCCACCACCAGCAGCGCTCCCACGGCCATCGGCTGCCAAAGAGCCCCCCTCCAGGGCACCTCCCCTCCCAGTAACAGCAACGGTAGAAAGATCAGGGCGCTGAAGACATTGGTCACAAAGGCCGCCCGCCACATGCCAGCCCCCGCCTGCGTGGCACGCTTCAAGTAAACCGCCCCCACCACGTAAATGATGCTGCTCACCAACGGCAACAAAAGGTGAAGTCTCGATGCCATGATAGAAAAAGACCGGCGCCACCGGGCGCCGGCCCAAATGCCTCGCACTACCCGCGCAAAACCACCCTCAGTTCAGCTCGCGTATGTAGAGATTCTTGAACTGCAAAAGGCTGGGCGGACTGTTCCACTGCCCCTGGGCGTCCTTGCCGCCGTGATGCTGCAACGCCAGTCTCCCGCGTCCCGGCAACCCCGGGATCGTCGCGCCAGGTATCACCGTCTTGCCGTTCAACACCACCTTCACCGTACTCCCCCGCACCGTAATCTCGTAGTGGTTCCACTCCCCCACAGGCCTGTCAGCCTGCGTCCGCGGAGTCACCGCAGCCTTCACTTCCGGCGGCGTCGACGGATCGGTTCGCACCCCATACATCTCACCGGAACCAATCGGCCAGCACCAGATGTTCACCTGATATCGACCCTCGCCCCGCAGGTAGATGCCGGAATCCGAATCGGGTAACGCCATGCGCATCTCCTTGCCCGCCACATCCCTGGCATGAGTCCCGTCCGGCAAAATATACGGCACGCCCGGATTGGTGTAAGGCGTGGCCTTGATCCTCCAGTCCACCTGAAGCACAAAATCCCCGTATTCCTTGTCCGACCACAGAGACTTGTCCCCCGATGCTTCACTCTCCGCATCGTAGTCAATCACCCCATCCAGGACTCTCCAGTGCCCATTGTCCCCAACCGGCACCGACCATCCGGTAAAATCCTTCCCGTTAAACAGGGAAACAAACCCGGCCGGTGGATGGTTATCTGCAGCTCTGACCAGACCAAATACAGTGGAAAAGGTCCCCAGCAGAAGGGCACCACGTTGCATGATTGTTTTCATAGGCGTGAAGTTCACCCTCCTCATAAGGCATCTCCACCCACGGGTCACGAGGATTCGAACCAGTCCACCCCGCCCCCTTTACACCCCCGCACGAATCCGGTTCAGCCCACGTTGCAAACCCAAGCAAACCACCACCCTGCCCTCCCGATCACCTCTGCACCACGTGCCGGCAACCAAATGCCGACGCGACGCAACCTCGCGCAACAGCAACCGCTCCCCCCCCGCCTCAGAGAAAAATTCCGCACCACCACCCCTTGGCACGGACAGCGTAAAGTCAGGACATGCAAATGGAGCCATCAATGCCACCTCCGTCGGCCGGACAGTAACCCCAGTCAACTCCCGGGCAGCCCAGTAACGCGCCAGCTCACCCGTCTTCATCCAGAGAATCTCATCAGCAAATCGCGCCCGCAACCGCCGCTCCACCTCCTGGAAAATCTTCAGCCCCAGCTCCTCGCCATTCCAATAAATCCCCGTCCAATGGCAAACCATCATCGCAGGCTCACCCCGCCCAATCACCTCAACCAACCGCCCCGCCCCAAGGTCAGCAGAAATAAACCGATCCACCCCCTCAGGCTCAGTACAGTCCCACCCCCCGGTCCAATCTCCCGTACACCCCACAATACTCACCACACACCGTGGCGAGTCCCCACCCAGACCCGCCGCCAACTCCACCCGCGGCGCCACAGACTCTTCCCCCTCGTCATGCAAATCCCGAAAATAATGCGGTATCTCAGCTCCATACACCTCCCGCACCGAGTCCATAACAGCCCCAGCCAGCGCCGGCCGGGCCCGGCTCCCAAATCCCCCCGGCGTCGTCACACCCTCACACGGCAAATCTACATTGCGCAAAATCCTCAGCGCATAAGCCAGATACTCTCCCAGCTCCTCGCGACTCCGCCCCGTAGTCCAGTCCCAGTTCTCCATGTAGGCCCTGCTGCTGTCGGCATATGGATGCCCCGTCCGGACATCAACAACCCTGGTGTGTGTCACCATCTCGGGATGAATGTCCCAGTTGGGCGTAATGAGTTCACTTACCAGCCCAAGGCTGTCGTCCAATTCCCGCCGACTCCACCCCGGCAACACCCGGTCCAGCCGACCAACACAGGCTGGATACGGCACAACACTGTATTTTCCCTTCACCCCCGCCGATAAAGCCCACTCCGCAAACTTCCGCACAAAGGAATCCGGTATCTCCACCGGCCACGACCTCCAGTCGCGATGATACACAGCATTGCCCCCGCCCCACGCCTCGTCAAACTGAGGCATCGCAAACCGGTTCAGGTTCACCAGACAGGTCGAGTCGTCAATGATGATCCCAACCGGCACTCGGCACCGCGGATTCAAAACCTCCACTCCTGCATCCACCCCGGGCCTATCCCCCCGCTCCTGCCCCCTGACCACCCCGGTCAAGCCCATGCCCGCCATCGCCAACTGTGCCGTGAATTCACGCCGGTTCATCTTTGTCATAGGGTCGTGACACCAAACCTACCCCCATGTCGCTCCCCCACACAACCCCACTCATGACTCCTGCTCACTCCTGCCGGGTCTGCTCAAAAACCGGCAGGCTGATCCGCCACCGAATTCCCACCAACCTCAAAACCAAAACCATCGCCAGCCCAATCCAAACTGCGTTGGGTACCGTCTCCCCCAGCTCAACGGCCAGGGCAAAGGTCGCCGCACCAAAAATCGATGCCGTTGCATACAAATGGATCTCAGGACGAAAAACCAAAGGAACCTCCCCCAGCAACAGATCCCGCAGCACACCCCCAACCACTCCGGTCATCACCCCCATCACAATTCCAATCACCGGATGATGCCCCAGCGAAAGCGCCTTCCCCTGTCCCACCATCGTGAAAAAGGCCAGCACAAAGGCATCCGCAACTTCCAGCACGTCCAGCCGGAACCGGTGCGACCTGGCCAGCACAAACACCAGCAACGCAGTCACCAGCGCGGTATAAAGGTACGCCGGATCCCTCACCCAAAAAACCGGCAACCTCCCCAGGACCAAGTCCCGAATCGTCCCCCCACCCAGTGCCGTAACGACCGCCAGCACCAAGACTCCAAACAAGTCCACCCGCTTGCCCGCAGCTGCCAACACCCCCGTCACAGCCGCCACCGCAACCCCGAGGTGCTGCAGCCATAAATGGGTCTCCGGATTCACACCAGCTCTCCTCGCAGACTTGAACCTCAGCAACCCAACTCACCCCGCACCTCAACAAACTTCTTCACCGCAAATTCCAAATCCTCCCGCGTATGAACCGCAGAAACCTGCGTCCGTATCCGGGCCTCACCGCGCGGCACCACGGGATAGCTGAAACCGATCACATACACCCCCTTCGACAGCATGGATTCGGCAAACTTCGCCGCCAAGGCTGCATCCCCCAACATCACCGGCACAATCGGATGCTCCCCGGGTATAATCCTGAAACCCGCCCCCTCCAGCGCCGCACGGAAAAACCGCGTGTTCTCCCTCAACTTCTCCCGAAGCCCCGACTCCGCCGCAATCAATTCCAGAACCCTCAAGGAAGCCCCGGCAATCGCCGGCGCAAGGGTGTTCGAAAACAAATAAGGCCTCGCCCTCTGGCGCAACATCTCCACCACCCGACGCGAAGCACTCACATACCCCCCGCTCGCACCCCCCAACGCCTTGCCCAATGTACCCGTCAAAATGTCCACCCTGCCCGCCACACCGCAATGCTCCGGCGTCCCCCTTCCCCCCTCACCCATAAACCCAACCGCATGTGAATCATCCACCATCACCATCGCATCATACCGCTCCGCCAAATCACAAATACCCCGCAGATTCGCAATAATGCCGTCCATGCTGAATACCCCATCCGTCACGATCAGCCTGAACCTCGCATCCCGCGCCTCCTCCAGCCGCCGCGCCAAATCCTCAAGGTCGTTGTTCGCATACCGCAGCCTCTGCGCCTTGCACAGCCGGATGCCGTCAATGATCGATGCATGGTTCAGCGCATCTGATATCACCGCATCCTCCGCCCCCAGCAAGGTCTCAAAAACCCCGCCGTTCGCATCCCAACAAGAACCGAACAGGATCGCATCCTCCATCCTCAGAAACGCTGCCAGCCCCCGCTCAAGATCCTTGTGCACCAACTGCGTGCCACAAATAAACCTCACGCTCGCCAGGCCATATCCCCACTCGTCCAATGCCCGCTTCGCCGCATCCCGCACCGCAGGATGTTGCGCCAAACCCAAATAGTTGTTCGCACAAAGATTCAGTAAACCGGGACCACCACCCACCTCCACCCGCACGCCCTGCGGCGCAATCAATACCCGCTCGCCCTTGAACGTCCCGGCCTGCCGTATCCCTCCAAGCTCAGCCTCAATGTGCCTGCAAAATCTCTCGCTCTCCATAACTCCTCAATTCGTCCAGTCCAACACCACCTTCCCCGACCTGCCCGATAACATCACCTCAAAACCCCTCTCAAAATCCGCATACCCAAAGCGATGGGTAATCACCGGGGAAATATCCAGCCCACCCTGCAGCATGACTGTCATCTTGTACCAAGTCTCATACATCTCCCGACCATAAATCCCCTTCAAGGTCAGCATCGAAAAAATAACCGTGTTCCAGTCAATCGCCACCTCGCCCGAGGGGATGCCCAGCATGGCGATCTTCCCGCCGTGCGCCATGTTCGCCAGCATGTCGTGGAATGCCGACGCCTGCCCCGACATCTCCAGCCCCACATCAAACCCCTCATGCATCCCAAGCTCCCGCTGCACGTCCACCAGGGATTTCTCCCTCGGATCCACCGCCAAAGTCACCCCCATCCGGCGGGCCAACTCCAACCGATACGGATTCACATCGGTAATCACCACATACCTCGCACCCGCATGCCGCACCACCGCCGCCGCCATGATCCCAATCGGCCCTGCCCCTGTCACCAGCACATCCTCTCCCAAAACCGGAAAGGACAAAGCCGTGTGAACCGCATTGCCAAATGGATCAAAAATCGCCGCCACATCCCGGTCAATCCCAGGACTGTGAACCCATACGTTCGTCATCGGTAACGCCAAATACTCAGCAAACGCCCCCGGCCGGTTCACCCCAATACCCTGCGTCTCCGCACATAAATGACGCCGCCCAGCCAAACAGTTCCGACAACGACCACACACCACATGCCCCTCCCCGCTCACCAACTGCCCCGCATGAAAATCCGCCACGTTCGCCCCAACTTCCACCACCTCCCCCACAAACTCATGCCCCACCACCATCGGCACCGGAACAGTCTTCCTCGCCCAGGCATCCCATTGGTAAATATGCAGATCGGTCCCGCAAATCCCCGTCCGGTGAACCTTGATCATGACGTCGTTGATCCCTAACTCCGGCTCGGGAACGTCCTGCAACCACAACCCTCTCTCGCCTTTAGCCTTCACCAATGCCTTCATATCCGCCTGCCTTCTGATTGTTGAATCTACACTCCCGCACCACCAACAGCCTGCGATTTTCGCCTTGCACCGTTCAATATATCGAACATAGCGTCCGGCATCGTGAATTCAACAAATCCACGATGCAAGACGAATCATCCATTATCGTGAACAGGTGAAAGCAACCACGAAAACTCGCCGCGCCGGCTCCACCCCCACCACCGAAGACCCCCTCTGCCAGCGCCTCCGCCGCCTCCGCGCAGAACACGGATGGTCGTTCGACGACCTCTCCAAGGCCTCCGGTGTCAGCCGCTCCATGCTCAGCCAAATCGAACGCGGCCGCGCCAACCCAACCCTCGCCGTCGCATCCCGCATCGCCAGTGCTTTCAATCTCTCCCTCGCAGAACTCGTCGAGGCACCCACCGCCGTATCCCGCATCGCCGTCATCCGCCACGACGACCGGGCATTCCAATACCGCTCGGACGATGACTGCACCATCCGAACCCTCTCCCCCCTCCACCTCGAAAAGGACGTCGAATTCTATGAGGTCCGACTGCGCGAAGGCGGAGCCCTCCGTAGCGCCCCACACTTCAAGGGCACCCGCGAATTCCTCACAGTCGTCCATGGACGCGTCCGCGTCGAATCCGGCACCCACACGGAAAACCTCGCCGCCGGCGACTCCTCCAACTACCCGGCCGATATCCCCCACGCCGTCGTTAACTGTGGAAAAGGCACCGCCCAGGTCTTCCTCGTCGTGATCTACTCCTGATACCCCAACCTTTTTTGCTTCGCATCACAAGCTGGCTTCGTCTATCACTCCACGCTTTCGGGAGATAATCCTTTGAATATAGTCATCGTCGGCATGGGAGAGGTCGGACGTCACCTAGCCAAAAGCCTTTCCGACCACAACCACAACCTGAGCCTCATCGAGTCCTCCGAGCCCGTCGCCGACGAGCTCGATGAACGCCTCGATGCCCAGGTCGTCTGCGGGAACGGCTCCTCGGTCTGGACCCTGGCCGAAGCCCGCGTCGCTGAAGCAGACCTGTTCATGGCTCTTTCAGGCGACAACGACGCCAACCTCATCGCCGCCTCCCTCGCAAAGGCGCTCGGCGCCAAGCGTACCATCGCCCGTGTGCACCCCAGGCTCCAGCGCGAGGAATGGCTGTTCGACGTTCGAAACCACTTCCACATCGATCACCTCTTCAGTACCCAACGCCTCGCCGCAGTCGAACTCGCCAAGTATATTCGGAACCCCGAAGGCCTCCTCGTCGAGGAAATCGCACGCGGCCGCATCGAGGTCCAGCAGGTCTGCGTCTCCAAGGGACTCAAAGTCCTCGGCAAACCCCTCCGCGAAATCGGTCTCCCCCACCGCGTCCGTATCGGCTCCATCCAGCGCGGCTCCCAATTGTCCATACCCTCCGCCGCGGATGTCATCGTCGAAGGTGACGTCGTCACCCTGTTCGGCTCACCCGAATCCCTCACCGAGGTCGTGCCCCGCTTCTGCTCCGATGGCCTGCCCGAAAAGGAAGCCAGCGTCGTGATCTTCGGCGGCGGTGAATACGGATTCTCCCTCGCCCAAATGCTGGAGGGAAGCAGACACCGCGTCCGCATCATCGAACGGGACCCCCGCCTCTGCCGATACCTCTCCGAAAACCTGCAGCGCACCGTCGTGATCCAGGGCGATGCCACCTCAGTCCAGCAACTCAAGGAGGAACAAGTCGGGGATGCCGACTTCTTCATCGCAGCCAGTGGCGATGACGAAGACAATGTCATGACCTGCCTCCAGGCAAAGAGCCTGGGCACACGCTACTGCCTGACCCTCATCCACCGCGCCGATTACGCCGACGTGATCTCCCGCAACAGCCAGCAACTCCAAATCCATGCGGCTGTCAGCCCACGCGAATCCGTCCTGCGCGAACTCATGCGCTATATCACCCTCGACCGCTCCAATACCGTCCTGCACCTGCCCGGCGGCGCAGAAATCCTCGAGGCCGTCATCCCCGAAACCGGCCCCGTCGCCCACCACCGAATCTCGGAAGTCGCATGGCCCGAAGGCAGCGTGCTCGTCGCCCTCCTCCATGGCTCCGAAGCCAGTGTCCCCGGCCCCGAGGACGTCATGTCCCCCGGCGATACGATCTACGCCCTCGTCTCCGCCGAAGCCAAGCCCGCCTTCTCCCGCCTGCTCAAGGTCTGATACCAATGAACTACCGGCTTCTGGCCAAACTGCTCGGCCTGCTCCTCTGGTTGCTCTCAGGCACCATGGCAGCCTGCCTCGCCTACGCCTCCTGGCTGCCTCAAACCAACCCCAACCAGACTTCCATCCGAGCCTTCACCCTGTCCATCGCCATCACTGCCGTGGCCGGATCCATCCTCCTGCTCCTCGGACGCGGCTCCGGCCGCGAAATCCTCCGCAAGGAAGCCATCGCTGTCGTCGGCCTCGGCTGGCTCATCTGCGCC
>JBMTVN010000086.1:0-13150 GCA_049451415.1 Limisphaerales bacterium | reverse complement strand
CCCCCCGGCGCCACTACCCTACGCCCCCCGACCTCCGCGCTTCCCGCTTTGCAATCCAATCTACCTACGACACCTCGATTGACTCCCTGACCCCATTTTGCCACAACAAGACCCATTCATTAATCGTCACTACAACCACTCCTAATATCATGCCCGCCCCCCAATCTCTCCCCCCACAAGCCGTCGTCATGCAACTCCTCGCCAGTAAAATGGCCGGCCAAGCCCTCAGCCAAATCGCCGAACTCGGCATCGCGGACCTCCTCAAAAATGGACCGCGCCCCGTCAGCGAACTCGCCGCCAACGCCCAAGCCAACGAAGACGCCCTCTACCGCGCTCTGCGCGCCCTCGCCGCCTTCGGCTTCTTCACCGAACACCCCCACCGCACTTTCGCCAATAACCCCAATTCCGAACTCCTCCGCACCGGCGTCCCCGGCTCCCTCCGCGCCATGGCCCGCTGGCTCGGTGAGGAAAACTCCTGGTGGAAAGCCTGGGGCCACCTCAGCTACTCCCTCCGTACCGGTCAGTCCGCCGCAGAAATTACTTTCGGCTCCAATGCCTTCGAGTTCATGACCCGAAACCCCCGCGTCAATTCCATCTTCCAAGCCGCCATGAGCGACTTCTCCAGCATGACCGCCCGCGCCGTCTGCCAAGCCTACGACTTCACCGGTATCAACCATATCGTCGATGTCGGAGGCGGCCACGGCTACCTCCTCTCCTCTATCCTCGATAAAGTCCCCCAAGCCACCGGCACGCTCTTCGACCTCCCCGAAGTCATCGAAAATGCCGACCCCACCCTCAAAGCCACCGGAAACTTCAACCGCATCACCAAAGCCGGGGGCAACTTCCTCGATGGCGTCCCCGCCAATGCCGACGCCTACATCATGAAACACATCATCCACGACTGGGATGACCCCCGCTGCGTCAAAATCCTCCAGCACTGCAAAAATGGACTCCGCCCCAATGGCCGCATCCTCATCGTCGAACAAGTCCTCTCCGATGCACCCGAATCCGCCTTCGCCAAAGTCCTCGACCTCGAGATGCTCGTCATAACCCCGGGCGGTCGTGAACGCACCGCCGAAGACTTCCAGCACCTCCTCAACAAAGCCGGACTCCACCTCTCGCGTATCGTCCCCACCGAGTCCCCCGTCTGCATCATCGAAGCCCTCGCCCACAAAGATGCTGACCGACACACCTCCACCCACCAAAATCAACCCGCCGTCGCCACCGCCTATAACACCACCCCATGAACACTCCCACCCCCATCCCACAACAAGCCTTCGACTGGTACGATGCCTACGCCCACGGCGCCATCGACCGACGTACCTTCATCACTAAACTCTCCACCCTCACCACCGCCACACTCACGCTCTCCACCCTCCTCAACGCGCTCCTCCCCAACTACGCCCAAGCCGAACAAGTCTCCTTCAACGACCCCGATATCAAAGCCCGCTACACCACCTTCCCCTCACCCCAGGGACACGGGGAAGGCCGCGCCTACCTCGTCTCCCCCGCCAAACTCACCTCCACCGCCCCAGCCGTCCTCGTCGTCCACGAAAACCGCGGCCTCAACCCCTACATCCAGGACGTCGCCCGCCGCCTCGCTAAAGCCGGCTTCGTCGCCCTCGCACCCGATGCCCTACACCCCGTCGGCGGTTACCCCGGTAACGACGACGAAGGCCGCTCTCTCCAACGCTCCCTCGACCCCACCAAGATCGAACAGGACTTCATCGCCGCGGCACGCTTCCTCAAAAACCACGAACTCTCCAATGGTAAACTCGGCGCCGTCGGCTTCTGCTTCGGTGGCTACATCGTCAATCTCCTCGCCGCCGCCATCCCCAATACCCTCAACGCCGGCGTCCCATTCTACGGCACACCCGCCAGTAAAGAACTCCGCAAAAAGATCCAGTGCCCCCTCCTCATCCAACTCGCCGAACTCGACTCCCGCGTCAATGCCGCCTGGCCCGATTACGAACAAGACCTCCAAGCCCAAGGCGTCAATTACACCGTCCATATCTACCCCAATACCAACCACGGCTTCCATAACGACTCCACCGCCCGCTACGACCAACCCAACGCCGAACTCGCCTGGCAACGCACCCTCGAGTTCTTTAAACAACACCTCGCCTGAAATCCACCCCCCCATCCGCGTCCCCGCGTCCGTCCGTGTTAGTCCGAGCGTCCGTGCGCACCCCACCCCGAAGTATTGACCGCTTGCCTGCCTCCAAAATCTTCTGCTAGCTTCCCAACCGTCGTGTGCGACCGGAACCGGCGTCCAAATACCCGCTCCTCCCGCAACACGTTGGTGATCGAAGTTGCGCGCGTGGCGGAATGGCAGACGCGCCAGACTTAGGATCTGGTCCCGTAAGGGGTGGAGGTTCAAGTCCTCTCGCGCGCACCAACTCCTCCCCCCTCCCTACCCCTCCTCCAGTCACGCCAAACCAGCCAACTCAATACCAATAGCCAGGCCAGCATGATATGCGGCCAGACATTCAACAACCGGCTCGCGCCCGCTTCCTCAACCGCGGGAAACCCGACGTGCAACGGCGTCAAAACCGCCAGCATGCACGCATAAAAAAACCGCCCGACGGGATTCGAATCCGGATCACCCGCATTCAACACCCCAAACAGAAAACCTCCCGCAGGCCCCGCAGCAATCCCGCTCACCACAACCTGCCAACCTAGTCTTCGTAATCGCATACTACTCGACCTGAGGTTCCCCTCTAGGCTCTCCACTCTCCAGCCTACAGATTTGCACTCCCCATCAACCTGCGCCACATTCGTCCCCGCAAACAACCACACCATGACCACTCTCAAAGAAGGCGATAAAGCCCCCGCATTCAAAGCCACCACCCAAGTCGGGCAAACCGTCAAGCTATCCGACTTTAAAGGCCGCTTCGTCGTCCTCTTCTTCTATCCCAAGGACGATACCCCCGGCTGCACCAAGGAAGCCTGTGCCTTCCGCGACGACTACGCCGAGTTCGAAAAACTCAACGCCGCCGTCCTCGGCGTCAGCGTCGACCCCGTCAAATCCCACGATAAATTCGCCGAGAAATTTAACCTGCCCTTCCCCCTCCTCTCGGATACCGACCACGCCATCGTCCAAGCCTATGGCGTCTGGGGAGAAAAATCCTTCATGGGCCGAAAATACCAAGGCACCCACCGCGTCACCTTCCTCATCAGCCCCACCGGCCGCATCCAAAACATCTGGCCCAAAGTCAAACCCGCCGAACACGCCAAGGAAATCCTCGCCGCCCTGAACGAACTCAGTTCTTAAAGACACCCCCAACGTAGTCTCAGCATCTTAAAGTCTCAAAACTTCCAAACCCCCAACCCCCTCCCATCCTCCGCCTCCCAATCTTTCTGCCCGTAATCCCTCGCACCCACCCTCAATCGCTGAAGATCCCACTTCAATGGTTTGCGGGAAGCCTCACCCCCTCCCTGCAGGCCACGGAACGAGAGTTCGCAATCAACTCCCTCTCCTCTCCCCAGCGCAAAGCGCCGCAAGCGCTTTGCGCTTTGCGCTTCCACCCCTCCTTAGACTACTCTCCCTAAACCGCACGGATCACTAGCGGCCCATCCTAACCATGACCTCCATCCGTCTCACCCCACTCCTCACTCTCCTCCTCCCCCTCCTCGCATTTACCTGCCCCCTCCGCGCCGACTCGTTCTTCACCGAAAACACCACCTGGCGCATCCAAAAAGGCCTCGCGGAAGCCTCCACACCCGATACCACCTCCTGGCGAAACCTCGCCTTCAATGATGCCTCCTGGACCAGCGCACCAGCCCCCTTCTTCTACGAAATCAGCACAGGCTATACCGGCAATACCGATCTCACCGATATGCGCGGAAATTATTCCTGCATCTACCTACGAAAAACCTTCACCATCACCTCCCCTAACCCCCCCTCTGAACTCACCCTGGATGTCCGCTCCGATGACGGCTGCATCGTCTGGATCAATGGCACCGAAGTCCTCCGTATCAATACCCCCGACGGTGAAATCCCCTACAACGGCACCTCCAACGGATCCCAAGGCGAACCCAATGTCGCCGGCATCATCATCCCCAATGCCGATGACTTCCTCCAATCCGGCGACAATGTCATCGCCATCCAAGCCCTCAACGCCTCCCTCGGTAATAGCTCCGACTTCTTCATCGCCGCCGCACTCGGCAGTATCGAAGACCTAACCCCACCCACCATCGACGGCACCTTCCCCGCCGATGGCGCCACCATCCGCTCCCTCTCCCAAGCCGATGTCACGTTCAGCGAAAGCGTCCAAAACGTCACCGCCTCCGACCTCCTCATCAACGGCACCCCCGCTAACAACGTCACCAGCTTCTCCCCACGCGACTACTCCTTCACCTTCAATGAACCAGCCCCAGGAAACGTCACCTTCTCCTGGAACCCCAATAACAACATCACCGACCTCGCCCCAAACCCCAACCCCCTCACCCCCTCCTCCTGGTCCGTCACCATCGACCCCACCGCCCCAGCCAATATCCTGCTCATCACAGAATTCCTCGCCGACAATAATAACGGTATCCGCGATGACGACGGCGACCGCTCCGACTGGATCGAAATCCATAACCCCAACCCCGATGCCGTCAACCTCGCCGGCTGGTCCCTCACCGATGACCCAGCCAACCCCACGCAATGGCAGTTCCCCAACCTCACCCTCGGCAGCGGTAACTACCTCCTCGTCTGGGCCTCCGCTAAAAACCGCACCAACAATACCGCCAACCTCCATGCCAGCTTCCGCCTCTCCGATTCCGGCGAATACCTCGCCCTCCTCAACCCCCAAGGCCAAATCACCTCCCAATACTCCCCAACCTACCCACCCCAACAACCCGATATCTCCTACGGCACCGACGCCGCCGATCCCAATACTCTCGGCTACTTCCCCACCCCGTCCCCCGGCCAACCCAACCTCCCCGGCGGCCCAGGCTTCGCCCCAACCCCATCCACCTCCACACCCGGCGGCGTCTATGCCCAAACCTCCCTCACCATCTCCCTCGCCACCACCTCAGGCACCATCCACTACACCACCGACGGCTCCGTCCCCTCCCAATCCTCCCCCACCTATACCTCACCCATCACCATCACCAGTAGCACGCTCCTCCAAGTCCGCACCTTCGAAGCCAACCTCCTCCCCAGCCCCGTCCTCACTCTCAATTACACCCTCACCGACCCCAATACCCAGTCGTTCAGCTCCAACCTCCCCGTCCTCATCATCAATGGCTTCGGCCGCTCCATCCCCCAAGACCTCCGCGTCCCCGTCGGTGTCACCGCCATCGATACTTTCCGCGGCCGCGCCCACATCACCTCCCCACCCCAATTCCAAGGCCTCGGCCAAGCCGAAATCCGCGGCCAAACCTCATCCGGCTTCCCCAAAAAACCCTATAACCTCGAAATCAATGACGCCTTCGGCATCGACCTCGAATTCCCCCTCCTCGGCCTCCCCGCCGAATCCGATTGGGTCCTCCATAATCCCTACTCCGATAAATCCCTCCTCAATAATTTCCTCACCTACGAACTCTTCGAAAAAATGGGCCACTACTCCGTCCGACGACGCTTCGTCGAAGTCTTCGTCGATACCACCGGCGGCCGACTCGACTACTCCCGCGATTACGCCGGCGTCTACGTCCTCCTCGAAAAAATCAAAGTCGACAAAAACCGCGTCGACCTCCAACGCCTCACACCCAGCCAAAACTCCGAACCCGAGATCTCCGGCGGTTACATGTTCAAAAAGGATAAAAGCAGCCCCGGTGACCGCACGTTCGTCACCGTCGGCGGCGCCGGCTTCGCCCCCCAGGAATTCCGTATCCATGAACCCAAACCCGACGAAGTCACCACCACCCAACTCGCCTGGCTCGTCAATTACCTCAAAGACTTCGAACGAAAACTCTACGCCGATAACTGGCTCACCGCCACCGACACCAACCACTACTCCCACTACATCGATGTCCCCTCCTTCGTCGACCATCACTGGATCGTCGAGTTCACCAAGCAAATCGACGGCTACCGCATCAGTAACTACTACAGCAAAGACCGGAATGGCAAAGTCCGCATGAGCCCCATCTGGGACTGGAACCTCAGCCTCGGTAACGCCGACTACCTCACCGGTGACCAAACCTCAGGCTGGTACTGGAACCAAATCAGCGCCTCCGATCACCCCTACCTCCGCCGCCTCCTCAGCAGCACCCCCAGCCCCGGAACCGCCGGCGACCCCGACTTCTGGCAAGCCCTCATCGATCGCTGGGGCACCCTCCGTACCAATATCCTCAATGCCTCCACACTCAATGCCCGCATCGACGAAATCACCGCCTACCTCAACGAAGCCCAAGCCCGAGACTTCGCCCGCTGGCCCCGACTCGGCTCCTACGTCTGGCCCAACCCCTGGTTCTACGTCACCCCCACCACCCACCAAGGAATCATCGATGCCAAAAAATCCTGGATCACCGACCGCTTCGCCTGGATCGATTCTCAATACCCCACCCCACCCACCATCCTCGCCTCCCAAGGCTTCATCAGCCCCAACTTCACCGCCTCCATCACCACCACAGAACCCACCCTCTACTACACCACCAACAACTCCGACCCCCGCCTCCCCGGCGGCACGGTCTCCCCCGCCGCCCAACGCTACACCGGACCCATCCCCATCTCCGCCAATACGCTGCTCACAACCCGCTCCCGACGTGGCTCCACCTGGAGCGGACCCACCTCCGCTCTCCTGCTCACCGACCTCACCCCACTCCATATCACGGAGATCTTCTTCAGCCCCCCGCCATCCCCCAATAACTCCATCGAATTCATCGAAATCTCCAACACCGGCACCTCCCCCATCCCCCTCGCCGGTATCCAGCTCACCGATGGTATCCGCTTCTCCTTCTCCACCAGCTCCATCCCCCAACTCAACCCCGGACAATCCTGTATCCTCGTCCGTGACCTGAACGCCTTCACCAACCACTACGGCACCACACTCCCCATCGCCGGCTCCTACGAAGGTGCCCTCGATAATAACGGTGAAACCCTCACGCTCTCCGGCCCGCTCGGCGAAATACTCCACACGCTCACCTACCAACCCCATTGGTTCCCCGCCGCCAATGGCCTCGGCTTCTCCCTCGTCCCCAACGCACCCTTCTCCCCAGAAACAGATTGGACCCTGCCCGCCTCCTGGCGCCCCAGCTCCCAATACGGAGGTAGCCCCGGCACCCCAGACCCCACACCCGAACCCGAACCTCCCCACCTCATCATCACCGAAGCCCTCACCCATACCGACCTCCCCGACCTCGACTTCATCGAAATCCATAACCCCACCGATACCGAAGTCTCCCTCAACGGCTGGTGGCTCTCCGATGACCCGCTCACCCCCAAATACGCCATCCCCGCCAATCACACCATCCCCGCCGGCGGCTACCGCGTCTATACCGAGAATGACTTCAACGCCAACCCCGCCAATACGAATAGCTTCACCCTCCGCGCATCCGGCGACGAAGCCTACCTCTTCACCGCCACACCCACCGGCCAACCCTCCGGCTACCGACACGGCTTCAGCTTCGGCGCCGCCCTCAATGGCATATCCTTCGGCCGAATCGTGAATAGCGAAAACCGCGAACTATTCACCTCCCTGTCCACCCCCACCCCCGCCCAACCCAACGCCACCCCCAAAATCGGGCCCGTCATCATCTCGGAATTCCATTACCACCCCACGGATGTCACCACCAACGGCACCGCCTGGAATAACCCCGAAGACGAATTCATCGAACTCCTCAACATCACCACCTCACCCATCCCCCTCTATAACCCCGAAGACCCCGCCACAACCTGGCAGCTCCGCGACGCCGCCCGCTTCAGCTTCCCCACCAATACTACTCTCAACCCCTCTGAACGAATCCTCATCACCTCCTTCCACCCCACCAATTCCACCGCCGCCAATGCCTTCCGCACCAAATTTAATGTCCCTCCCCAAACCCGCCTCTTCGGCCCCTTCTCCGGTGAACTCTCCAACTCCGGCGAACCCCTCGAACTCATCCAACCCGACCTCGTAGGTATCAACCCCACCAACGAAATCATCACGGAAGTCCTCATCGACCGCGCGCGCTACCGCGACCACGCCCCCTGGCCCGCCGGGGCCGACGGCTTCGGCTTCTCCCTCCAGCGCACCAGTAATAACACCCTCGGCGATGAACCCCTCTCCTGGATCGCCACCACCCCCACCCCAGGATCACAACCCCAAACCATCTCCACCCCAACCATCCTCAGCCAACCCGCCTCCCAATCCCAAAACCCCGGCTCCTCCGCCACCTTCACCACCCAAGCCTCCGGCTCCAACCTCCAATACCAATGGCGCCATAATGAATCCCCCATCCCCGGCGCCACCCAACCCAGCCTCACTCTCCCCAACCTCACCCCGGACCAAGCCGGACGCTACGACGCCGTCGTCTACTCCACCTCCAGCGCTACCCAAACCACCCAGGCCATCCTTACCATCACCACACCCCCCACCATCCACCAACAACCCGAATCCCTCGCCCTCGGCGAAGGTGACCCCGTCGAATTCTCCGTCCTCGCCACCAGCCCCCACCCCATGTCCTTCCAGTGGCTCTATAACCAAAACCCCATCCCCAATGCCACCAACTCCATACTCTACTACCCGCCCGGCTCCTCCCCCAATACCGGCATCTACCAAGTCCTCATCTCCTCCTTCTCCGGCTCCATCACCAGTAATCCCGCCCTCCTCTCCATCCAGGGTATCAGCCTCATCCAACAAGAACCCACCCCCACCTCCGCACCCCAAGGCCACTCCGCTACTTTCGGCGTCTCCCTCCTCCCCACCGCCACCCCTCCCTTCTCCTACCAATGGAAACGAAATGACCTCACCATAGCAACCCGACTCACCCGCAATACCTCCGACTTCCTCACTCTCCAAAACCTCACGTTCTCCGATGCCGCCAATTACTCGGTCTCCGTCACCGATGCCGCCGGCTACCAGGACGCTTCCGAACCCGCCACCCTCACCGTCCTCATCGATACCGACGGCGACGGCATGCCCGATGACTACGAACTCGCCAATAACCACATCCCCACCGACCCGCGCGACGCTACTGCCGACCCCGACCACGATGGCTCTGATAACCTCTCGGAATACCTCGCCGGTACCAACCCCAGAAACAACGCCGACTACCTCCACGTCCAAGCCTCCACCTCCCCCACCGGCCTCCTCCTCCAGTTCACCGGCTCAAGCCACCGTAACTTCGCCCTCCAGTCCCTCGATAACCCCAATCCCACCTCCTGGACCACCATCGCCACGTTCCCCGCAACCTCAACCCAACCCCTCCCCCGCACTCTCGAAGTCCTCGACGAACGCCCCCTCCCACCCAATACCCAACGCCTCTACCAAATCATCTCACCCCCCACCCCCTAAACATCCCCACCTCGCACCCCTATGGTCTACTCCATGCGGATGAATCCAAATCGCTCTCGCTATCGAAATCGGTGTCGAACGCGCCTCAGGCGCGTGTAGCCAGAAGACAGCAGAGAGAAAACAGTGGCTCTACGCTCCACCCTTCCCCTCAGCACGCTTCCCGCTTCCCGCTCTGCCCTCCCCCCTCCCGCGGCACCCCCCACCGCTCAATCGGTCCCCGCCACATTCCTCCACACCCAGTCGCCCAACACCGCATCATCACCAGTCCCACTCCAACGCTCCGGCGCCGGCTTGCCCGCATCATCCTTCCCATCCAAACCCACGGAATACACCAGATAATGCCCCCCGGATTCCCGATGATACCCCAGCGCGCCTCCGTTCACCGGATCCACCGGCAGCTCGGCCAGATACGTCGGCACCAACGCCCCAAGTTGTTCCGGATACTCCCCCTGCGCTTTCCAATAGCGCTCCAAGGCCACCCCCACCCGCGCCAAGGTCACAGTCACCTGCACCCGCGCGGTCTTCTCCAGGGACTTCTCCACGGCCGGCCACAAGTTCGGCACGAAGAGGTTGTAAGGCGACATCTTCACATAGGACCTCACCAGAGTCTGATCCTCCTCAGAAACCAACAACCGCACCGATCGCCCCCCCACATCCAAACGATCCAGTAACAACTCCTGCATCATCATCGCCATCCCCAACTGATTCCGATAACGCATCGCGGCCGGCCACCAGCGAATCGCCGCATGCATCGGATCCTCCACCGCCTGATCTCCCTCCAAAGGCAGTAACCATGACAACCCAAACGCCCGTTCACCCCGCAAACAACGCGCCCCTTCCTCCACCATGTTCAAGGCAGCCAAACGCTCCTCCAACCCCTCCAGCTCCGCATCCCCCCAACGATGCTCCACCAGCCCCGCCCACACCGGCCCCATCGCAATCTCCACCAACGCATAATCCACCAACGCCCCAATCAATAATGGCTGGCTCCCCGCCCCCCGCGCCAACGCCAGCATCACATCCAAATCCCGCAACGCTTCCTCCGGATTACCCTCCAGTAAATGTACCCAGCACGCCACATCAAAGGCCCGAACCACCCCCTTCAGCTTCGCATAATAGGGCGTCACATTCTCACTCCACTCCATAGGCGACCATGCCGTGTTCACCGCCATCACCGACAACGAACGCCCCGCCGCCGCCTCGCGAATGCCCCCCAACAGCTCCGCCTCCTGCCCCAAAAGAAACTGAAGATCCTGCAACGGCGCCCCCGCCTCCCGCTCACGCAAAGCCTTCAACGACGGTGTCACCTCCGCTATACCCTTCAACCGGTCAGTATCCCCCCGCAAAACCTCCTGCCACTCCGCCACATCCGCCAGCTTCCCCTCACCCCAACGACCCGATAAATCCAGCTCCCGCGTCCAATCCAGCCGACGTAACAGCACCTCGCCCTCACCGCCGTCCCCACCAAAACCAAACGCACCCCTCCACACCTCCGCCGCCAAAAAGTTGTCCTCCAGATTCTCCTCCGCCGTCACCAGCTGCTCACCCCACCGCACCGACTCTCCCCGCCCGGACAACTCCCGCTCACACGCCTCCCATGCCGACCTGGCCCGACGCCCCTCAACCCACAACACCAACGCCGCCAACGCCGCCAGCAAAACCAAAACACCCACCAGCCGCGGCACCCACCTCAACCACCCGGACCTCTTCGCCTTCGTCATGACCGCAACCTACACAGCCCACCCCACGCCCACGACTATAATCCCTCCACGAATCTATAGCTCCCAATCAACCCCTCCTGGACTATTTTGTCCCCACTATGATCAGCTCAACCACTCCCTCCATCGAAGGCCACCCCGTCCAGGAATACCTCGGCATCGTCACCGGGGAATCCATCGTCGGTGCCAATGTCTTCCGCGACCTCTTCGCCGGTATCCGCGACATCGTCGGCGGCCGCTCCGGTTCCTACGAAAAAGTCCTGGGCGATGCCCGCCGCACCGCCATCGCTGAAATGGAAGCCGAGGCCCGCAACCGCGGCGCCGATGCCGTCATCGGTGTCGATCTCGATTACGAAGTCCTCGGGGCCCAAAACGGCATGCTCATGGTCAGCGCCTCCGGAACCGCCGTCCGCCTCGGCCCGCCCAGACTCCCCTAAGCCCTTCCGCCGCCGCCCTTCGGACTATGGCGGGGTCACGTCCTAAATTAAAGTTGTCCCTTTTTGTCGGGAACGGTGCTGGGTTTCGGGGCGGGGAGGCGCTCGCGCGCTGGCGTAGCGCCGGCCTGGGCAGGAGCGCAGCGACCCGCTTACCGCTCAAACTGGTTGCCCCTCCACTCGTGCCACTCACGCTGGCACTGATTAAACCGAACCGAATCCCCCGACGTCGCATAGACCACATTGTCGACAAAACTGAATCCCTTGCTCCCTTCATCAATGAAGAAGCCATTGTTCGGCGCACCACCGTGGGCATACCGGCTGCGCGGCACATCGTGAATCCGGTTTTCCCGAAAAACCGTTCCCGGTTGATACCCCAAAGTATAGATCCCCCCTCCATCAGCCAGCTTCTGCATGACATGGTGGATGTGATTCTTCTCTACCACACACCGCACCTGTGTGGTCGGCGTCGTGTTCCACCGGTAGCCCACCGAAATACCCGTGTAAGGCAGATCATACACCTCATTCTCCGCCACACGCGTGTCCGCCGAAAATGCCACCCAGATCCCCACCGCCCCACGACTGTCCTGACCGCAACGCCGCACCACACAGCCCACCACCTCATTCCCCAGCGGTGCATCCCCCGGATCAGCCCAGTCCGCATCCAGCAACCCCTCCGCCCCCCCCTTCAACTCACCCATACCCCGCCACCCCACCATGATGCCGTTCCCGCCAATGTCCTCCACCTCACATCCCTGCAACCGGTTTCCCCTCGCTCCAACCCCCAGACCAATGCCCGATCCGTTCAAATGCGCAAACCGACATCCCTCAAACCGGATCCCCTCAGCATACACCAGCTGCACCGCCACCGGCTGGACGTGAGTGGGCTCGTCCATGCTCGGACCATAATGCGCTGCCTGAATCTCCGAATATCCGAATACCGGTAACGGGAAATCCGTATGCTCAAACCGAATCCCTTTGAAATGGACGTTCCGCACCGGATGCTCTCGAGTCCCCTCGATCCGCAACAGCTGCTCCAAGACTGGCACCACCACCTCCACCTCCGCCAACTCCTCTCCCGGTCGTGGAATATACCGCAGCGTCCTACTACCTTCACGATACCACTCACCCGGACGGTCCAGCGCCCACCCCACATGCTCCACGTACGCCGGCTTACCCGGACTCGCGGTGGTCGCCGGCCCATGCCCCATCCATCCCATGCTCGTAGCAGTTATCAACCTACCGCCATCGGACTCCCCGACAATCAGACCGCGCGTCACCGACCAGTTCTCATACACCACCAGCTCCGCCCCCTGCCCGGTAAAAGTCCCCTCAGGCAGTTCCTGCTCAAAACGAAAGGTCCTCACCTCGTCGTCCACCCCGGCAATGCGCAAGACCCCGTCCTCATCCGGCCATCGCGCCCGCACCGCCCTCTGTCCGTTCACCACCAGCTGCCGAAACAACCGACCACTCCCCACGCGGTCCGGCACCTCCACCTCCCACACCCCTCCCCGCTCCTTCCAGCCCCCAATCCTTCGCCCCCCACTCATCACAACCTCCGCTCCTTCCTCCGCTG
>JBMTVN010000085.1:0-13280 GCA_049451415.1 Limisphaerales bacterium | reverse complement strand
CTGGTCGCAGTCCACGCAGATAACCCGATGCCCCCCCTCAGCAAAACACGCCCCAGTAACCAGCCCGACATAACCGGTGCCAATGACTGTGATTTTCACTGGGCAACAGCGTTGGTGGAACCGGCAGTCGCCGCAGAAGTCAACCCGGTGACGGAAGGCGCAGGCGCCAGCTCAGGATGTTCGCGAAAGATCTCCTCACACCGCTGCATCGCCGAACTCCCCCAGGGCGAAGCCAGGTTGTTCGTCAACTCACTGTAGGACTTGAGGGCCAGGGTCAGGTCGCCCTTGGACTCCTGAATACCCGCCAAAACCAAACGCGCCTGCCCCGCCACCGCAGCAGTCGCATGACGCAGGGTCACCTGCTCGTAAGCGGCAACCGCTTCATCCAGACGCCCCATCGCATCCAAACAGGCAGCAACGCCAAATGCAGCCTCCGCCCGAAAGGCCTCGTCCTTCAGCAAACCTCCCGCCACCTCAAAAGCCCCGCGGGCCTTCTCGTAGTCGCCATTCTGGAAATGCAACTCGGCAGCCAATAACTGCGCCCGCGCTGCCGCTCCAGTCCCCGCATAGTCGCGGGCCACCGCCTCGTAATCGCTCGCAGCCGGCTTCACGCTCCCATCCGAGCCCATGCCTTTCAGCTGCACGGCAATCAGTGCCGAGCTGGCACGACGCTGTTTCTCCCGTGACAACCATTGCACAGTAGCAATGGCCGAAATGACCACCACCACCGCGACAACAGTCACGGCCACGCGCTTCTTGTTCACTTCAAGCCACGCAAGAAACTCCAGCGTGCGATTTGTCTCTATCCCTTCCGACGTCATAGAACTGGCAATCATTCGGCGGAAGGTCCAAAACGCAAGCCGAAACAACGTCAAAAACCGCAAATCAGCCCCCTTACGACTTGAATTACCCCCACCCCACACCGCAGGCTCCAACCTAAATTCTGGCCGTATGGATCGCTCCGTTGTCATCGTACCCACCTATAACGAACGCGAAAACCTGGCCCCGCTCGCAGCCAAAATCCTCGCCCTGCCCACTCCGGTAGACCTGCTGGTAGTCGATGACGGATCACCCGACGGAACCGGCAAGCTCGCCGACCAGCTCGCCTCTTCCCACTCCTCAATCCACGTCCTGCACCGCCCGGGCAAGGCAGGCCTCGGACGTGCATATTGCGCCGGATTCGACTGGGCCCTCCGTGAGAATTACCAGTTCATCCTGGAAATGGACGGCGACTTCTCCCACAACCCCGACGATATCCCGCGCTTTCTCGAAGCCGCTCAATCAGCAGATCTGGTGTTGGGTTCCCGCTATAGCAATGGCATCCGTGTGATCAATTGGCCGCTCGGACGTCTGCTACTCAGTATGGGTGCAGCCAAATACGTCCAGATGATCACAGGAATGCCCTTCACCGACCCCACCGGCGGCTTCAAATGCTTCCGCCGCGCCGCTCTCGAATGCCTGAACCTGCAAAAAGTCCGGTCAAACGGCTACAGCTTCCAAATTGAAATGACTCACAAAGTCTGGCGCCAGGGCCTCCGCGTCACCGAGGTCCCCATCATCTTCACCGACCGCTACCAAGGCACCTCCAAAATGTCCGGAGGCATCGTCCAGGAAGCATTCTTCATGGTGTGGCGCCTGTGGGCTCAAAATGGCTTTCGACGCCGCAACAAAACTCCCGGCACCACCACAAACAAGCCAACCGGAATGGATAATTGACTTGAGCAAAAGTCCAAACCTGCAGATAGTCCCCCAGCGTTGGTCGAGAAGGGAAGTCGGGGAAAAAGCTCTTTGCGAAGTCGAATTTAGAATTTAACCCTGCCTGTGCGCGTGATTGGGCGACAAAGTCCTTGAACCGTAGTTATTCGGTAGTGGGATAACCCGCCATCGGGGGAGGCCGACAGGCCTTGACTGGAAGTCGAAACCCCTCGGGCTCGTCCCTTTTGTTTAACCCCAAGTTCAAAGGAACTGTTACACACGGCACTCACGGTGGGGTTATATTTTGTACGCACCGCCACGACTCAGATTGACATGTCACAACGCGACCTGTTCCCCCAGACCACAGCCTCGACCGCCAGCGAACCCTCACCCACCGGCGCGCCCCCAGCCCAACCACTCGCCGCCCGCATGCGGCCACAACTGCTCGCTGAATTCGTCGGCCAAACCCACCTCCTCGCCGAAGGCAAATTGCTCCGCCGCGCCATCGAATCCCAGCGGATTCAATCCATGATCTTCTTCGGTCCTCCCGGAACCGGAAAAACCTCCCTCGCACGCCTCATCGCCAACCATTGCTCCAACCACTTCGAACGACTCAGCGGTGTCGAATCCTCCGTCTCAGATATCCGCCAGGTCCTCGCCAAGGCCGCAAATCGCCTCGCCAACCAAGGCCAGCCAACCCTCCTGTTCATTGATGAAATCCACCGCTTCAATAAAGCACAACAGGATGTCCTCCTGCCCGACGTTGAAAGCGGCACCATCCGGCTGATAGGAGCCACCACAGAGAACCCCTTTTTCTTTGTCAACGCCCCCCTGGTCTCTCGTTCCCAAGTCTTTCAGCTGCAACCCCTCGCGGAAACTGAACTTCTGACGCTATTGCATCGAGCCCTCTCCACCCCCGACCGCGGACTCGGACACCTACCGCTAAAAACTGCTCCCAAGGCCCTGTTCCACCTCGCCAAACTCGCCGACGGCGACGCCCGAAAAGCCCTGAACTCCCTCGAAATCGCCGCTCTCACCACTCCCCCATCGCCGCAGGATCAATGCATCCACCTCACGCTCGAAGTCGCCGAAGAATGCATTCAAAAGAAGGCCGTGGTCTATGGAGCCGACGGCGATGCCCACTACGATACCATCTCCGCCTTCATCAAATCCATGCGCGGGAGCGACCCCGATGCCACTCTCTACTGGCTCGCCAAAATGATCCACGCAGGTGAAGACCCCCGCTTCATCGCCCGCCGCATCGTCATACACGCAGCAGAAGACGTCGGCCTCGCCGACCCGACCGCCCTCATCCTCGCCACCTCCGCCTTCCAAGCAGCAGAATTCATCGGCTGGCCCGAAGCCCGCATCCCAATCGCCCAAGCTGCCCTCTACATCGCCACCGCCCCCAAAAGCAACAGCGTCGTCAAAGCCATCGATGCAGCCCTGGCAGAAGTGCGCAGCAATCCCACCCAACCCGTCCCCGAACACCTGCGGGATGCCCATTACGCAGGGGCAAAAAGGCTCCAACACGGCAAGGACTACGTCTATCCCCATAACCTACCAGGACACTTCGCTGTCCAGAATTACATGCCCGTTCCCAAGTCCTTCTACTCCCCGAGCGACCAGGGTCGGGAAGTGAAGATCCGGGAGCGGCTACAACAGTGGCTCCTGCGATCCCAGCAGGAACAATCCAAGTCATGACCCCCAACCCACCCCCATCCGCCAAGCAACAACTGCGCCGCCAAATCGGGGAAGCCCTTTCCTCCATCTCCAGTTCCCGCTCCAACTCCCTGTCCCAGGCAGTCTGTTCACGCATCCTGCAAATGCCGGAATGGCAGTCCGCCCAGTCCATCCTCCTCTTCTATCCCATCTTCCCCGAACTCAATGTCCTGCCTCTCTGGCAAGTCGCCCACGATGAAGCCAAAACCACTTACCTCCCACGCTATAACCCCAATACCCGGGAATACGTCGCCGCCAAGGCACCCCCGCCCAATCAAGCCGATCAACTGATACCCGGCGCATTCAAGATCCCCGAACCCGCCCCAACCGCTCCCACCGCGGCAGGGAACCGACTGGACTTTATTGTTATCCCTGGCGTAGGCTTCTGCCCTGATGGTAGAAGGCTGGGCCGAGGCGGAGGTTTTTATGACCGCTTGCTGGCTCAATTAAAGGGATTCCGTTGCGGTGTGGCCTATGACGAACAAATCGTCCAGGAACTCCCCACGGAACCGCATGATATCCGTTGTGACTGTATCTTGACCCCGTCAGCCCAATGGCGCAGGCCAAGCTGATGGATGTGAACCAATGTTGCTCGCGCAGTTCTCATGGGACGGCGCCCTGTATGCTGTCATCGGGGCGGCTCTAGGGTATTGGACATGTTATTGGCTGGAACACCGTCGCGCCCGCAATGCGCAGACCACCGCCGAGAACATTAAACAGAAGGCCCGCGAAGAGGCTGAATCCCTGCTCCGCGAATCCCGCACCGCCGCCAAAGAGGAGGCTCAGGCCCTCAAACAAAGCGCCCAGGAAGTAATCCACCAGCGCAAACTGCATCTCGACCAGCTCGAATCCCAGCTCACTCAGCGCGAACAGCTCATCAACTCCCAGCTGCAAGGTCTCAGCCACCAGCAACAAGCCCTCACAGAACAAGAAACCCAGCTCGAGAAACGGCGCGCGGAACTGGATTCACGACGCGACGAACTGAACACACTCTCCAAACAACAACGCGAGTCCCTGGAAAAAATCGCCCACCTCTCTGAGCAGGAAGCCAAGGCCCAGCTCCTCAAGGAAGTCGAAAAGGAGGCACTTCGCGATGCCTCCGACCTCAGCCGCAATATCCTCGCCGATGCCCGCGCATCCGCTGAGGACGAAGCCAAGCGTATCCTGGGCGCCGCCCTCCATCGCTACGCCGGAGAACACACTTTCGAAAATACCACGGCCACCGTCGCCCTCCAGGGAGATGATATCAAAGGCCGCATCATCGGTCGTGAGGGCCGGAATATCCGCGCCTTCGAGGCCGCGACCGGCGTCACAGTCCTGATCGACGATACCCCCAACGCCGTCGTGCTATCAGGCTTCGACCCGGTCCGCCGCGAAATCGCCCGCGAAGCCATGCACCGACTGATCCTCGACGGCCGCATCCACCCCACGCGTATCGAAGAGGTCGTCGCCAAAGTCAGCGAGGAAATCGAGGAGGCCATTGGAAAGGCCGGGGCAGAAGCCGTTTACCAGCTCGGACTACCCCCGCTACACGACGAAATCGTAAAACTCCTCGGTCGCCTCAAGTTCCGCCGCAGCTACTCCCAAAATATCCTCGCCCACTCGGTCGAGGTCGCCCACCTCACCGCACTGCTCGCCGCGGAACTCAATGTCGACATCGCCACCGCCAAGCGCGCAGGCTTGCTGCACGACATCGGTAAGGCCGTAAATCACGAAATCGAGGGCGCCCACGCCATCGTCGGAGGTGACCTGATCCGCCGCTACGGCGAAACCGAGGAGATCGTCAACGCCGTGGCTTCCCACCACCAGGAGGTGCCCCACACCAATGTATTCGGCGTTCTGGTCAGCGCCGCTGACACGATCAGCGCCTCCAGACCCGGCGCACGCTCCGAAACGATGACCACGTATATCCGCCGCCTGGAAGACCTGGAAAAAATCGGCCAGACCTTCGATGGGGTGGACAAGTGCTTCGCCGTTCAGGCCGGAAGAGAGCTCCGTGTCATGGTGAAGCCAGACCGGCTCAACGACGAGGAATCCTACTTCCTCGCTCGTAACATCGCCCGCCGCATCGAAGAAGAACTCCATTACCCTGGCCAGATACGCGTAACGGTGGTCCGCGAAACACGCTGCGTCGAGTTCGCCAAGTAGCCCACCCCCCTCGCTCCCCCCTTTCCAAGCCAACTTCCGCGAGAGCGAAGACGAGCTCCGCCAGCTTGGCGTAAAGAGCGAGCCCGCCCCCCACACACAAAGACTGTTAGCCCGTTCAGCAACACCTACTCCCCCTTGAACAAGCCTCACTTGCTCAAGGCCGTTAGACTAGTGACATGTTGCAGAACGGCACCAGGACACCTGCCCCAAGCAACCGCCCGCCCCTCCCCCCATGCCCAAACAAAAAAACTCCCGCAAAGCGGGAGTTCAGAGAACCGAAATTATGAATAGGCTCAGCGACCCTCGGTCATCCCGGAGGGCAGGCCCGTTTCCCATGTCCGCTGCTCATTCCAGGGACGGGCAGAAAGATTGTCCTCATCCTGGCTGGCGCATCCCGTAAACACCGCCGCCATCACCAGCAACAATAACCATGGAAACAAACGCTTCATAACGACAAACTCGTTCAACCAGCGCCGGCTTACAAGCCCACGGTGGCCAGGTCGCCCTCAAGAATCTCAGCCTGCTTCCAGTCCGCCATCACATTCGCCACGCAGGTGTTGTCCCGGACACTCATGATCCTCACGCGAGCCACCAGCTTACCAGAACGGCTAACCAGCATCTCACCCCGCTCCAGAACACCCTTGTCACTGCCAATGTCCAAAACCACGAACTCAAACTTGGGATCCACCGCCAGAACATTGCCTTTCAGGCCAGCAGGAAGCTCCACCTTCACATCCTCACCCTCGTAACGGCGCAGCCGCGAGTCCAGCCTCACCACCTCCCGCTGAAGGACCAGATTCTCCTGAGACAGCGCAGCCATATCCACACCCAAACGCTCGTTCTCAATCAGGACTTCCTGCACCTGCTGCGGTGTCTTGCCCAAGGCATCCCACTCAGCCAGACGATCGCGGGCTTCGTTGCGACCGCGCAGGGCGTCAGTCAACCGACCCTCCAGATCATCAGCACGATTCTGCTGCTGGGTGGCACGAGCCAAGGCCTCCTCACGACCCAATTCCGACGTCTCCAGCTGAGTGCGGAGCTCCTCCGCCTGCAGCTTCGCAGTCCGCTCGTCGTTCTTGGCCTTCGACAGCTGCGTCTGGGTGGTACTCAAAGTAGTCTGGGTCTGCGTCAGTTCGTCCTTCGTGCTTTGCAGCTTCGTGGCGACGTTCTGGCTTAAGCCCAAGGCGGCTAATGCCACCACAATAACCAATACAAGGCAGATTCTAAGCATGAGCTTTTTGCAAGTAGTTCAGGTGGGCGGAGGTTAATCACTCACCCCACCGGTGTCAACGACTGCCTGAGCAGGGAATGAATTTGAGCTTCCCTGACAACCCCTTGCCTGATAGAGCCTTGGACTGTGAAAAAGGCCATCGGCAATCCCACCATCCTTATTCTTCTTCCCCTATTCCTCGGCCTGATGCACCTGAAACTCCCGGCAGCAGACTCGCAATCCGCGGACGCAGACAAAGCCGCCGAATTGCTCGCCCTTTTTGAATCCGAAGAAAACATCACCAACAGTCTCAGCGCAGTCATGGTCTGGACCCCGTCAGGCGTGCGGGTCGGGAAGACCGAGGTCACCCAAGCACAATACCAAACCGTGATGGGCAAAAACCCCAGCCGGTTCCCCGCCGGGAACCGCCCCATCGAAATGGTGTCCCCATCAGAGGCAAAACAGTTCTGCTCCCGCTTGACTCAGATGGAACAGGACTCCGGCGTGATTCCCCCCGGCTACAGCTACGGATTGCCCTCACAAAATGAGTTCGATGCCTGGATCCAGGGAACAACACTCGAAACAGCCTACGTCAGCCTCGTCGGTGACCGCCCAGCCACAACCTCCGTCGCCTCACTCCCCGCCAACCCGCTCGGCCTCCATGATGTCCGCGGCAATGTCTGGGAATGGTGTGACGATCAAACTGCCCGCGGCGGCTCCTACCAGAGCCACGAAGATTACCTCGCTCCCGCCTTCCGCTTCGTCGGCGATGCCAACATGAAGGTCATGGACATCGGCTTTCGAATCGTGCTCCGCGCTGGCAGGTAAACCCCAACCAGGGACTCACCAGGACGCAGGGCTACGACTGCAACAGCTTCTCCAAAAGCTCACCAACCACCCCGGGGTTCGCCCGTCCCTTGGTGAGACGCATCACCTGGCCCTTCAGAAAGTTCAGAGCTGCAGCCTTGCCTGCCCTGAAATCATCCGCGCTCTTGGGATTGGCCGCGATCACCTCCAGGCAAATCCGCTCCAATTCGCCCTGATCACTCACCTGCGCCAGCCCCTTGCTGTCCACAATCGACCCCGGTGATTCCCCGCTGGAATACATCTCGGAAAACACATCCTGCGCCACACGCGAGTTGATCTTGCCCGCCTCCACCAATCTCACCAGCTCAGCCAAGTGCTCCGCCGTAAAACGCAGCTCTCCCAACCCTGCCCCGGCCTCTGCCAGTTTTGCCCGCAGGTTGTTGATCACCCAGTTCGCCACAAGCTTGGGACTCTTCGCCAGTCGCGCAACCTGTTCAAAATAATCGGATAAAGCCACGTCACTCTTTAACGTCTCGGCATCCCCCGCAGGCAGCTGATAGTCGCGCATCAACCGCTGCTTCCGGTCGAAAGGCCGCTCCACCATCCTCCCTCGAACCTCCTCCACCCACGCCTCCGAAGGCTCCATCGGCATCAAGTCAGGCTCCGGAAAATACCGATAGTCATGCGCTTCCTCCTTGGTCCGCATAATCTCCGTCATGCCACTCACATCGTCCCACCGACGGGTTTCCTGCCTCAACACCCCACCCTCATTCATGACCTCGATCTGCCGGGCAATCTCATAGTCCAAGGCACGCCGAACACCACTGAATGTGTTCATGTTCTTGATCTCGATCTTCGCCCCCAACTCGCTGCTGCCACGCGGCCGAATGCTCACATTGACGTCACAACGCACCATCCCCTTCTCCATGTCGCAGTCACTAATCCCCCCCTGCAACAACAGTTCCTTGAGCGCGTTCAAATACTCATACGCCATCTCAGAACTCCTCAGGTCCGGCTCAGAAACAATCTCCAGCAACGGCACACCCGCCCGGTTGAAATCCACCCCGCTGAAGCGGTCAAAGTGAAAACTCTTCCCCACATCCTCCTCCAGGTGCGCCCGCGTGATCCGCACACGCACCACCTCGCCCCCCACCTCAAAATCCAAATGCCCCCCGGAAGTCGAAGGCATGTCATACTGCGTAATCTGATAGTTCTTGGGCATGTCCGGATAAAAATAGTTCTTCCGGTCAAACTTGGCCCTCGAGGGAATCCCCGAATGCAAAAGCAGCCCCGTCAGCACGGTTAGTTTCAACGCCTCTTCATTCGGCACCGGCATCACACCCGGCATGCCCAGGCAAACCGGACATACCTGCGTGTTGGGCGGTTCCCCAAAGGTGTTTGGACACCCACACCACATCTTCGACCTCGTCCGCAACTGGACGTGTGTCTCAAGACCGATAACAGCTTCGTAATCCATGTGAATTCACCTCAGGCCACCCGCACTTCAGCCCGTTCACGGAACCATCCTGCCGCCTGTTCGTAATGATACCCCAGCCGCAAGAGTGTGGACTCCCCAAATGGACGACCCAGAAACTGCAAACCAACCGGCAACCGTCCATCACCCTCCCCCGCAAAACCACAGGGCACGCTCAACCCACAGTTGCCCGCCAAATTGCAGGACAAGGTATAAATGTCCTCCAAATACATCTGAAGCGGATCATCCTTGTTCTCTCCCAGACGGAAAGCCGGCCGCGGCGCAGTCGGCGTCAATACGGCATCCACCTGCTCAAATGCCCGCTCAAAGTCCCGCCGAATCAAGGTCCGCACCTTCTGCGCCCGCAAGTAGTAAGCATCGTAATACCCGCTGCTCAAAACGTAGGTCCCCAAAATAATGCGCCGCTTCACCTCAGCACCAAAGCCCGCACCTCTCGTCCTGGAATACAAAGCCACAGGGTCATCCCCGTCCACCCGGTAGCCATAGCGAATGCCATCAAATCGCGCGAGGTTCGCACTCGCCTCGGCCGTGGCCAAAATGTAATAGGTCGCCACCGCATACTCGGTGTGCGGCAGACTGATTTCCCGCACCTCCACCCCCAAGCCCTCCAACACCTTGACGGCAGCTTCCACCGAGGCACGAACCTGCCCATCCAATCCCTGCACCTCAAAATACTCCCTGGGCAAGCCCACTTTCAGACCTTGGATCCCCTGCCCCAACTCCCCCACAAAGTCCGGCACCGGCTCCGCCACACTGGTGCAGTCGCGCTCGTCCCGCCCCGCAATCACCGATAACAGAGCCGCCGCATCCTCCACACTCCGCGTCACCGGCCCAATCTGGTCCAATGAAGAAGCAAATGCCACCAGCCCGTAGCGCGATACCCGCCCATAAGTCGGTTTCAACCCCACTACCCCGCAAAACGCCGCCGGCTGCCGGACAGACCCCCCCGTGTCAGAACCCAGGGAAGCCGGACATTCCTGAGCCGCAACCGCCGCAGCAGACCCGCCGGAGGAACCACCCGGACTCCGCTCCAGATCCCACGGATTCCGCGTCTTGCGCACCGCAGAGTTTTCACAGGAACTGCCCATGGCAAACTCATCCATGTTCAGCCGCCCAAATGGAATGCCACCCGCCGCCAAGAGCCTCTGCGTCACGGTCGCATCATACGGGGCCTTGAAATTCTCCAGCATCCTCGAGGCACAGGTCAGCGGCTGCCCCCTCACCGCTATGACATCCTTCAAACCAATCGGAACCCCCAAAAGCGGCTTCACCCGGCGGTCCAACCCCCCGCGAATCATCCCATCCGCCTCGTCCGCCCGCCTCAATACATCCTCAGCATCCAAACTGAGAAAGGCTCCCACCACAGGATCAACCCGCTCCACCCTCGCCAAACAGGACTCCACCAACTCCCGGGAAGTCAAATCACCAGCGTCCAGCCGATCCACGGCCTCACGCAACGTCAATTCGTAGGGACTCATCAGAAAAAGGAAAATCCACCTTCAATTGCCACCCGACCGCACACGCCTATTCCACAATTTTCGGAACCTTAAAAAGGCCGTTGCTCGTCGATGGCGCGTTCAACATCGCGTCCTCGTGCGCCAAGCACTCCGCAGTAACGTCTGCACGCATCACGTTCACCCTCGGCATCGTATGGGCCATCGGCTCAACCCCCGACACGTCGAGGGAGTTCAGCTTCTCGATATACTCCAATACATGCCCAAGCTGGGCTCCCAAATGCGCCTCGTCCTCTGCAGTCAGCTCCAACCGCGCGAGGTGCGCCACGTCATGAATGTCCATCCCTTGCTGGGCCATGGCGGAAAGGCTACGGACACCAAGCGCAACAGCAAGGCAGAAATCGAAATGCTGAAAACCAGCGCCCCCCCATGGCACAACGACCCTACGCAAGAGCCCCACTAAAAACAGAAACGACAACGTCCGGGTTCTGGTGCCAGAAGCCCGGCAGCCTAGCTCTTCTCACCAATCTCGTTGAAGGCGTTGCTCTGCAGCAAGGTCTCCAGCTCCGTCAACGCCTCGGGAGCATCCTCCCCCTCCGCACTCACCCTGAGCCGACAACCCGGCCCCGCCGCCAGCATCATCAAACCCATGATGCTCTTGCCGTTCACCAGCTCGCCGTCCTTCTCAACAAAGATGTCACAGTCAAACTCCTGTGCCTTCTTAGCAAACATCGCCGCCGGACGAGCGTGAATCCCCTTCTGGTTCTTCACCATCATCTCTCTCGATTGTTCTTTAGCTGTCTGCTTGCGCCCGGTCATGCCGGCGTGAAAATAGGCATCCCCAGCCCCTTTGCCAATGGAATTCAATCCGCCCCGGGCCCCCTCATGATCCGGATCAATCGGTCGTCCAGATCCTTGGGAGCATTCAACCCCGCCTCGCGCAACCTGGTCTGGAACGACGCAACCTCTACCAACCGCGCCAAATCCCGCCCGGGCCGCACTGGAATCACAATGTGCGGAACAGGAACCCCCAGAATACGCGTGTACTGCTGCTCCAAACCCAACCGCTCCACATCCTTCACTTCCTCCCACGCCTTCAAAGTCACCACCAAATCCACCCGCTTCTCATGCCGCACACTGCGAACCCCAAACATCGAAGCCACGTTGATAATACCTATCCCCCTAACCTCCATAAAGTTACGCGTGGTCTCCGCACTGCTGCCCACCACCTCGCGCCCATCCACCAGGGTCACCTTCGTCACATCATCGGAAACCAGCGAATACCCCCGCTCAATCAATGCCAAAACACACTCGCTCTTACCAATGCCACTCTCACCACGAATAATGACTCCTGTCCCCAAAATGTCCACCATGCTCCCCATGTCCGTCCCCCGCGGCGCAAACATCATCTCCAAAGCCAGCGTCGCCTGGTTGATAAATCGCATGGTGATCAAGGGCGACTTGAATACCGGAATCTGCGCCAGCTCAGCAGCACGCAAAAAAACCTCGTCCGGCTCCAACCCGCGACTAAACACGAAACACGGAATCCGATACTCCATCAGGCGCGCATACCGATGTTCCCGCTCGCTCGCCGGCAAATCGTGCAAATAGGCCGTCTCCGCCGACCCCAGGACCTGAATGCGCTTGCTGGCAAAATGCTTGGTAAACCCACTCAATGCCAACCCCGGACGGTTGACCGTTGGCTCCCGAATCAACCGCTGCAGCCCCGACGAACCCGCCAAAAGCTCAAGCCCCAGCCCCTCGGCGTGCGCCAAAAAGAACTTCTCCACCGTCACATCCTGCCGCCTTACCGGACTCTTCATGACTTCCTCACATGTTGAAATCTGGCCCCAAATAGATCGCCCTGGCCTTCGGGTCGTTGGGCATGTCCGCACCCGTCCCCTCATAAACAATCTCGCCCCGGTGAATTAAATAAGCCCGATCAACCAGATCCAATGTCTCCCGCACATTGTGATCGGTAATCAAGACCCCCAACCCACGCCCCCTCAGCTGCCTCACAATCTTCTTCACCTCCGATACCGCAATCGGATCAATCCCGCTAAACGGCTCGTCCAATAGCAGAATCCGCGGACTCGTCACCAAAGCCCGCGTAATCTCCAAACGGCGTTTCTCGCCACCACTCAAGGTGTAAGCCATGCTGTCCTGCAACCGCGTCAGGTCCAACTCCTCCAGCAAATACTGCAGCCGCACCCCGCGCTCCTCCCGCCCCATCCTGCAAGTCTCCAAAATCGCCAGAATGTTCTGCTTCACCGTCAGCTTGCGGAATATCGACGGCTCCTGGGTCAGATAACCCATCCCCAACCGGGCACGCTCATGCATCGGCATGCGCGTCACGCTGTGCCCATCAAACAACACCTCCCCCGTGTCCGGACGCACCAAACCCACCGCCATATTAAAACTGGTCGTCTTGCCGGCACCGTTGGGCCCCAACAACCCCACAATCTCACCCGGCTCAACCCGGATCGACACCCCGTTCACCACCCGGCGACGACGATACTCCTTCACCAGTGATTCGGTGCTTAACAGGCTCACTTGATCCCTCCTTCCCCCAGCCGGGAAATAGCCCGGCTGGCATCCCCCTGCAGCGGTATACTCATCTTCCAGCGTCCCCCGGCAGATAAAACCCCCTCAGTCTGGTCCACTCTCACCTCGTCCCCCTCAAACCTGCCATGCACAGAATCCAGCACAGCCTTGTCCCGCAACGCCAAAACCCCCTGCCCTACTTCAT
>JBMTVN010000084.1:0-13394 GCA_049451415.1 Limisphaerales bacterium | reverse complement strand
CCCTGTTCCTGTGGTGCCTTGGGGTGTGTGGAGACAGAGGGAGCCTCGTGGTCGTTGGCGCGTCGGGTCAGGGAGCATCCCGATTACGATTCGAGCGTCATGGCTGCACTGGAGGATCTGGATTATGCGGGTTTATTTCGGTGTGCTGCCGGGGGGGACAGATTAGCCGTGGAGGTGCGGGATGCCTCGATACGCGCGTGGTCGGCGGGGATAGTGTCCCTGGTGCACGCGTATGATCCTGAGCTGGTGCTTTTGGGGGGCGGGGTGATGGGGAGTGCGGACGAGATTTTGCCGCGGGTGGTGGAGTATGTTGGGCAGCATGCATGGACGCCGTGGGGACGCGTTCGGGTTAAGGCGGCGCAGCTGGGCAACAATGCCGGGCTGATGGGGGCGGCGTGGCTGGCGTCGGGGGGTATGGAGAGCAATTGTGAGAGGTAAGTTTTATGCGCAAATCGACTTATGACAAATTCCCGTTCATTGGCGTGCCTGGCAGTGGCGGGCAGGCGGTGGAGGGCTGGGATGAGATTGCGGGTCGACTGCGGGCGGCGGTGGTTTCCAGGGCGGCTAGCGTCACGGTCCTGAGTGTGGAGTGTTATCCCGGGGTGGATGTGGGGTTGGTGAGTGAGGCCCTGGTGACGCGCCTGGATCCGGTGCTGATGGTGCGGGCGGAGGATGCCATGCACGGGCCTGGGAAGATTGATGCTTTGGTGGAGCCATTTGTGGGGGGGGAAGATCCGGTGTTTGGTTTTCTTTCGGGGCTGAAGTTGCCGGACTTTTTTGATGGAGGCCGCGTGCAGCGGGCTCGGGCACAGATTGAGCCTGTTCGTGGCGGGCTGGTGCTGGTGGTGGGAGTTGGGGCGACACTGATCCATCCGGGCGATTTACTGGTGTATGCGGATCTTGCGAGGTGGGAGGCGCAGGGGAGATTTCGGCGGAACACCAGCAGCAACCTTGGTGTGGCCAATTCCTCGGCACCGGCGAACCAGCAATACAAGCGTGCCTTCTTTGTCGACTGGCGTGTAGCGGACGGGTGGAAGAGACCACTGATCCGGCGGTGGGATTACCTTCTGGACACCCATGTGGCCGGGGCCCCGAAGCTGGCTGACGGGGATGCCGTGCGTCGTGGCCTGGCGCAGGCCGTGACGCGTCCATTTCGGGTCGTGCCGTTTTTTGATCCTGCTCCCTGGGGTGGGCAATGGATGAAGGAGGTGTGTGACCTGGGCCGGGATGCCGTAAACTACGGCTGGTGTTTTGACTGTGTGCCGGAGGAGAACAGTCTACTCATGAAGATTGGGGGGATTCGGATTGAGATGCCTTCGTTGAACGTGGTGTTTGACCAGCCGAGGGGGTTGCTTGGTGAAGCTGTGCACGCCCGTTTTGGAGATGAGTTTCCCATCCGTTTTGACTTCCTGGACACGATGCAGGGCGGAAATCTCTCATTTCAGGTGCATCCGTTGACCGAGTATATCCAGCGTCATTTCGGGATGCATTACACGCAGGACGAGAGTTATTACATGCTGGATGCGGGGCCGGATGCATCTGTGTACCTGGGGTTGCGGGAGGGGGTGGACGGCGTTGCGATGGAGAGGGACTTGCGGCGTGCGCGGGAGGGTGGCTTCAGCTTTCCGGCGGAGCGGTATGCCAACCGGTGGCCGGCGAAGCGGCACGACCACTTTCTGATTCCGGCCGGGACCGTTCATTGCAGCGGGGCGAATGCCATGGTGTTGGAGATTAGCGCGACCCCCTACATCTTCACCTTCAAGATGTGGGACTGGGACCGGCTGGGATTGGATGGCAAGCCGCGTCCAATCTACCTCGACCACGCGATGGCCAACGTGGATTGGAGCGCCACGACGGCGAGAGTCGAGCGGGAGATGATCAATCACGTGCATCTGTTATCGCGAGGGGACGGATGGCGGGAGGAGCGGACGGGGTTGCACAGCCGGGAGTTTATTGAGACGAGGCGCCACTGGTTCTCCGGGACCGTGCATCATCCGGATCATCGCGGTGTGCAGGTCTTGAACCTGGTACAGGGTGATTCGGCTTGGGTGGAGAGTGCGGAGGGGCGCTTTGAGCCTTTTCTCGTGCATTACGCCGAGACCTTCATCATACCGGCAGGTGCGGGCGCCTACACCGTGTGTCCGGCGCGGCCGGGATGGGGTGAGGAATTGGCGACGATGAAGGCCTACGTCCGGACCTAGCGGGGCGCCTGGGGTGCCGGGTGTCCTGGGGTTTCGGCCTCTAGCAACCGGTGGATTGGCAGGAGGAGCAGGCATTCCCCTGCCCCTTGGCGAGGCGGTCGAGAATCGTGGCGGAAGTGGGTGTGGCGGCGAGGCCGCCGAGGCCGGTGCAGCGAAGCTCACGGGGCATTTGAGAGGAGACATCACGGGCGGCCCGGATGACCTCATCGAGAGGGATCACGCCGTCGAAACCAGCCAGCGCGAGATTGGCGCATGCGAGTGCGTTGCTGGCAGCCATGATATTCTTGCCGAGGCAAGGGACTTCAACGCGGTTGGCGACGGGGTCACAGATCAGCCCGAGCATGTTTTGCAGGGCCATGGCTGAGGCTGTGATGGCCTGTTGGTGAGTTCCCCCTGCGAGCGTGACCAGCGCGGCTGCTGCCATGCTGGCGGCGGAGCCCCCTTCGGCCTGGCATCCGCCCACTTCAGCGGCGAACGTCCAGCTGGAGGCGATGAAGACGCCTATCAAGCCTGCGGCGAGGAGTGCATCAGCGGCTGCATCATCGGATTTGCCGAGATGGTCGGCCATGCCGAGGATGGCCCCTGGCAGGGCAGCGCAAGCACCTGCAGTGGGGGCAGCGACGATGACGCCCATGGAACTTTTCACCTCCATGAGGGCTGAGACGTAGAGCAGGATGCGGTTGAGGGCCCCGGCGTCGAGAAGCGTGCCCTGCTTCATGGCACTTTCGAACGCCGGAGTTTGGGTCGGCAGGATGCGGTCGGCGTATTCGGTGCCTGCCCTGCCCTGCTCTATTGAGTTGCGGAAAATGGTGATGAGCTGGCGGGCTAGTCGGCGCACTTCCTCGTAGGATACGCAGCCCCTTGCGCTTTCGTATTGGACGGCGAGGTCGGCGAGGCTGGCCGTACTAGGGCTGACGCCCCTGAGCATTCCCTCGCAATCGGTGAAGAGCGCCTGCATGCCGGGTTTGGTGGTGACCGGGAGAACGGGCTCCAGGGTGTGCCTCGCAACGATTCGGACTGTCTTGGGGACTGCTGTCGCGAAAGCGTCAGAAACGGTCTTCGAACCCCGGATGGCGACGAAGCCATGTCCGTCATCGCGGATATGGACGGAGGTATTGGCGTCGATGGCCGGAAACTCGGATGCCGGGGATATCGGGTTGGATTCGACGAACAGGAGTTGGAGTTCGCGGTCGCCCATGAAGTTGAAGGCGAATCCATCGATGGCGATGACTTCGATCATGCCACCGCCGGTGGACAGAGCTATCAGTTCCCGGGTTTGGTGCTGGTTTTTGAGCGTGAGCCGATAGGTGTTCGGATGTGGGTCCTTCCAGTCCCCGACCCGGATATCGAGGGTGATGGCGGCTTTCTTGAGCCACAGGGGTGACTCGGGCAGGCGTTCATCGGTGGCTTCCCAGCCGAGCAATCCGCCGCAGAGGCCCATGTCGGAGCCCTGTCCGTCGTGGGTGGCGGGGAGTGATCCGGCGATGTCCATGTCCCAGATTACCGACTGGATATTGCCGTCCATGAGGTCACGGGCGAGGCGTCCGATGCGGAGAGCGGCGGCGCAGTGGGAGCTGGAGGCGCCGCGCATGACGGGGCCGAGGACGTCGTTAAAGATACTTACGGGCAGTGTGGTGGACATGGTTTAGGGCTGGGTTTGGTCCGGGTCGTCCTGGACGGTTTGATGGCCTGGTGTGAGGGCAACGTGTTTTCCGGACGGGAGGATGGCTGTGGCATTCAGGGATGGCGGGACGTCCACTTCCATGGCCAGGCGAGTTCCGATGACTTTCCACTCCACTGCGATGCGTCCCTTGGGGGTGAGCAGCGAGGATCGGCATTCCGTGAGTTCGCCTGGTTCAGGGGCGATGAGGACGTCGTTCCAGCCGATGCTATCGGGGGCCTGCCGGATGCCGCCGACGTATCCGTGGAACCACTCCATCACATGGCCGAGCATGCAATGGTTGAGGGATTGGTAGCCATCCATCATGGCGTCCCAGGTCTCGGGCATGGAGGTGAGGCCCTTGGATAGGATTCCCCCGTAGCTTCCCGGGCCGGTTCGGCTATAGACCTTGTGCAGGATATCGGAACGGCCGGCCTGGGCGAGTGCGCGGATGAGATAGACGTGGCCGACATCTCCTGCGGTTTGCTGCCATTCGCGCTGGGCGAGGTCAGCGATAATGTCCTTGATGAGGAAGTCATAGTCGGATTCATCGACCACCTCGGCGCAGATGGCGATTGAGTTGGCGCACTGCGGGCTGCCGTGATGTTTGAGCGCACGGGTTTGGGGGTCTTGGAATGCCTTGCAGAAGGCTTCGGCGATCTCGGCGTGGAGCTGGTGATATTGCAGGGCTGTTTCGGTGTCGTCCAGGGCGGCGGCGGCTTGGGCGACCGTGTTGGCGCACAGGGCCCATGTGGCGGTGGCCGTGAGCACCGTGGGTGTATAGCGTGAGGGTCCCGGTGGCTGGCCGTGGCCGTAATCATACCAGTCGCCGAGGCCGCCGGGGGCGATCCCGTTGGTGGCCTGAGTTCCGATGTAATCCACGAAGGCACGCATGCCCGGGAGGCTTTGCCTGAGGATGGCGGGGTCGCCGTAATGGACATAATGCAGCCAGGGAAGCATGACGGCGGCGGCGCCCCATTCCACCGTCCAGTTGAACGCTGCGGGGAAACGTCCTGCGGGGTAGCTGGGAGCGACAGTGAGGACGCGTCCTGACGGCTCCTGGGCGTCCAGGATATCCCGGATTAACTTGGCCTGCCATTCACGGCAGTCGTAGCGGTATTGGAAACTGGGGGCGAGGAGGTAGGCACATTCGAGCCAGCCGAGTTTTTCGCGGTGGGGGCAATCCGTGAGGACGTGGCTGGTGTTGGAGCGCATGGCCCAGTCGACGAGGCTGTGGGTTTGGTTGTACAGCTGGCTGGATGAGTTGAAGGTGCCGGCTTCAGGGAGAGCTGTGCGGACGTGGACGAGCTCGAGGGAATCGATGACGGGGAGGTTATGGGGGTTTGGGGCTCCGGAGTGCACTGCGCCGGCGACCTCGACAAACTGCATTCCGAGGTAAAAAGAGCTCCACTGATGTTCGTTGGTGGATCCATCGGTGATGAAGTTGCAGTCGACGAGGTAATTGCCGAAGAGCCTGCCCTGGGGATTGCGGTGTTCGCCGCACTTGAAAGAGATTTTGGATCCCGGTTGGCCTCCGTGAATTGTGAAGCGCAGTTGGGCTGAGGCATTTTGCGGGAAGTCGTATATCAGGACGCCGTCCTCGGGTTGGGAGATCCTTGCGGGTTGGAAGACATCCAGTGGCTGGACGGTTGACCAGGTTTGCGTATGCACTTCGGCTATGGGGGGCGGGACGATCCTGGTGGGCTGCCATTGGCCTGCGGCGTTGGGTTTGGACCATTCCGGTTGACGGAGTCTGGCATCGTAGTCTTCACCGGCAAAGATATGGGAGAAGGTCATGGGGCCGGGGCTGGAGGTCCAGCTGGAGTCGGAGGGGATGCAGGACCAATTGCCTTGGTTGTTTTGGATCCAGAGTTCGGCTGCGAGCAGGAGGGGCTCAGGCGCTTGTGTTTGTGGGCCGTCCTTATTGTAGCGACCGGCGGGAGGGTTGGGGTTGTTCCAGAATGAGTTGGCGAGTGAGGCGCCGATGCAATTTGTTCCGGGCTGCAACTGCTTGAGGACGTTCAAGTCCCGGCTGAAGAGCGTCTTTGCATATTGGGACCAGGCCTGGTTGATGCCGACCGTGGTTATGGGGAGGCCATTGAGTTCGACCGAATAATCCCCCAGGCCGACGATGCGGAGGAATGCGGCTTGGGGAAGCTGAGGGAGCGTGAACTCTTTCCGGACCAACGGGAGTGAGGGTGTGCTGGTGACGGGGGCGATCCAACTGGCTTGGGAGAAGCCCTCCGCCGGGGGCTGGGCCTGGTGGTCAGCGACGGCGAGAGACCTTGAGAGAATGCAGACTGCTGCCATGGAGACAGCGAGGACGCGAAGCCGGGTCGCTTTCATATTTAGCGGGATCTTAATGGTTCGGGACAAAAGAACGATAGGAAAGAGCAAGGTCGGGTGGCTTGTGCGGGGCTTCTGTCTTGCCAAGGATTTGATGGGCATGGTGTTATTCTTCCTGCCCGCGATCCAAGGCAAGCTCCCCACGGTTCTCCGTTCTACGCCGTATTTTGTGTCCTGGCTGCGGTGCAACGCATATGAGCTGGCTTACTGATTTATTCACGGCGGAGACGGTGGCGCAGTCCATCCTGATCCTGAGTTTAGTGGCAGCGACCGGGGTGCTGTTGGGGAGTTTCAAGATCCGGAAGGTGGGGCTGGGGGTGTCGGGTGTGTTGTTCACGGGAATTGCGTTCGCGCACTTCGGTTTCCGCATCAATCACGACGTGATGGAGTTTGTGCGGGAGTTCGGTTTGATCCTCTTTGTTTACACCATTGGCATGCAGGTTGGGCCGGGTTTTTTTGCTTCGTTGCGCAAGCAGGGGTTGCCCTTGAACCTGATGGCTGGGGGTGTGGTTCTGCTGGGTGTTTTGATTACGCTGGGGATTGTGTTTGTCGCGGGCATCGACATGAGCGTGGGAGTGGGATTGTTTGCGGGAGGGACAACCAACACTCCGGCCCTTGGGGCTGCACAGCAGGCCTTGAAGAACGTGCCCAGTTTTACGGAGGAGTTGGCCAAGCAGCCGGGCTTGGGTTATGCCGTTGCTTATCCCTTTGGGATTATCGGCATCATTTTGACGATGGGGATTGTCCGCCGGGTATTTCGGATTCAGCCGACGGAGGAGGCCGCTCAATTTGCGAAGCAACTCCAGAGCAACCAGCCGCATGTGAGCACGCTCAACCTGGTGGTGAGCAACCCCAACCTGGACGGTTTGAAGCTGAGCCAAGTTCCGGGGTTGCGGGAGTCGGGTGTGGTGGTATCACGGATTCGCAAGGGCACGGAGATTGATATGGCGACACCGGATACGGAGTTGCGGGTGGGAGACGTTATTCTGGCCGTTGGGCCGGCGGAGAGGCTGCAGGAATTCCGCATTGTGGTGGGGCAGCCGGCGGAGGTGGATTTGAAGAGCCTGCCGAGCACTGTGGTCACGAAGCGGGTGGTTGTTACGCGGAAAGCCGTGACGGGGCAGTCCTTGTCGGAGCTGGCGTTGCGTCAGGCTTATGGGGTGACGATTACGCGGGTGAGCCGGGCGGATGTGGAATTCACCCCGACACCGGGATTTCGGCTGCAGTTTGCGGATACCGTTTTGCTGGTGGGTGAGCCGGACGCGGTGGATCGGGCGGCGAAGGCCCTGGGGAACAAGCCGAGGCAGTTGGATCATCCGCAGGTTGTGCCGATTTTTGTGGGGATTGCATTGGGGATTATTTTCGGGAGCATTCCTTTCCAGTTTGGGCAGATGCCGGCTCCGGTGAAGCTCGGGCTGGCCGGCGGGCCGTTATTGATTGCGATTCTGTTGAGTCGGTTGGGACGGGTGGGCCCCTTGATTTACTACATGCCCTTGAGTGCGAATTTCATGCTGCGCGAGCTGGGCATTACCTTGTTCCTGGCGTGTGTGGGGTTGCGGGCGGGCGGGCAGTTTGTGCACACCCTGACGCAGGGGCCGGGCCTGTTATGGATGGGGTGTGCTGCGTTGATCACGCTGGTTCCCCTGCTCATCGTGGGTTTGATTGCCCGGGCGGTCTACAAATTGAACTACACCAGCATATGCGGTGTGTTGGCGGGCAGCATGACGGATCCTCCGGCCTTGGCTTTTGCGAACGCGATGACGGGCTCGGACGCTCCATCCGTTTCCTACGCGACGGTGTATCCCCTGACCATGTTGTTGAGGGTGCTGGCTGCGCAGGGCTTGGTGCTGTTGTTTGTGCGGTGACCGGGGCGGGGCCGATTCCCCGGCCGGATTGGATGGATCGGTGGCATTGCCGGCCTGTTGCTCTTGGGACGGAGGATCGGGGGATGAGTGTTGGCTGCGATTGATTGCACGCCGGGCGGCTGGCTGGTAGTTTCTCGCCGTTGCCCTTGCCATGAAGACCCTGCTCATTTTTTGTGCCCTGTTCATCGGGGCGGGAGTTTCCTTCGCTGCGGAGCATCCTGTGCAGAAGGATGTTCGTTTGGAGGAGTTGAAGGACCTAAACGGGTATTTCCCCTTTCAACCGCCTGCGGACAGGGGCGACTGGGAGCACAGGTCGGAGCTGGTGCGCCGGCAGATGCGTGTGGCGCTGGGTTTATGGCCCTGGCCAACGAAGACGCCCCTGAACGTGGTGGTTCATGGAGGTGAGGAACGGGAGGATTATCGGGTCGACAAGGTCTATTTTGAGAGTGTTCCCGGCTTCTTTGTTACCGGGAGTTTATATCGTCCTTTGAAAGTGGAGGGGCGTGTTCCCGGGGTGTTATTTGCGCACGGGCACTGGGCTAACGGGCGGATGATGGATCAGGGGGAGGACACCATTCGGCGGGAGATTGCGACGGGGGCGGAGCATTTTGAGGAGGGTGGCCGGAGTATCATGCAGTCGATGTGTGTGGGCTTGGCGCGCATGGGGTGTGTGGTGTTCCACTACGACATGCTGGGATATGCCGATTCCAAGCAGCTTTCGCAGGAGTTGGTGCACGGGTTTGCGAAGCAACGTCCGGAGATGAACACGCGGGAGAACTGGGGATTATTTTCGCCGCAGGCAGAGGCGCATTTGCAGAGTGCGTTGGGGTTACAGGCCTGGAACTCGATTCGGGCGATGGATTTTCTGTTGGGTTTGCCGGAGGTGGATCCCGAGCGGGTGGCGTGCACTGGAGCGAGCGGCGGAGGTACGCAGACCTTTATTTTGGCGGCGCTGGATGATCGGTTGAAGCTGGCATTTCCGGCGGTGATGGTGAGCACGGCGATGCAGGGGGGGTGCACATGCGAGAATGCGAGCTTGCTACGGGTGGGAACGGGGAATGTGGAATTTGCGGCGTTATTTGCGCCGAAGCCGCAGGGGATGACCTGTGCGGATGACTGGACCAGGGAGATGTCGACGAAGGGATTTCCGGAGTTGCAGCAGCTGTATGGGATGTATGGGGCCAGGGACAAGGTAGCGCTGTATCGGGGTGAGCATTTTGCGCACAACTACAATTCCGTTTCGCGGGTTTCGTTTTACGGGTTCTTGAACCGCCATTTCCGTCTTGGATTGGAGGAGCCGATCCTGGAGCGGGATTACGAGCGGCTAACGCCGGCGGAGCAAACCGTGTGGGATGAGCAGCATCCTGCGCCGGAGGGGGGGGAAGATTTTGAGCGGCGGTTGTTGAGTTCGTTGTGGCTGGATGCGCGGGATCAGCTGAGCCGGGGGGCGCAATCACCGGCGAGGTTTCGTGAGTTATGTGGTCCGGCGATGGAGGTGGTTGTCGGCAGGACGATAGCCGGCGCGGGTGAGGTGCGTTACGCGGCGGGAAGCGAGGTTCGGCATGACTGGGGTATTGCGATGGCCGGGGAGCTGGTGAACGAGAGTCATCATGAGGTTGTGCCGGTGGTGTTTTGCCGCCCGGAGAAGTCGAACGGGCGGGTGGTCTTGTGGTTGTCTGACGTTGGGATCCAGGGGGTGGTGAACGACGGGACGCTGGCTTCCGGTGTGAGCGACTTGCTGGCGCAGGGATTTACCGTTTGCGGGGTGGATTTGTTGTATCAGGGTCGGCATGGGCTGGCGGGGTTGGCCGGGCAGCTGAAGGAGACCCGGAAAGTGGCGAATCCGCGTGAGGCGGCGGCGTATACCTTTGGATACAACCGGGCGTTGGTGGCGCAGCGGATGCATGATGTGTTGACCGTTTTGGCGTATTTGCGGGGGCAGTCTGTGGTTCCGGCGTCGATTTCGGCGGTGGCTTTGGATGCCGGGGTTGCGCCGGTGTTGGCGGGGGCTGTGGCGGTGGCGGGAGATGTGCTGGACTCGGTGGCGTTGGACACGCACCGGTTCAGGTTTGGGCAGGTCTTGGATCTGAGAGATCCGTCCTTCCTGCCCGGGGGGGCGAAGTATGGGGATTTACCGGGGATGCTGGCGTTGGGAGGGATGGACCGGTTGTGGATTACCGGGGAGTCACCGGAGGCGTTTACGAGCCTGCCAGCCTTGACCGGGGCGAAACTGGAGGTCGCCTCAGGGGCTGGGGTTCCTCTGGAGCATGTCGTCGCCTGGCTGAAGGCGGAGTGAGGGATGTGGACTTGAGCGTGTTGTGAACTCGCGTTTGGACTTGGCGTATGAATTTCCAGCGAATGATTCGGCTAGTGTTGTTGGGGTGGGTGCTCGCGGCCGGGGGCGTGGTTGGGGCTGCTCCCGCAAAGAACGTCCTTTTCCTGATTGCGGATGATCTGAACAACTTTCTGGGTTGTTATGGTGATCCGCTGGTGAAGACGCCGAACCTGGATCGGTTGGCTTCGCGCGGGGCGTTGTTTCGCCGGGCTTACTGCAGTTATCCGTTGTGTGGCCCCAGCCGGAATTCACTGCTGACGGGGTTGTATCCGAACGCGACTGGCATTTATCAAAATGTACAGATCTTCCGGCAGAGCATTCCCGAGCATTTGAGTTTGCCGCAGGTGTTTCGGCAGGCGGGAGGTTTTGCTGCGCGGATAGGCAAGCTGTATCACTACAACGTGCCGAATTCGGTTGGGACCAACGGGCATGATGATCCGGCGTCGTGGGAGTTGGAGATTAATCCTGCGGGGGTGGAAAGGACGGAGGAGCATCCCTATATTTTCACACTGAGTCCGGGGAAGTTTGGGGGCACCCTGAGCTGGTATGCTTCGCCGAAGCCGGATCGTTTCCATACGGATGCGATGCAGGCGAAGGATGCGGAGTGGGTATTGGAGCGATGTGCGGCGAGGCGGGATCGGCCGTTCTTTCTGGCGGTGGGGTTTTTCAGGCCGCATACGCCGTATGTATCGCCCCGTTCCTATTTTGATTTGTATCCGGAGGAGGAGATGCCGGTAGTGACCGGGGTGGAGGCGGATCAGGCGGATCTCCCCTCCCCTGCCCTGGCGACCCGGAAGCGGGAGGAGGAGGACATGAGCGATGCCCTAAGGCGGCAGTGTCGGCAGGCGTATTTGGCGAGCATCACTTTTATGGATGCGCAGGTGGGGCGCGTCTTGGATGCGCTGGAGCGGTTGGGGCTGGCGGAGGACACCGTCATCGTGTTTACGAGCGACCATGGGTATCACATGGGCGAGCATGGTCTTTGGCAGAAGCGGAGTTTGTTTGAGGAGAGTGCGAGGGTGCCCTTGTTGATTGCTGCGCCGGGGATATCGCATGCGGGGTCGGTGGTGGAGTCCCCGGTGAGCCAAGTCGACTTGTATCCCACGCTGATGGAGTTGTGTGGGCTGGAGGGGCCGGCGGGTTTGCCGGGGCAGTCCTTGGTGCCGTTGTTAAGGAATCCTGCGGCTCGGGGTCGTGGCTGGGCTTTAACCCAGGTGAACCGTCGTGCACAGGGGCGCGATTATTTTGGCTACAGCCTGCGAACGGAGCGTTATCGGTATACCGAGTGGGATGGAGGGGAGATGGGGGTGGAGTTGTATGATCATCAGGAGGATCCGGGCGAGCTTAAGAATCTGGCGAAGGAGGATGGCACCAAAGAATTGCGCGGCCGGTTGTCGCGGTTGATGGCGGAGGCGGTCAGGGGCAGTTATCCGGAGTCGGGTTTAGCGCCGGAGGTGAGGCCTGGTTTATGGACGCCGATACTGGTGGCGCCTTGAGGTCTTTTCTGTGTGTTGAGTGAATCAGGAGAAACAGAGTGAAAGGAACTATGAGACATTGGTTTGGTCTTGGTTGGCGTTGCAGTGTGGTTTTTTGCTTCGCGACTGTGTTGTCGTTGGGTTGGTTGGTGTCCGCTACGCTGCAGGCCGGGGAGCGTGCGCCCAACGTGGTGGTGATCTTTCTGGATGATGCGGGGTATGCGGATTTCAGGCCTTTTGCGAACACGGCTTACCCCACGCCGAACGTGCAGCGGTTGGCGGATGAGGGTCGGTGCTTCGATAATTTCTATGTGCCGCAGGCGATTTGTTCGGCATCACGGGCTGCTTTACTGACGGGTTGTTATCCCGGTCGCACGAAGATGTTCAGCGCGCATGCGCCCGAGGCGCGGGGATTGGATCCGCAGTATGCAACGCTGGCGGAGGTCTTGAAGCCGCGTGGTTATGCCACGGCTGTGTTTGGCAAATGGCACGTGGGAGATCAGCCGGAGACGCGGCCGGCCGCCCGCGGTTTTGATGAGAGCTGCGGACTGATGTACTCCCATGACATGTGGCGGTATCATCCGGAGAGTCCGGAATTCTGGGGGAAGTGGCCTTTGCGGTTTTGGGAGAACAACAAGGTGACGATCGATCCGGTGACACCCGAGCATCAGACGCAGTTGACGACCTGGTATACGGAGCATGCGGTGGATTTCATTCAGCGCAACAAGGACAAGCCTTTCTTTTTGTATGTGCCGCATTCGATGCCGCATGTGCCCTTGTTTGTGAGCGACAAATTCAAGGGCAAGTCGGGGGTGGGGTTGTATGGGGACGTGATGATGGAGATCGACTGGTCCGTGGGTGAGATCATGAAAGCCTTGAGGGAGACGGGGGTCGAGGAAGAGACGCTGGTGATCCTGACCTCGGACAACGGTCCGTGGTCCTCGTATGGGAACCATTCCGGGGCGACGCCATTTCGTGAGGCGAAGGGGACGTCCTTTGACGGAGGGGTGAGGAGTGCGTGTATCGTGAAGTATCCGGGTCGGATTGAAGCGGGGACGCGGTCGAGCCGGGCTTTCTGCACCATTGACATTTTACCCACGGTGACGCGGTTGGCAGGGGCCGGGTTGCCCTCAAATCCGGTGGATGGCAAGGACGTATGGGATCTGATTCGGGGCAAGGAAGGAGCGGTGAATCCGCAGGTATACTATCCATTCAGCACCGGGAGCGTTTTTGAAGGACTGCTGACGGGGGACGGGCGATGGAAGCTTCATGTGCCGCATGGATACCGGACTCTGGTGGTTGCCGGAAATGATGGAGCAGCGGGCAAATATCGTCAGGACAAGATCGGCCTGGCTTTGTATGACCTGGAGCACGATCCAATGGAGGAGCACGATGTAGCGGAGGAGAACCCTGAGGTGATGGCGAGGCTATTGGATTTGGCAGAAAAGCATCGGGAGACCTTTTATCCGAACCAGGCACCCTGGTGACGCGCCAAGCGGGAAGCGCCAAGGG
>JBMTVN010000083.1:0-13527 GCA_049451415.1 Limisphaerales bacterium | reverse complement strand
GCCAACCCCCGTGTCACCGCCGCAGGCGCCGCACGGGTCTGCTGACGCAACGCCGACTGTACCTGCACCTCCGGTCGCTCCGGAACCACCGCCGTCCCCGCAAAAAAGGTCGTGGTCTCCCTCCCCAAAGCCACCCCGTCCGCCGGGACCACCGTTGCCCCACCCGCTGGAGCACTCGCCCCGGTGTCAAACATCACTACGGACTCCCGCTGCGCAGGTGCATCCAACAAAGAATCCAAGTCCCGGTCGTTATCAAAATCAACAACGGCCGACGACGCAGCGCTCGCCGTCTCGGTCTTCAAACCAAAGGCGGCCCCCAACACCGGCGTCGACGCCGCCGGCCCGTTCACCACCCCAAACCCAGCCGTGGTGCCTCGATTCATGGCCCACTCCTGCACCACAGGTTTGCCCGCCGCCAAACCCCGCCCAAATGAGGCCTCCCCACCTGCTACGTTGACACCATACCGCTCCCGCAACTGCGCCCCGCCCGCCACACCCCCCGACGTTGGCAATACAATCTCCTGCCGCATCAACTCCCGCTGCACCCCCGCCCGCCCGCCCGCGGCTGAAGTGCCAATCCCCTGACCTTCAAGACCTCCTCCTCCTCCAATGCCACCAACAGCACCGCCACCGCCAAAGCCTTCCTCCGTCTGCAACCTCCTCCTACCCCTGTCCCGCAAACCAGCCGGCATCTCAGGGGGCTTCACCGCGTCAATGACTACACCACCTTGCCGGTCCACCACCCTGGATGTCGGCCGTACTCCATACCGTACCATCATGTCCGGCTCAGCCGCAGGTTCCGGCTCCGTAGACGGTCCCGCCGACATGGATGACTCGCCCAAAAATCGTAAATCCTGGGGCTCCTCCGCATCCCGCCGGGCCGCCAACTCCATCCCCTTCGCTTTCGACTTCGCCAGCGACGGCAAAAGCATCCCCGCCAAAACCGCCGCCACCACCAGCAACGCCGCCACCGCCAGCCAGTTCACCCGACGCTTCGAACTCTTGCCCGCCCCAACACCCACCATCGGCACCACCTTGAACTGCCGCAACAACGCCGCCCGCCGACCCTCCGAAAACCGTATACCACCACCCGCAGCAGTAGCAGCACCACCCCCAGCCACCGGCTTCCCCATCACCTCCCGAATCAACCCGATCGCCTGCCGCAGCCGGTCATGCAACGCACCCCACTCCGGATCCTCCTCCACCTTCCGACATACTTCCTCCGCCTCGGCCACCCCCAACTCACCCAATAAATACGCCGTAATCCTCGCCTGCGGATCCTCTGGAATTCGTGGCTCTTTCATCGTATCACCCCCGTCTTCCCCAACTCCGCCGCCAAGGCCTTGATCGCGTGATGCAGCAAATACCCCACATGCCCCACGGTCAAACCCGTCCGTTCCCCGATCTCCTTGTAGGAAAGCTCCTCCTCAAACTTCAGCCGCAATAACTCCCGACTCCGCTCATCCAATGTCGCCAACCCCAAACGCACCTGCCCTATCCCCTCCTCCCGCGCAATCCGCTCATCCGGTAACGGCTGCGGATCCGCCCACTCCGCCATCCCCATCACCCCACCCTCACCCTCCCCATCCACCACCACCCGCTGGCGCCCCGCCCGCCGTAACTGGTTTAACGATAAGTTGTGCACGGTCCGGTAAAGCCAAGCCCGCGGCTCACGCACCTCCCCAAAACCCGCGTGCAACTTCAAAAACGCTTCCTGTAGCACATCCTCAGCCATGACATCACTCCCCAGCAAGCGACGGGCATACTGCAGCAACGGCGATTCCAAGGCCTCAAATGCAGCCTCAATCGTCTCAAACCGCTCGGGTTCAGTACCGGTGCGTTCCACCATCAAGACCTCAGTTCAGCCTAAGTCCACCCATCCGAACTCCGCGCCACAGGAATCCCTCATCCGCCTGCCTGTTCTGGTTCACAAACCTATGACAACCAAGCGCGCTATTCCTTAGACGAAATCCGCGGAAACAACCTCCCAATCACCCGAATACCCCAACCACCACCACCCCAAAACAATCCACCCGCTATATCTCCACCGAAAAAGCACCCCGATGCCAGAACGTCGGCGACCTCTCCACCTGCGACGGCTCAAGCTGCACCCACCCGCTCTTCCGCCATTCCAACATCTCCAAATCCTTCTTCCCCACCACCGAGGCCACAATCAACCGCACATACACATCCAACGCCACCACCGGATCATCATACTCCATCACCGTCCCATACTTGCGGTCATACACCACCACCCGCTTGTCCGACTCAATCCGCTGCCCCTGCAAATTCGCCCGAAACCGCTTCCGCAAATCCCGGTGCGTCGCCTCAATGATCTCCGCCTCGTTGGTCCGAACTGCCGCCAGTAAGGAAACCAAGGTCGCCTCCTCAACCCGCAACGGCACCGAAGGCCAGGATAACCGGACGTCCCGCGACCGACGCGGCCGCCCCGGCTTCCGCTTGCCAATGCTCGCCGGATCCCGACTCCCATATTCCAACCGGCAGACCGTGCTGCCATCCAAGCGGTCCCCCAAAAGCCGCGCCTCCTCAAATGTCAGCTCCCGAGGCATCACTTCCAGCTCTGCCGGAACAGCCGTGGGTAGAAGAACGAATTTCAGCCTCATGCTGGCGGAACCTCAGGTTAGAAATCTGTTTACGTCTTTCGCCTCACCACCATGTCACCCAACCCTGCACGCAATATGCCCGTAACTTAGGGAACCTAGTGGCTTCCGCATTAATGAACGAAGCACACGTTTTCGTGTCAATGAAGAAGCATTACTTTCTGCCCCAAGACAGCCTAAGAAAACCCGCAAAACCCTCCACCCCAAGCCACACCCCACAACCCAAAAAAACCACACAGGTTAAAGGTTGCCCTCCACCGCGTTAACTGGTTCAAGCAGCAGGCATGAACCCGGTCATCCTAGGATTGCTCGCCTTCATCCTGCTCCAGCTGGGAATCGGTGTCCTCGTATCACGCAAGGTCCGCAACGAAGACGATTACCTCCTCGCCGGACGCAGCCTCGGGCCCGTCCTCGTCTGCCTCAGCGTCTTCGCCACCTGGTTCGGCGCCGAAACCTGTATCAGCTCCGCCTCCGGCCTCTATGAAAATGGCCTCGCCGGCGGCGCCGCCGAACCCTTCGGCTACGGACTCTGCATCGTCCTCTACGGCGCCGCCTTCGCCCTCCCGCTCTGGAAAAACCAAGTCACCACCCTCGGTGACTGGTTCCGCCAACGCTACTCCCCAGGCATCGAAAAAATCACCGCCTCCCTCCTCGCCATCACTTCCCTCTTCTGGGCCTCCGCCCAAATCCGCGCCTTCGGACAAGTCCTCACCGCCTCCACCAATATCGACGTCCGACTCGCCATCCTCCTCGCCGCCTCCGTCGCCGTCATCTACACCAGCCTCGGCGGACTGCGGGCCGACGTCATCACGGATGTCTTCCAAGGCGGCATTATCATCCTCGGACTCCTGCTGCTCCTCGCCCTCGTCCTTCACGACATCGGAGGCCCCGTGGCCGCCTGGAACGCCATCGACCCCGCCCGACTCAACCTCCTGCCTCCCGATGTCTCCGCCTGGGAACGACTTGAAACCTGGCTTGTCCCCGTCTTCGGCTCCGTCACCGCACAGGAGCTGGCCGCTCGCTCCCTCGCCGCTCGCTCCCCCCAAATCGCCCGCAACGCCACCATCGCCGGGGGATCACTATACATCCTCGTCGGAGCCATCCCCGCCTTCCTCGGACTCATCGCCCCCGTGCTCCTCCCCGAACTCAATGACGCCGAACAAGTGCTCCCCACCCTCGCCCAAACCTACCTGCCCACCTTCGGCTACATCCTCTTCGCCGGTGCCCTCATCTCCGCCATCCTCTCCACCGTCGACAGCAGCCTCCTCGCCGCCTCCGCCCTCATCAACCACAACCTCCTGCCAAAAAGACAAAACCACCAGCCCGACGACCGACAAAGCCTCCGGCTCGCCCGCATCGGTGTCATCGTCTGCGGCTCCCTTGCCTGCACCCTCGCCCTCAGTGCCGATTCAATCTATGACCTCGTCGAAACCTCCTCCTCCTTCGGCGGCGCCGGACTCTTCATCCTCATTACCCTCGGCATGCTCAGCCGTCGTGGCGGCAAAACCGCCGCCGCCTCCACCCTCATCGGCGCCGCCCTCACCTGGATCCTCTGTTCCCAAATCGAATCCTTCCCGGCCCCCTACACCACCTCCCTCGCCGTCGGCCTCACCTGCTACCTGGCCAATGTCATGATCTCCCGCCAGCCTGCCTGAAAACTGACACTTAAAAGCCGCCCCAAATAACCACCAAACACCTTCAACTCCAGCATGTGCTGTACGGATTATTGGGACACGTGTCCCGATAATCCGTACCGTACATGGTCAACATCGTGTCCTCCATCAAAGACCTGTTTCCCTGGAAATGATGCGGTTTCTTTCAAATCGCGCCTGTCCCGCCTGCAGCCCGCTTGCCTGGAAAGACATGCGACCTCGTATACTCGCTACGGATTATTGGCGCACGTGTCCCGATAATCCGTACGACTATGAGAGCCTGGCTTTGGTTCATGCTCCCCGCACTTGTCATGGGACCTGTGCAAATCGCATGCTCTCTACATGCAAGCCCGCAGTTGTTTTTGGATCCTGACTTTGGTCAGTCTGGTCAGCACTGGAATGCTGGAAGCACGTCAACCGGCACCCGGGACCAAGCCGAATATCATCTTCATTCTCGCTGATGATCTTGGCTATGGGGACTTGGGCTGTTACGGGCAAACGAAGATAAAGACACCACATTTGGACCGGATGGCCCTGGAAGGGATGCGCTTTGACCAGTTCTATGCAGGCTCAACGGTTTGTGCCCCTTCGCGCAGCGTCCTGATGACGGGCATGCATATGGGGCACACTCGCGTCCGCGGGAACGCGGGTCCGGAGGGGTCCGGGCCCCAGATGCTTCGGGATGAAGATGTGACGGTTGCGGAGGTTCTCAAGCGGGCCGGGTATGCAACGGCACTGGTGGGCAAATGGGGGCTGGGGATGCCGGGTGATGAAGGGGTACCCCATCGGCAGGGTTTTGATCATTTTTATGGGTTCCTGAGCCAGCATCGGGCGCATAACCACTATCCGGAATATCTCTGGCGCAACGACACGAAGGTCGAGCTTCCTAATCCAGTCGTTCCGGTTGGCAATCACGGCGGCGGCTACTCGACCAACGGTTTGGTCTATGCCGATGACCTCTTTGCCGAGGAAGCCCTGCGCTATGTCTCAGAGCATCATCGCGACCCCTTCTTTCTTTACCTGTCTTTCGTGGTTCCGCACGCGAACAATGAACGCACCCGCATGCTGAAGGACGGGCAGGAGGTTCCGTCGTACGATCCCTATGCCGGGGAGGAGTGGATCAACCCGCACAAGGGTCAGGCGGCCATGATCACCCGGATGGACCGTCACATCGGAAGGTTGTTCAAGCGGCTGAGGGACCTGGGTATCGATGAGCAAACTCTGGTGATTTTCACCTCGGACAATGGCCCGCATCGGGAGGGGGGCAATGATCCGAAGTTCTTTGATGCAGCCGGACCCTTGCGCGGCATCAAGCGGGCGCTGACGGATGGGGGCATCCGGGTACCGTTCATCGTCCGTTGGCCGGGCCGGGTAGCGGCGGGGCAGACTTCCAATCACGTCGGGTATTTCGGTGATTTTATGGCTACAGCAGCAGATCTGGCTGGCACTGGGGTTCCCGCTGGATGCGACAGTATCAGCCTGTTGCCCACGCTCCTTGGTCATGCGTTGCAGCAACGCCAGCATCCCTATCTGTATTGGGAGTTTCATGAGGGTGGCTTTGATCAGGCCGTGATACTGGAGGGTCGTTGGAAGGGCATCCGGCTAGGTCGCTTGTCGGCACCCATCGAGATTTACGACCTGCATGCGGACGTGGGTGAAGCGCGGAATCTGGCAGCCGAGCGCAAGGATCTTGTTGCTGAGATGGGCTTGATTATGCATTGGGCTCATGCGGACAGCCCGCTCTGGCCCATCCGCGAGAAAAAATAGCATCCATCGAATTACCCCAGTGATTTGAGGTTGGCTTATCCACAGGCCCGCGGGTAGGTTGGCGGACAACCTCTTCGAAAAAGCATCATTGATAGATTCTTGTCACGTCGCTTCCGGAATTGTCCGATTCGTCCGATACACCCGGGTTCTTTCGTTCCTGATTGCTGTTGGTTTCTTCCTGGGCAGCGGCGGTTACGCGTTGTCCCAGGCGCTCCGGATTACGGAGTTCATGACCATTGCTGACCAGGGGATTCAGGATGAGGACGGCGAGATGCAGGACTGGATTGAGCTGTACAATCCCGGGCGCAGTTCCGTATCCCTTGCGGGCTGGCATCTGACAGATGACCAGACCAACCCGGCGAAGTGGACCTTTCCATCTGGGACTTTAGGTCCCCGGGAGTTTCTGGTGGTGCTGGCTTCGGGCAAGGATCGCACGGCTCCGGACGGTCCCTGGTGGCACACCAACTTCAAGCTGGACCGGGAGGGGGAGTATCTTGCACTTGTGCCCCCCACGGGGTTTCTAGCGGCGAGCGAATGGTATCCGGCTTATCCGCCACAACTGCCGAACAGCACGTATGGCGTCGGCATGGAGTCGAGCGCACAGCCAATCATCGGGCCGGTTGCAGCGGCCCGGTTGCTTTCGCCACTGGTTGACCAGGGAGGCCTTGCATGGACTGAAAGCGGATTTAACGACGGCCGCTGGTCGGCTGTGGCCCTCCCTGTCGGCTACGAGATCTCTGGGGGTGGCGGCGGGCCCGATCCGGATTTGGTCGATGTAACCTTGCCGGAGAACTTCATCATTCCCACTTCGTACAACTCCCCGGGCGGGGAGGAGGTTGAGAAGGCCATCGACAACAATCCCGCGACCAAATACCTGAACTTTGACAAGGTGAATGCGGGTTTCACCCTGACCCCGGAATCGGCGACTACGGTTGTCCGCGGCCTGCGATTCACGTCGGCCAATGACGCACCGGAGCGCGATCCTACCTCCTTCACCCTGGAAGGTTCGCAGGACGGCGCGGTGTTTTCCTTGATTGCGCAAGGGAACATTCCCGATTTCACCGATCGATTCTTTACCGTGGAGGTTGGGTTCAGCAATGACATGGCCTATCGGCATTATCGTCTGCTCTTCCCCACGGTACGGAACGCCGCTGGAGCCGTGGCAATGCAGATCGCCGAGGTGGAGCTGCTGGGTTTCAGCGGGCCGCCGCCGCCTGCGTTTCCGGAAATCATCCAGACGGATGTCGCTGACCAGGTTTACCTGCAGGCTGCTTCGGTTTATCTGCGTGTCCCGTTCAACCTGGAGGAAGGGATCCCTTTGGATGACGTGGTATTGCGCATGCGTTATGACGACGGGTTCGTGGCCTATCTGAACGGAGTGCCGGTGGCTTCAGCCAACGCCCCTCTATCACCGGGCTATGCGTCGGCAGCCATGACGGACCGTCCGAGTGCTGCCGCAGCCCGGGCTGAGGACTTCGCGATTCCGACTGCCGCCCAGCTGCTGCAGCCGGGCATGAACATGTTGGCGATCCATGCGTTGAACGACCAGGCCGTCAGCCCGGAGTTTCTCCTGGGCGCCGAACTACTCAACGCTCCCGTGACGCTTGGTGCCTCAGGTTTCCTGACCACGCCCACACCCGGCTCCGCCAACCCGCAAGCCAGCCAAGGGCGGGTGGCCGAGCCTATCCCCAGTCTCGCTCGCGGATTTTATCCCTCCTCTATAGAAGTCCAGCTCACCTGTGCCACCGAGAACGCCTCGATCGTCTACACCACCGACGGCAGTGAGCCGACGGCGGGCAGTGCGGTGTATTCGGGTCCGATCCTGATCACACGGTCCGGGCCGCTGCGTGCGATGGCGATTCGCGACGGATGGATTTCGTCTGCTCCCATTGCGCACACCTATCTAATCAGGAGTGAGATTGTTCAACAGAATGCTGCGGCAGCGGCGGATCGTGGTTTTCCATCCACCTGGGGCGGAGTCACTGCAGACTACGACATGGACCAGACGATGGTTGCTTCGCGAGGTCTGGATCTCTACGGGGGCGTTTATGCCAACTCCATTCGGAACGACCTGATGTCCATTCCGTCGATCGCCTTGTCCATGGAGGTGGATGACTTGTTCGGTCCGCTCGGTATTTATTCCAACCCGGAGAACCGGGGAGATGCCTGGGAACGTCCGGTGTCGGTTGAACTGATTGATCCTGCGAATCCGGAGAACACGTTCCAGGCGGATGCGGGTGTTCGGATTCAGGGGGCCGCGTTTCGTCGTTTTGATCTCACCATGAAGAAGTCCTTCCGGCTGGTGTTTCGTGAGAGCTATGGCCCGCCCTGGCTGGAGTATCCCTTGTTCGGACCTGAGGCGGCCGACCGCTTCAACACCATGGTCTTGCGCGCCAACAGCAACGATGCCTGGCCTTGGGGCGGGGGTGGTGCCCTCTACATCCGTGATGCCTTTGCGATGGAAACGGCGCGCGACATGGGCATGGTGTCTTCGCACTCCGCTTTCATGCACCTTTATCTAAACGGTCACTACTGGGGTTTATATAACCCGGTGGAGAGACCGGATGCCGCGTTCTCTTCCACCTATCACGGAGGCGATCGTGATGCCTGGGACGCATTGAACCAGGACAGTGTGCCGGATGGAAATCCTGATGCATGGAACCGCATGTTGGGGGTTCTGGCGGAGAACATGGCGAACAATGAAGTCTACTACCGGATCCAGGGGCTCAATCCGGACGGCACACGCAACCCAGATTACGAGGACCTGCTCGATATCGACAACCTGATCGACTACATGATCATGAACCTCTACATCGGCAACGGCGACTGGCCTCATCGCAACTTCTGGGTTGGCCGTGACCGTGAAGGATTGGAGGGCTTCCAGTTTTATCCATGGGATAGTGAGACTGCGCTGGGGATGACAGGGTTGCAGGCCAACCGCACCGGGGTGACGGATGGTGTGGCTCGGCCTTACGCTGCAGCCCGATCCAACTCGGATTTCCTGATGCGTTTTGCCGACCGGGTGCACCGGCACTTCTCGCCGGGCGGGGCGCTGTACGTGAATCCGCTTCAGCCTGCGTGGGATCCGGCGTCCCCGGAGAACAACCCTTCCGCTGCACGCTTCAACCGAATCGCCACCTATGTCGAGGGGGCCATCGTGGGTGAGGCTGTTCGGTGGGGTGACCAGATGAATGCCAGCCCCTACACTCCGCTGGGGAACTGGCAACCAACCCGGAACAGCCTGCTGCAGGATTTCTTCCCGCAGCGCTCGGCCATCGTGCTGGACCAATTCCGCGCGGCCGGACTTTATCCGCGCACGGATGCGCCGGCTACGAGTCATCCTGGCGGATCGGTTGAAGCCGGATATCCGCTGGTGTTGTCCGTGCCCAAGGGTACGATCTATTACACCACCGACGGCAACGACCCGCGTCAGCCGGTAGACGTCGAGGTGGTTTCGCAGGATCTTCTCGTTGGCACCAATACGGTGAAGCGCGCCCTTGTGCCGTCCACGACCAATGGCGGCAGTGCGCTGGGCTCGAGCTGGTACAGCGAGATCACAGGCTTCAACGACTCCGCGTGGTCCACCGGAAACCGGGGTGTGGGTTATGACATCCAAAGCGACTATCTGCCGTATATCGGGACGAGTGTGTACACCTCAATGTTCGGCATCAACGGTTCGGCCTTCATTCGCATTCCATTCAACATCGGTCTGAGCCCGCTGCCGGAGTGGAACGATCTTGTGCTACGAGCACGCTACGACGACGGCTTCATCGCGTATCTCAACGGTGCGCAGGTGGTGTCGGCCAACGCTCCGGGTGCACCGGCCTGGAACTCCGTCGCCACGCAGGCTCATGACGATACCGTGGCGGTCCTGCTGGAGACGTTCGACCTGACCGATCACCTGGCGTTGCTGGAGCCGGGAGAAAACCTTCTCGCAGTCCACGCCCTGAATCTCTCCACCACCAGTTCAGATTTGCTTTTCGATGCAGAACTGGAAGCCAGACAGACCCGCATCATTGGTGAAGAACCGGCCGCACGCGTTTATACAGGGCCCATCGCGATTGATGATCTAACGACGATCCGTGCGCGCACGTTGGACAACGGCGAGTGGAGCGCGCTTACCGAGGCTACCTTCATCGTCGGCAACCCCCGGCTGGTGATTTCCGAGCTGCACTATCACCCGGCTGACCCGTCGGGCAGCGAACTCGCGGCAGGGTTTCTCGATAGCGACGAGTTCGAGTTCGTTGAATTGTACAATGCAGGAACAGGCTCCCTGGACTTGCGGGGAGTCCGCTTCGTCGACGGCGTCGAGTTCTCCTTTCCCACCACGCCCCTGGTCTCGCTCAAGGCGGGTGAGACACTGCTGCTGGTTTCGAATCCGGCAGCCTTCGAACTGCGCTATGGTCCCGGCCTACCGGTCGCCGGCGCGTATACCGGACGTTTCTCCAATGGGGGTGAGCGTGTGGCAATCCAGGATGTCGATGGCAAGAGCCTGGTGGCGTTCGAATACTCCACCCTGACCCCATGGCCGATGACCCCCGATGGCCTGGGTCCTTCGCTGACGCTGATCAACGCCAACGCGGACCCGTCTGATCCTGCGAGCTGGGTTGCCAGTTCAGTTTGGGGCGGAACCCCGAGCCTGGTAGGGACCCTGGCGGCGCCACACATTCAAGGCGTTGTCCGTAGTGAATCGAGTGTCACGCTCCAGCTAAAGGTTCAACCCGGGAAGACGTACTCAGTTCAGGGCACGACCGATTTGGAAGCCGGATGGGAGGTGGTTGAGAATCTGCCTGCAGCCACTAGTGATTCCATAGAGATCAGCATTCCCTGGTCTTCCGATACCCCGGCTGCTTTCTATCGCGTCGTTGAATTACCTTAGCGGGCCGAGCGCCATGGCGAGCAAACTGCAACTTCGGGTTGAAACAGTCATGGAGGCTGGCACAGTGTGGTGGCTCCGGCCGGAAGGATTACCACCAGCACAGAGCGTGGTCTGGAGTCCGGTGACCCGCGGGAAACGGGTTCGATGCGACCATGAAGAAACAGGATTTTACGCGCCGCCGTCCAAGCCACTCCGTGAGTTTCAAGGCCTGGACTTCTACACCACTGCTTCTACTCCTGCTTGCGGGCACCCGTCTATCGGCGGCTGACGCCCCGACTCCAGCGATCCAGTTCGAGGAACAGAACTTCGACTTCGGCAGGGTGAAAGCGGGTGATGTCGTGGACCATCGCTTTGATTTCAAGAATTCGGGCTCCGCGCCACTTGAGATCACCAAGGTCACCACGGCATGCGGATGCACGGCTCCGGGCGAATGGGACAAGCTGGTGCAGCCTGGCCAAACCGGGGGCATCCCCATCAAGTTCTACTCAGGCTCGTTCTCCGGGGATGTGAAGAAATCGATCACGGTCCTGAGCAACGATCCCCAAAACCCGAACATCACCCTATCGATCCAGGCCGATGTCTGGTCCCCTATCGAAATCACCCCGCGTTCACTGGTATTCCAATACGACCCGGGTGCAGCCGAAGGCGAGGAGAAGGAGATCGTGATCGTCAACAACCGGGACGAGCCGCTGAAGCTTTCCCCGCCCGAATGGACCCAGAAGGCCTTCAACGCCACGCTGACGGAGAAGGTCCCTGGAAAGGAGTTCAGCCTGAAGATTGCCACTGTTCCCCCTGTTGGCACCGGCACTATCACGGCCCCCATCACGCTGAAAACATCGGTGCCTGACCAACCGCGAATCAGCGTGCACGCGATGGCCATCGAAAAGCAGCCGTATGTGGTTGTGCCGAATCGGATTGTCCTCCCCACTAAACCCCTGAACAAAGAAACCCCGTATCCCGTGACACTTCGTTCGTTGGGCGAAAAACCGCTTCAGCTCTCCGAACCCACTTCCAGCTCACCCGAGGTGATGGTGAAGATTGACGAGGTTGAGTCAGGGAAGACCTTCCGCATCACACCGGTGTTCCCTGAGGGTTTCCATTTGCAAAAAGGACAGAAAGTCACTCTCCGCATCAAGACCTCCCATCCTACTCGCCAGTGGGTGGAAATCCCCGTGCTGCCTCAGGTGCCGGGGCGTCCGATACAGGTGATCACTCCGAAGGAGTGAAACTGAACCAGCGAGTTGCAGAACTGGTCCAAGACATGCACACGCCCTTCTGCCTTCAGATTGTCCTGATTGTCGCGACGGGCGTTCTGGTGGGTTGGGTCGGAAACGCGCTCTCCCCCCGTGGCCTGGACCTCTCGCGGGACTACTTCCCTGCCTTGCCTGTGGCTGCCACCACCAACAGTGCCGTGTTGGTTCAGCCACCGGGCACTGATTCCGTATCTGCTGAGGCCACGAACGACGCAGCAATTCCCAACCACACTCCGTCGCCGAGCTTTGGTGACGTGCTAGGCTGGCTCCAGTCCGCAGAAGCCGCCGATGGCCGCCTGATCTTCATTGATGCACGTACTCAAGCACTCTTTGAGGAGGGTCATATCCCGGGTGCCTATCTGCTGGACCGATTCTATCCGGAGCAAGGGCTTCCCGAGGTATTGCCGGCTGCCATGGCCGCGGAACGGATCATCGTTTACTGCACTGGCGGTGATTGCGAGGACAGTGAGTATGCTGCTCTGATGCTTCAGGAGGCCGGTGTGCCGGTTGAACGCATCATGGTGTATAGCGGTGGGATCACCGAGTGGCAGGAATCGCGGGGGCCGGTTGAGATCGGACAACGGCTGAGCGGTGTGCAGCGTGAATTCGAAAACCCATGAAGCCCGGCATCGCCACCAAGAGATGGCGCCTGGTTGAGGGCGCAGCGCGCATCACCATGGGGGGGTGGTTTGTTTACGGTGGGTTGGCGAAAGCGCTTCAACCCGTGGTCTTCCTCAAGGTCCTCCACGAATACAGCCTGCCCCTCCCGTTCGCGGTCCTCAATGCAATCGCTGCATGGCTTCCATGGTTTGAGATCTTCTGTGGCCTGCTGCTGGTTTCAGGACGCGCCCTTCGTGCCACCACCGCTGTTTGGCTGGGACTGTTGATCCCGTTCACGTTCCTGATCCTTCGCAGGGCCCTGGCCATTCGCACAGCCACCGAGGTCGCCCTGTGCAGCATCCGCTTTGATTGCGGGTGTGGCACTGGCGAACAAGCCGTGTGTTTGAAGTTGGCTGAGAACACCGTGCTCACCCTCCTGCTGCTTGGCCTCTACGTGTTAGCCCGACCCCGCATAGGCAGCGGGGTGCCGACCCACAAGCCTCCGCAGGCGTAGTACCGGGTATGGATCGGAGAGCTGAGCCTGCCGCGGCCCAACACCGCTCCGACGACCGGCTTCCCCAGACTGAGGGGAGAGACCTGAGTGCGGTCGGCTGGACGAGATACCAGGACGGAATCGAACCACGCGGGACCCGTGGGTTCTTCGCCTAAAGTTCGCACCCAAGGCCTTCATTCCCCCGCTCGCGCCCCTGTCCTGTCTGCCTTCCCTTGAAAGCAAAAGGCCGTGAGCCCGAAGG
>JBMTVN010000082.1:0-13639 GCA_049451415.1 Limisphaerales bacterium | reverse complement strand
GTGTCGAGATTGGAAATGTAAGTCACGTCGTAGCCGAGGGATTCCATCCAGTAGGCCATGGGAAACTCCCAGAGAAACCATTCCCCGGAGCCGGTGCTGAGCGGGGCGTCGAGGATCTGGCAGTATTTTCCGTAGGGCCGGTTGAAGCTGACGCGGACATCTCCACCCCACCACCATTCGTGTTCACCGTTGTCGTAGAGGGAGAACTGGTTAGGCCAGCGGTTATAGGCCTGCCAGGTGTTGTCGGAACATTGGAAAATGAAATCGGCTGGCCGATCATCGCGTACGATGAAGACGATATAGCTTTGGAGGTTGGAAGAGAGCTCTGTCAGCTTGGCGACATAGACGCCGCTGGTCCAGTCCATGGGGATGGTGAGCTGAACACATGGGGCCCACTGGCAATCGCGCAGGCGTTTAGGGCCGATGAGAGGGTCTTCCTGCGCGAATCCGAGGAAAGGTCCTATTGTATCCATCACTCTGCGTCCTCCTGCTCCGTTGTAATAGCCCAGGCGGAAGACATCGATGACGAAGGGGGCTGAGGGGCGGGTGCTGACGAACAGGGCCAGCTTTTCACCGGCGCGGATACTGCGATGGGAGGCGTAGCCTTCGATCCAAGGGCAGCGGTAGCGACTGGTCGGGTCGATCCGGGTATGGGTGAGCATCCAGTCGGTTGAGCCGGCCTGCGCATTTTCGCTTTGAACCGCATGCAGTCGGGTAGGGCGTGTGGTGGTGCAACCGGCGGCGAGCCCCATGGTTCCCAAGGCCAGCGAATGTTTGAGCAGACTTCGGCGGGTCAGTTTCATTGTGTCAGGGCTCTGGCCTCTACTGGTTGTCTAGAGTTCTGGTGCTGTCCAAGCTGGTATGCCGGTCTCCTTCTTTTGCTTCTCGTAAGCTTCGAAGAAGGGCTTGGTCATGGAGTTGGGAGTCTTCTCATTGACCATGAGCGGGAGGGTGTCGGTCCACCACTGGTCATATGCCAGGCGCATGCTTTCGACAATCGCCGGATGTTGGTCGATGACATTGATTGTTTCGAAGGGGTCGGACTGGATGTCGTATAGCTCGTTAAAGTTGACGAGGCGGAACCGGGTATTGCGGACGGCGCAGCGTTTGTATTTGGAGTCCTCCGGGTTATCGTCCTTGGCCCAGCGGCCGACATGGGTGAAGAGGTAGCGATCAGGCCAGTCAGTTTTGGGGTTCTCGAGAAGCGGCAACAGGCTTCTTCCTTCAAGCTGTCCGTTATTGGGGGTTTTTGCGCCGGCGAGTGCGGCCAGAGTAGGGAAGAGATCGATGTGAGCGGTTAGCGCGGGGATATCGACTCCTTCTCCGAGGACACCGGGCCATCGCCAGAAAGCCGGCACGCTGGTGCCGCCTTCGTAGGGGGAGCCCTTGCCGGTTTTAAATCCGGCGGTGTAGGGGCGGAACTGCTCGCCGTTGCGGGTTCCGGACCAGGGGGCCTGTCCGTTATCGGTCATGAAGATGAGCAGCGTGTTTCTGCTAAGGTCCCACTTGTCCAGGCTGGCGAGCAGGCGGCCCATGTTGTCGTCAATATTCTCCAACATCCCGAACAGCGCTGCGGTCTTGTCATCAAAGCCGGCCTGCAGGAAGCGGCTTTTGTATTTATCGGGCGCGATCAGGGGAGCATGGGGCGCGTTGGGGGTGATGTAGGCAAAGAAGGGTTTGCGGGAGGTGCCTTGTTGGTGGATCCATCCCAGCGCCGCGCTGAAGAAGACATCGGTGCAGAAGCCCTTGGTGCTGACGAACTGTCCGTTGTGACGGATGACATTGTCGAAGTAGACATTTTGCTGGTTGGCGGGGGTGTCGGCACAACTGCAATCATAGGCCTGTCCGATTCCGCCGGCTCCGTGAATGAACACTTCATCGAAGCCCCGGCGCCCGGGTTGGTAGGCGTCCTCATCGCCCAGGTGCCATTTGCCGAAAATACCTGTGGCGTAGCCGGCTTGTCGCAGGACCTCGGGGAGTGTCGTTGCGTTGAGTGTCATTCGCTCGCGTTCCAGGATGGTGTGGGTAACACCGTTCTTGAATTCATGACGTCCGGTCATGATGGCTGAGCGTGTAGGGGCGCAGGTCGGGCTGACGTGGAAGTCTGTGAATCGGGTGCTGAGCGCGTAGAGTCGGTCCAGGTTTGGGGTTTGGAGGACAGGATTGCCCAGGCAGCTCAGGTCGCCCTTGCCCTGATCATCCGTCATGACGAGGACGATATTGGGGCGGCTATCCTTCAAGGGGGCGGCGACCGCGGATGAACTGAGGTTTGCGGCCAGAAGAGAGAGGGCGGTGACTGAAAGGATGGAGTGCATGGGATTCATGGGGCTTGCGGTGCAGAGCATGCGATGGAATCCGGTATGGGCTCAACTTTGAAAAGCCGGCGTGTATGGGGGTGACCCTGCGTTGCGGGCGAGAATTCGGGTGGGTTGATTAAGAGCCGCATATCCCAGCTTTCGCGATGTTCATTCCGGGAATGTCCGGGGTCGGCGGCAGGGGTGAGGCGAGGCAGTTCAACGGCGCCACGGTTCCTCGCGGCGCGACGCCACTTGAAACAGGGCATTGAATCGGGCACGGTTCCGCTCCTTTGAACACGGCACCGGGTGTCGTTGGCCGATTTGCTCCAATATGCCGCAACAATGGGAATTCTGGATCGATGTGGGGGGGACGTTCACGGACTGTGTCGCGCGAAGTCCTGAGGGCGTTTTGCACACCTGCAAGGTTCTCAGCTCGGGGGTAACCAAGGGCCGTGTGGGGAGGTTGCTGGAGACGGGTAGGATCAAGGACAGGACACGTTGTGGGGAGCGGGACGCGTTTTGGGAGGGCTATTCAATCCGCTTTTTAGATCCCCGGGGGAAGGTAATGCATGTGGGTGTGGTGCGGGACTTTTTGGGAGTAGAAGGGCAGGTGGGGCTGGTCGACGACGTTCCGGATCCTGTGGTGGAGGGCATGGCCTATGAATTAGACGGAGGCGAGGAGGCCCCGGTTCTGGCGATCCGGTCCGTGCTGGGGTTAAGGCTGAACGAACGGATTCCCCCGGTTTCTGTCCGGCTGGGTACAACGCGGGGCACGAACGCGTTGTTAACGAGGCAGGGGGCACGGGCTGCGTTTGTTACCACGAAGGGATTTGCGGACGTCCTGTTGATCGGGAATCAGGACCGGCCGCGGCTGTTTGATCTCGCGATCCAAAAGCCGGATCCGTTGTTTGAGCAGGTGGTGGAAATCGATGAGCGGTTGGATGCAGAGGGAGCTGTGCTGCGTCCGGTCGACGCGGGGGAGGTGCGGCGGCAGCTGCTTGAGTTGAAGCGGACGGGGGTGGAGTCGATCGGGATCTGTTTGCTCCACAGCTTTGCCAACAACGCGCATGAGCTGGTGGTGGAGCGGGTTGCCCGGGAGGTTGGATTTGACGAGGTCAGCGTATCGAGTCGGATTGCACCCTTGATCAAGATTGTTTCACGGGGTGATACCACCATGGTGGACGCATACCTGAACCCGGTGCTGCGACAGTATGTGCAACGATTGGCGAAGTCACTGCCCGGGAGCGAAATGAGGTTGATGACGTCGGCGGGGGGGCTGGTTCTGGCCGATCATTTTGTTGGCAAGGACAGCATTTTGTCGGGGCCGGCCGGAGGGGTTATTGGTTTCTCCAGGGTGGCGCGGCTGGCGGGCTATTCGAGAGCGATTGGCTTTGATATGGGGGGCACGAGCACGGACGTGGCCCGCTTCGATGGGAGCTTTGATTACGAGTTCGAGACAGTGAAGGGTGGGGTTAGGGTGGTCGCCCCGATGCTGGCTGTGGAGACGGTCGCTGCGGGGGGTGGCAGTATTTGCGGGTTTGACGGTGTGAAACTGCATGTCGGTCCGCGGAGTGCCGGTGCCGATCCCGGGCCTGCATGTTACGGGAAGGGAGGTCCTTTGACCGTGACGGACATCAACCTGTTTCTCGGTCGTATCCTGCCCGAGCGATTTCCATTTCCGCTGGATCTGGCGGTGGTCCAGCGCCGTCTTAGGGAATTATGCGATGAGATCGCGCAGTCTCCGCTCGGGAAGGAGTATTCTCCGGAGGAGTTGGCGGAGGGTTTCAGGCAAATTGCCAACGAGAACATGGTGCGGGCGATCCGTCGGATCTCGGTGGCGAAGGGGTATGACCCGGCGGATTATGTGCTGGTGAGCTTTGGGGGGGCTGGGGCCCAGCATGTCTGTGCTGTTGCGCGGTTGCTGGGAGCACGGAGGGTTCTTGTGCATCCTTACTCTGGTATCCTGAGTGCTTACGGCATTGGGCTGGCGGACGTGCGACGGTTTGCCGAGCGGTCACTCCTCATGCCGCTGACTTCTCAGAACGTGCTGGAAGCTCGCCGGGTCTTTGAGGAGTTGGCTGCCCAAGCGAGGGCTGAGGTCTTGGGGGAGGGTGTAAGTGAGGCGGGGTTGCGTCCTCCGGTTCGGTGGTTGGAATTACGCTATATCGGTGTGGACGCCACGATTCTGGTGGAGGCGCCGGAGGATGATGATTGGCGTGCGGCGTATGAGGAGAGGCACCGTCAGCTGTATGGCTACTGTCATGCGGGCCGGGCGATTGAAATGGCGGTGGCAAGGGTCGAGGTGGTGGGGGAAGTATCGGCCCCTCCCGACCATCCGGTTCAGCCGGTTGAGCGCGCCCCGGAACCTTGCTCAGTGACGCTGGCCGTATTCGAGGGGCAGGCAAGGGAGGTGAACGTCTATTTGCGGGATCAACTCAGGCCGGGTGATTCCTTTCGGGGTCCGGCCATTGTGTGCGAACCCACCTCGACCGTGGTGGTTGATCCCGGTTTTTGCGCCCGGATCGAAGCTCGCGGCGAATTATTGCTGGTGGACGAGGCTGTTCAGGGTGCCTCGGGGGATGGGGGGGCTGCGGCTGCGTCGGGTGAGGCGGAGTCCCCCTCCGTTGACCCGATCCGGCTGGAGATTTTCAACAATCTCTTCGCTTCAGTGGCGGAGCAGATGGGTGTGACTTTGCAGAGGACGTCCATCTCGACCAACGTGAAGGAACGACTGGACTTTAGCTGTGCCATTTTCACTCCGGAGGGTGATCTGGTGGTGAATGCACCGCATATACCGGTTCATCTAGGAGCGATGAGTGAGACCGTTAAGCGGTTGCTGGCGGATGTTCCAAAGCCCGGGGTTGGCGACGTTTATGTAACCAACGATCCCTTTCGGGGCGGATCACATCTGCCTGATGTGACGGTGATCACGCCGGTGCACGACGAAGAATCCGGGCAGTTGATTTTCCTGACGGCGAGCCGGGCGCATCATTCCGAGATTGGCGGCATTGTTCCCGGCAGCATGCCGCCGTTCTCTGCGAACCTGGCAGAGGAGGGGGTAGTCATTCCGCTCTATCGACTGGTGGAGGATGGAAGTTCGAGGGAGGCGGGTTTGCGGGAGTTGCTGGCAGCTGGACCGTATCCAAGCCGGTCGATTGCCAATAATATGGCGGATATAACGGCTCAGGTGGCTGCCAATCACTCGGGTGTTTTACAACTTCGGGAGCTCGTTGCCCGTCATGGCCTGGCCACGGTGATGGCCTACATGCAGCACATCCAGAGGGCTGCTGCCGAAAAAATGCGCATGGCGCTGGGGGCCATGCCTGACGGGGTCTATGAGCGGAGTGACCATCTGGACGACGGGTCACTCATTCAGGTACGCGTCTCGATTCAGGGAGAGCATGCGGAGGTCGATTTCACCGGCACGGGGCCGGTCTTGGCGTCGAACCTGAATGCCAACCGCGCGATCACCACGGCTGCTACCCTGTATGCCTTCCGGTGTTTGATCCGGGAGGATATTCCGCTGAACAGTGGTGTGCTTGATCCTGTGCGGATTGTGCTGCCGGAGTGTTTGCTGAACCCAAGGCCGGGAGCAACACCCGCGACGAGCCCTGCCATGGTTGGGGGGAATGTGGAGACATCGCAGCGGGTCGTGGACGTGTTGCTGGGTGCATTGGGAGTTGCGGCGGCGAGCCAGGGAACGATGAACAACCTTACTTTTGGGGACGGCTCCTTTGGTTATTATGAGACGATTTGTGGAGGTTCCGGAGCAACGCCCAAGGCGGCTGGTGCGGATGCGGTGCACACGCACATGACCAATACCCGGCTTACGGATGCGGAGGTTTTGGAGCGACGCTATCCCGTCAGGGTTCAGGAATTCGGCATCCGGAGGGGGTCCGGGGGTGGCGGCCAGCGAAGGGGAGGGGATGGGATCCGGAGGAGGCTGGAGTTCCTTCGACCGTTGACGGTTTCCCTGCTGACAGAGCGACGGGGCGACTTTCGGCCCTTTGGGTTGGAAGGTGGCGGTGCGGGTGCGGCAGGGCGGAACCTGCTTCGACGGCGCGGTTCGAGGGTGGAGGAGACGTTGCCGGCCAAAGTCCAGGTGGAGGCGGAGGCGGGGGATGTAATGACGATTGAAACGCCGGGCGGAGGGGGATTTGGGTTTCAACAAAGCGGTGGCTAAAATCGGGTGAATCGCTATGATCGCGGCTCACCATGATGAACCGAAGAGACTTTCTTGCCTTGTCCGGCACAGCAGGTGCCGCTGCCCTGACCATGAATAGCCAAGCTGCTTCCGGTGGAGTGCGGGAGTTTTACGAGCTGCGCCAATATACCGTCGAGACCGAGGCTCAGCGCAAGGGGCTGGATGATTTTCTGAAGAACGCTGCTATTCCTGCGGCAAACCGGCTGGGGGTGAAGCCAATTGGCGTCTTCTATCCCGAGAAGGATCTGGGGCCGGTCTGGGTGTTGACGCCCCACAAATCCATGGAGTCCTACGCGGCCTTTGGCCAGCGCCTGGCTGAGGACTCCGAGTTTCTTTCTCGCGGTGCAGACTACATCAACGCCACGGCGGGTTCCCCGGCTTACAAGCGTGTTGAAAGCTGGTTGCTGCTTTCATTTGCCGGCATGCCCCAGATGGAAGCGCCGGTAAAGAATCCCGGTCGGGTCTTTCAGTTGCGTACCTACGAGAGTCCGAGTGAAAAGACCGGGCTCAAGAAGATCGAGATGTTCAACGATGCCGGCGAGATTCGCATTTTCCGTGAGGTGGGTTTGAACCCGGTTTTCTTCGGACAAACCCTGGCAGGAGGACAGATGCCGAACCTGACTTACATGCTGGCCTTCGAAAGCATGGAAGCCCAGCAGGCGGCCTGGAAGAAGTTCCTCGCCCACCCCGACTGGCTCCGGCTGAAGGGAATGGCGGAGTATGCTGACAAGGCGATCCTGTGTGGTATCACGAACCGCCAGCTGGTCGCAGCTCCTTACTCGCAGGTGTAGCCCTTTTCCGGTTGGATCTGCCGCCCCCGGTTTCATGCGAAGCCGGGGGCGGTGTCCTTTTCGGGAGAGAGGAGAGAGTATGCCTCCTGCTCGTTGATTGGCGGAGAACAGTGACTGCTGGTGATGGTGGTCTACGGCTTTACTGAGGTGCCATCGCGGCGTCGAATGGGGCGCCAATAGCCGGGGTCCTCCGGGAAAGGGAAGCGTTTCGCGGCCTCTTCATTGAGGTCTACCCCGAAGCCCGGTGCTTCGTTCACGTGCATATAGCCGTTGTCCATCGTGGGTGATCCCGGGAAGACCTCCCGCATGGCATCGTTGAAACGGACTGCCTCCTGGATGCCGAAATTGGAGATGGCCAGATCAAGGTGGGCATTGGCGGCGTGGCCGACAGGGGAGACATCGCCGGGACCATGCCATGCAGTACGGACATTGAACCATTCTCCCAGCGTGGCGAGTTTACGGGCTACGCTTAGCCCTCCAATCTGGGAGATATGGACGCGGATAAAATCGATGTAGCGTTTGGCGATTAGATCCACCCATTCGTGCGGGTTGTTAAACAACTCCCCCATGGCGATGGGAACAGTGGTTTTCTGCCGGATCAGTTCGAAGTAGCCGTTGTCTTCCGGTGAAACCGGATCCTCGATGAAGAACGGGCGGAACTCCTCGAGTTGCTGGAGCAGTCGGATGGCATCCCGGGGGTGGATGCGTTCATGGATGTCGTGGAGCAGTTCGATTTGCTCGCCACACTGTTCGCGGATATGGGCGAACATTTTCGGCGTGGTCTGCAGGTAGGGGAGGGCATCCATGTGGCTGTCATCCTCGCGACCGAAGCCGGCGTCCTTGAAGTCAGGAGTGGTGGACAGATGGGGTGATCCATAACCGCCGAGCTGAATGCGTATGTGGCGGTAACCCTCGGCCATCAGTCTTTTGACACTTTCGGTGAGCTGGTCGAAGTCGCGTCCTGATGCGTGGGAATAGCAGTCCACGGCAAAGCGGCACTTGCCGCCAAGCAGCTGGTAGACGGGCATGTTGGCCCGTTTGCCTTTGATATCCCAGAGGGCCTGGTCGAGTCCGGACAAGGCGTTGTTGAGCACAGGTCCATTTCGCCAGTAGGAGCTGGTGAAGGCGGTCTGCCAGACATCCTCAATATTGTCGACGTCACGGCCTCGAGCGAACGGATCCAGGTAGTCGTTAATGGCGCTGGCTACCGGCAGGGCACGTTGGTTGAAGGTGGCGCAGCCCAGTCCATAGAGCCCGGGTTCGCTTGTCTCGACCTTGACGACCGTCAGCCGGTTGCCCTGTGGCGCTGTCTGGATGGCGCGGACCCTTGTAATTTTCAGCGGCGCGAGGCCTCGGGTTGCGTTCGCATATTCGGCCGACTGCAGTCGGGGGCGGTCGAACAATGCATACGCCCCGGCGGCGGTGCCAAGGCCGAGGCTTTTGAGGAGGTCTCTGCGTTTCATATCAGTTCCTTGATCTGGTCCTTGGACATTGGCGGTTTCTCTGTCAGTGCTTCAAACCACTGCAGGAAGTCTTCCTTGATTTCATCTGACCACGCGCGGTCGATTTGGCCGGGCGTGTATTTCCCTTCACGCAGGCGCTGGTGACCAAAGCGGTCTTTCAGGCGGATCACTTCGGAGCGGGTGACGACCTTTTCTGCCAGGTGCGCCGGGATGAAGATTGCGCCGCCGCGTTTGGCTAAAACCACGTCTCCCGGAAGGACGGTGACGCGGCCCAGGTTGATGGGGCCGTTCAATTGGGCCATGGTCATGTCCTTGATGGCGGAAGGATCCCATCCGCGGACGAACGCATTGAAACCTTCGATCTCGGACAGGCCCTCGACATCGCGGGCGGAGCCGTGGAAGACGCCTCCGTTGCCGGACTTGGCGTAGATGGCGTTGCCGAGGTTGTCGCCGATCAGGGTGCCCTCGATGATTTTTCCGAAGCCGTCGGCCACGTAGAGGTCGCCGGGTTGCAGTACATCGATTGGCCAGGAGTTTGAGGGGCCGATGCGTTTCTGTTCTTTCCCCAGTTCCTTGACCCTTTCGTCGAGATCAGGCCGGCTGGGGAGGTAGAGAGCCGTCACGGCTCTTCCGACCATGACTTCGTCAGGGTGGAGGATCAACCAGTCCCCCTCGAACTGGTTTTTGTATCCTGCTCCCTGAAGGACACCCCAGGCTTCCTCGAGACTGACGTTTTTCATGCGTTGAAGGATGTCGGCGGACACCTTCGGGCGCCCGTCGGTGGTGCGTTCGCCCTTCCAGTCGGGCGTGAGGGCCTGGATCTGGTCGGGAGTGAGGTTGACTGCGTTCAGTTGTGTGAGCGGCATCAATAGAATGGCCGCAAGAGTGCAGGTCAACCTGAGGGTGCGTTGGGATAAAAACAGAATTAGGGGCATTGGAGTCAGTAAGGTGAGTGCATTTAGGGTAATGAGCTGACGCGTTGAATCAAGCTGCCTTTGTCTTGGGGAGTTGCAGTTCCGGGTAAGATCCAGGATGCCTTCATGCCGTTGAACAGTTCTAGGTTCTTGTAGTGGCTCCTTACGCATCCTCCGCGCCGGGCTTGATGATATTTTGGAAGCATAAGACTTTAATACTAGATGCATAAGAGCCGCTTGACTCGCAGTAGAAATGCTGAGATTGGGTGGGCTGTGATTTTAACTTCGAATGCTTAAGCACTCCATTTTTGGTGTGCTTTCCCTTCTGGGCTGGGTTGCTTCTATCTCTGTGGCTGAAGCTCAGTGGTTGACACAGTCCTTTGACCTCAAGCCTGGCTGGAATGGGATTTTTCTCCACGTAAATCCGTCCCATCGTTCGCTCGATGAGCTGGCTGCCAGTAACGGCGTCAAGGAGGTTTGGCGATGGAACCCGGTCTCGACTGTGCAGATCATCGAGGCCTCAGAGATACAGCCCGTTGAGGGTGCGGTTGAATGGACGCGCTGGGCCAAGGGGGATGCCACCTCCGTGCTGCAGTCACTCACCGCCAATTCGGCCTACTTGGTCAAACTTGAAAGCACTGCGGGATACACATGGCGGATCCAGGGCCAGGTCGTGGCACCCCGTCTGGACTGGAGTTCGGTCGGGTTGAATCTGATTGGTTTCTCCACACCGGCTCTAAATCCGCCCAACTGGGAGTCGTTTTTGCGGAACTTTGTCGATCTGCCGGTGCAAACAACGGACATTTACCACTACGTCGGAGGGAAGCTCGGGAGTGAGAATCCTCAACAGATCACCCCCTTGAGAAACTCTTTTGTTGCTCGTGGCGAGGCAGTATGGATTCGGAATGGTCAGGTCTATAACCACTCCCCGGGTGCTTTCCGCGTCGCGAATGCTTTAGATGGTCTCGAATTTGAGACGCCCGGGGGCATCAGAAACCTGCGGTTGGAGAATCTCTCTCCTGATCCCCTCACAGTGTCTCTGCGGGGTGTTGACTCTGAAGTTGCGCCGTCCGATGCGGTGCCCGTGGTTGGTTTTCCCCCCCTGCTGATCCGGGGTGCGCAGGACGAGACCAATCTGACCTACGCATTCAAGGCCCTCACACCGGGTGAGACCTATTCATGGCAGTTGGCCGGGAGGGGACAGGTTGGCTCGGAAGTCGAACTGGTCATTGGTTTGGACCAGACGGAGTTGTCCGGAGTTCCGGGAGACCTTCTTGCCGGGGTGCTCCGTTTTACAGATTCCTTAGGCCAGCTAGAGGTGGACATCCCGACATCTGCCTACGTCCCTTCAAGAGCGGGACTCTGGGTTGGTAGCGCGGCTGCGACCCAGGTTGCACAGCATCTTGCCAGCTATGCTCTCGATGCAGATGGCCGGAATCTTCTGGAGCCGGATGGCAGTTACGAGATGGCAGGAGTGGTAACCAACATGGCCCCAGTGCCGGAGCCCTTTCCCTTGCGATTGATCCTCCACAGTCCCGAGCAGGGAAACTCGGTGCTACTACAACGGGTCTTCGTGGGGCTGGACTATGAGACCAACTACGTCGTGACGACTTCTGAAAGTATTCTCAACCCAAGATACCTTGAGTCAGCCAGACGGCTCAGCTCGGCACACCTGCCATGGTCCGTCGCCAACGGTGGCTGGGCCTTCAATGGACTCCTCGCCGAGGGCGCTATTGCATCGGTGCAAGTGAACACGGCTTCTGGGGACCAGGTTTCCAATCCGTTTCTTCACACTTACCACCCGGACCATGACAACAAAGACGCGCTTTTCGAGCGCGAGCTGCCTCAGGGCGTTGAGTCCTATGGAATTTCGCGCGATATCACGCTTTCGGTGGAGTCACCGGCGGATGACTTTGTGAGTCGCACAGCGAATAGCCTGTCTCTACGCGGAACCTATCGGGAAACCATTCGCATTCTTGGAGGCAGCCGGCAGGGCGGTGAAGTGGACGAGCGACAGGTTCAAGTGCAGGGCCTCTTTCAGCTGAACCAGGTGGTTCCCATTCCTTCTCTAACGATTCCTTAATCGTTCGATTCAGTTAGTGAACGTGAGCAGCCACACAGTGGTGGACAGAAAATGACTATGACAAAACAGCATATTTCGATGAGCAATCTCTGGCTACTAGGTCCTTTGGCTGCCTTGGTGCTCGAGATTGCCCTGGGTCAGTCCAGTTTGCTGGCGCAGGAAACACCCACCCCGCCTGAGCGGATGACTTATCAGGGCTTTCTGGTTGATGGAAGTGGCCTGGCGTTGGGGTTGGATCAACCCAAGAACTACGATGTCGAGTTTCGTATCTGGAATCAGGACCAGGGCGGACAGGCGCTTTGGGGTGAGCAGCAGACCGTCGCCGTTGATAAAGGTTATTTCAGTGTGCTTTTGGGGGAGGGAGCAGAGATCGGGGTGCCGAGGCCATCCTTGTCCAGCCTGTTCGCTGGTCCGGACGCTTCAGAACGTTATGTCGGGATCACAGTCAAGGGTATTGGTTCCGGTGGGACGGATGTCAATATTACGCCTCGTTTGCGCTTGTTGAGCACTCCATACACTTTTCTAGCGCGCAATGCCACTGCTGTTGTCAGCCCGGACGGTACCGAGTTGGTCAGCTCTGCCAATGGCAGTCTTACGATTCATGGGGAGGTCAACGCCACCCGGGTTACGGGTCTAATGGACGCTGGAAAGCTCGATCAGGGGATGCTGCCCTACGATCGATTGGGAAGCGATGTCGCCCGGCGGAGTGGCGGGAACAATTTCAACGGCAACCAGAGTGTGAACGGAACAGTGTCGGCCAATTCGTTCAGTGGTTCAGGAACGATACCTGTTGGAGGTATCATCATGTGGTCAGGAGCCGTCAACCAGATACCGTCTGGATGGCGCTTGTGTGATGGGGCGGGCGGAACCCCCAATTTACTAGGCCGCTTCATTGTGGGTGCTGGTGCTGGAGGTGGTTACAATCCCGGGAATATCGGTGGAACAGATTCTGTTAGAATTGCAGCAAACAATCTTCCTGCCTTGACCCTGGACGTGAGTGTTCCGGTTCGTGGGATTGGGGGCATCAGCTTTCCGACTTCCTCAAACACTGCAGTCAGACACCCCAGCAATGCTGGGGGGAATACTGGAGGGAACCTGAGTGGAACAGCCAGCCTCTCCAGCGCCAACACTCCCATGGAGAATCGTCCCCGCTATTATGCTTTGGCCTTTATCATGCGCGTGCAATAGCGCGTACCCACCCGCGGGTAAATCACTCCCATCGAAATGGCTTTCAGGATACGTCCAGTGAACCACCGTTGCTCCTTGGCAGGAAGGTGTCGCGCTGTCGGCCTGGTTCTCGTGCTCACTGTCGTCACGGGTCTGGGGCAGGTAACTTCGACACCTCCCGAGCGGATGACCTACCAGGGTTTTCTCGTCGATGCAGACGGCGTGGCGTTGGGTTACGGCCAGCCCAGAAACTACGACGTCGAGTTCCGTATTCTCAATGCAGACGAGGGAGGGGAAGTTCTTTGGGGCGAGCGCCAGACAGTGGCAGTCGACAAGGGGTATTTCAGCGTGCTGCTCGGTGAAGGGGCAGACATTGGCGAACCGCGGCCTACACTCTCGCGTATCTTCACCGGCCCCGATGTATCAGACCGGTATGTGGGCATTACGGTTAAAGGCATCGGGTCTGGCGGGACTGATGTAAATATTACGCCCCGGCTGCGGTTGCTTACTTCTCCCTACGCTTTCCTTTCTCGAAATGCTGCCTCCGTTGTCAGCCCGGATGGGGCGGAGGTGGCTAGTGCATCCAACGGAGAATTGAGGGTAAAGGGTCAGGTGACTGCGGATAGTTTTTCCGGCGACGCCTCTGGACTCAGTGGGTTGAGCCGGTCTCAAATTCCGCCTTTGGATGCCAGTCAGATCACCAGTGGTCAACTCTCAGTG
>JBMTVN010000081.1:0-13810 GCA_049451415.1 Limisphaerales bacterium | reverse complement strand
CCAGCCTGTCCGCCGTAGCTCTTGGAGCAAAGGAGCAGAGGAGGAAAGTCAGGAGTCGGGGGTCAGGGGTCCGCGTCCATGGCCCGGCAGACCCCGACCGGTGTTTCGATGCTTCGGCATTTCCGAACCCTCTCCAGCCCCATCTTTTTGCCCTGCCATCTTTTTGCCTAATAAACCCTCGCAGCCATTGCAGCTGAGGCGCCACCCCCTTGCGCCCAAACAAAAAGAGCCTATGTTAACCTTCAAATCCATACCCCAATATGAAGCCATGCACGACAGGCAAGGGGAGGAAAGGGGGAGTGGTGCTCGCGATCTTCGCGATGTCACTCTTCGTGGCCCACGGGTCAGATGGTCAGGGCTTCCAGGCCATCAACGAAGCAGTGGATCAGGAACTCACGGGCGAGTCCCTGTCCGCCCAGGCTTCCACCGACATCGGGACCGACAACACCACTCCACCCGCCCCCACTCTTTCCGACTACTCAACCTACACCAGTCTCCTCTCATCCAAATCCACCGCTACCTCCACCGACTCCCTCACCCAGTCCGCCTCCCCGTCACTCCTGTTGCCGCCCGAGGACCCAACCCCCAACATCGTCCTCAATCCCGACCGTGTTCTCTGGCAACCCACCGACACCACCGAACCAGCCCTCATTCTCCCGCTGAACCAACGGCTGTCCTTGCTGGGCAGCACCTCCGGCGGCGGGGTCACCGCTGCCGACAAGGTGGAATCCTACCACGGACTCAAGGAATTCCCCGGTCTCGATGCCATACCCGACCACGAGCTCAGCCTCGGACTCGCTCTCCCGCTCTCCCCAAATACCTACATCGGAGCCGCCTACCGCTTCATCGGTGCCGAGGCCCAATGGAATACTGATCACTACCGCGACCGCATCGCCAGCCCTGCCCCCCTCCTTGTCGACGACAACGAAAACCATAGTCTGGTTCTCTTCCTCCGTTTCAAATTCTGACCCCTCCAGTGCATCACCTGCACCCCGACTCCCGACCTCAGCCCTTCCGCCTTCGCCAAGGCTATGGCGGACAGGCAGCCCTCACCGCTCACCGCTTGGCACCCACATAGGGCGGCGCTGTCCTCAACCTCCCATCCTCAACCGGACCTCCCACGGTAAAATGATACAAACTCTGCCACTCCCGGCCTTCCAACCGTAAGGCCCGATGCATCATGTCATCGAAATAACACCCGATCCCTGTCCCCCGCACCCCGACCATCTCGGCCCCGAGGTAAAGGGCCTGCCCCACCAAACCCGCCTCCCAAAATAATTCCCGATAGACCCCGGCACCTCCTTCACGGATTACCGATTCAAACCGCCCCAACATTCCCAAGCTAAACGCACTGTCCGCCGCAATCGACTGCATGCACGAAACCGATTCCGCGAACTCCCGCAGATCACCCTCCGCCAACAAATACAACGGCAACGACCGCTCCACCCGTTCCCACTTCGCCTCCACTCCCATCGCCATCTTCAAATCCTCCAAATCGTCCCCGTGCCGCAACCATACATATAGGCCCGACGCCAATCCCTCCACCCGATGCACAAACAGCACCAAGTGCACGCGAACAGCCAGAGGCCACACATCGAATAAAGCCCCCCCAACCCGCGGCAGGGTCGCATCGAGCATCGTCAGGAACTGCTCCCGGCTCACGGAAGTTACTCCGTCAAACGCCACGGCACTTCGTCTCTGCCGTATCACTTGCCCCGCACCCAAAGCGCACTCTGGCACCCGCACCTCACCCCAGCAATCCTCCCTGCGCCCACCTCCGGCCGCCATCCCCGCATCCGGTCTCCCACTCGCCTTCGCAACGGTCCCTATCACCGGCCAGTCTACTCGATCCCGACTCAACCTGTTCGCCTTCCCCCACCAGGCCAAGGCCTCACCCAGGTCCGGAACACCACCCACAACGCTACCCTCCTCCACTCCAACCCACGCCAGCAGTTCGGCCTCCTCTTCCTCACTCCCCCTGAAGTCCTCCTCCCGATCCACCCCCAATAACCGCCCCAACTCATCCCCCCCGATCCCAGCATGCAGCCTCACACTCCAACCCAACGTCGCCGCTGCATAACGCAACGCACCCAACGCATGTCCCACATCATGCTGACAATACCGAAATGCTCGCTCCCCATACTTCCATGCCTCGCGCCATAACACCGAACTCAACCCCACCCAGAACCCTCCCCCACCATTCCAACCACCCCACTCCGCCCGTCGCTCCAACACATGCTCCCGGGAAGCGTAATGATATAACCCTGCACCATCCCCAACCCCCTCCAGTGCCGGCAGCAACAGATACAACTCCGTAGGATGCAAATTCCCGCTGGAAGGATTCATCCGCAAATACCAGCCATCCCCTCCTATCTCTTTCCGTGCCGACAAACCCATCGACAGCTCGAGGAAACCGCCCAGCGTCGCGAGACTCAACGCTGCCGGCGCAGCCCTTCCTCCCCCCACCAACACCCCGCATCCGATCCCGGCCTCGTGGCTCGCCAGGGGCAGCCTCACTTCAGGCGACCCGGCAAACCGCCGGAACGGATCCGGCTGGTTCGCCCAGTCCAGCCCCCCGGGCCCGCGGGCGTAGCGCCCCGGATGATGCTTCGTCCGCTCATGGTACGAAAACACCACCTCCAGGGGATCTCCAGACAGCAGTCCCGCACCTGTCTCAATCAAATCATCCACAAGTTCCCTGACTCCCGATCTTTCCATCCCGGCGTGGTGCCCCAACGCGGCTCTAGGCCGGATCACCCTGCTCCATCGTCCCCACCCCGGTGGGCGGGACTACGGAGACCAGGCTGACCTACGGCCACTTCGTTTTCTCCACCCTGATGTTCCGATACGAAACCGCCCCGTGATTCCCCTGGAACATCAGCGGCCCTTCAGCCTTCTCCCGGCCGTCCACACCGCCAGGCGTCGGCCCGGGCATCTCCAGGTCCGCATGAATCGTCACCCCGTTCAGGATGACTTTCAGGAACCGCGCATTCTCCACCTTCTTCCCGGCCGCATCAAACCGTGGCGCACGCCAGTGAATCTCATACGTGTTCCACTCTCCCGGAGCCCGATACTTCGGATGACTCGGCGGCTGCGCCCCATACACCGCCCCCATGTCTCCCGCCCCGGGATTGGCATCCTTCCCATGGCTGTCCAACACCTGAACCTCATACTCGCCCATCACATACACCCCGCTGTTCGATTCGCGCGGCACCATCACCTCCAGCCGAATAATCGCGTCCCCAAACACCGCCTCACTATACAAGTCCAGGCTCTTCCCGTGTGCCGGCGTGTTGTTGATCAACTCGTGGCCGCCGGGCAACACCACATACCGACGCGAGTCCCGCTCATCCAGTTCGGCCGCTCCCACCAGCCACAAATTCTTTCCCTCACCACCCTTGACCTTCCACCCCGCCAAATCCTTGCCGTTGAAAGGCTCGGATACGTCCGCCCCGCACACCCAGACAGCCGAACACAACAACACCAGTCCCATGCCTTGTATGGTCTTTTTCATAGCTTTTCCTAAATGGTCAACCCGCGGACACTAACCCCATAAGCGGCCCAAAAGCAAACTCTCCAAACACCCCAAAGCACCTGAGTAAGACCCGCACCCCGGGATCAAACATGCGACCTCACCCGGGCACTCGAGATCTCGCCAGGAACCAACCCCCTGACATACCCAAACCTCTCCGCGTGCGCGGCAGTCCTCGGGAGAGTAGGTTCCAGCCGTGAAACCCCTCGCCCGCTCCGGTCGAAAGTGTTCTGCGCTCCTCCACTGCCTCACCCGTTATGCCGGACTCATCATCACCCTGAATCTGACGAGCACCGAAACTCTCCCCGCACCCACGGCCACAGCTCTGCCTCTTCCCGAAAAGTGGACCATCTCCGCCCCACTCCTCTCACCCGAGCAACGCACCGCTGATGTCGCACACGCAGTCAAGGACCCAACCGTCGTTTTCCATGACGACCTCTGGCGCGTCTTCATGACCATCAAATGCCAAGACCGCACCATCATGGAAACCTGCTCGTTCTCGGACTGGTCCCACGCCAACCAGACCCCGCGCACCGTCCTCCAAGTCGCCGACAGCGACTACTACTGCGCACCACAGGTGTTCTACTTCCGCCCCCATGCGAAGTGGTTCCTCATCTACCAGGTCGGACTTCCCCAACGAAAGTTCATGCACGTCGCCTACTCCACCACCACCAACATCGCGGACCCGACCTCGTGGTCCAAAGCACAGTGGATCTTCCCGGACGAATCTTCCGACCCCCGCACTGTCGGGGGCCTGGATTATTGGATCATCTGCGACGACGACCGGGCCTACCTGTTCTTCACCAGTCTCGACGGCCGCATGTGGCGGCTCTGGACCACTCTCAGCGAATTCCCTCTTGGCTTTCGTGACTGCAGGCTCGCACTCCAAGGCGACATTTTCGAGGCCAGCCACACCTACAAACTGCAGGGCCGCGACGCCTACCTCACCATCATCGAGGCCAACCCGTCGGGCCGACGCTATTACAAGGCCTACATCAGCGACCGGCTCGATGGCGAATGGCAACCTCTGGCAGACGGCGAATCCAACCCCTTTGCCGGCGCAGCCAACGTTGCCCCCGCCCCGGACGTGCCCCCCTGGACCGACAACATCAGCCACGGGGAACTTCTCCGACTCGGCTCGGATGAAACACTCACGGTGGACCCCCACAACCTGCGGTTCTTGTTTCAAGGCGCTTGGGAAAAGGATAAGGCCAAAGGTTATGGAGCCATCCCGTGGCGCCTCGGAATCCTCACACCACAAAACCCCTGACCCCCGCCGGTTCAACCGGCATCCAGCACATGAATGCAGCGCGGATCACCACGGGCCTCCTGACGCTTCTCGCATCCCTCCATCTTCACGCCTCAAGTGAAGCCCTCATCCAACCTTACCCATCCGCGTGTTCCACGCCTTCGGTGAACCAGCCCTCATTTGGAACCATGCCCGCTATACCGCCCGCCGGGAGCTGCTAATCGATCCAAAATAAGGATTTCCGCACCAGACAGGCCGTGGCTAAATACAACAAGCACACCCCACCCCAACTCCCCATGAAGAAGCTCATCCTGCTCCTCATCTCCCTCCTCACCATCATCACCGCCCCCTCCCAGGCCTCCCCCGAAACAATCCGCGTCCTGCTCATCACCGGTGGACATGGTTACGATACCAATGAATTCCACGCGATGTTCGCCACCAACGCTTCCCTCCAGGTCACCCACGTAGTCCACCCGGAAGCACAAGCCTGGTTCCGCCCCGAAAAAGCCAGGAACTTTGATGTCCTCGTCGCCTACGACATGTGGAAAACCATCACCGAAACCGCCGGCACCGACCTGCTCCAGCTGGTCCGGCAAGGCAAAGGACTGCTGGCCCTGCACCACAGCCTGGCCTCATTCCCTGATTGGCCCGAATACGCCAGCCTCATCGGCGGCAAATACCACGAAACCCCCTGGAAGCTCGACGGCCATGAGATGCCTGCCTCCACCTACGAACATGACATGGAAGTCCCCGTCGAAATCGTCAACCCCCAACACCCGGTCACCCAAGGCATCCAGAATTTCACCATCCACGACGAAGTCTATGGCGGGTTCGAAGTCAAACCAGACGCCCAACCCCTCCTCCGCACCACCCATCCCAAGAGCGGCCCCGTGCTGGCATGGCACCGACAGGAAGGTGCCGGACACGTCGTCTACCTCCAACTCGGCCATGACCATCAGGCCTACGCCCACCCCGCGTTCCAGCAGCTCGTCACCCAAGCCATCCATTACGTCGCCCATAAACACTGACCAGCCATGTACCTCAAATTACTCGCTTGTGAAGTCGCCGTTCGCGAGATCAGCCAAGCCATGTCCCGCTCGGTCAATATCGTCGACGCCGACTTTATCTCCCAAGGCCTGCACGACCGCCCCCAGCTCGGCGGTAAAACCCTGCAGGAACGCATCGACGCGGTTCCCGCCAATAAATACGACGCCATCCTCCTCGGCTACGCCCTGTGCGGCAACCTCCTCAGCGGACTGCAAGCCCGCCATACCCGCCTCGTCGTGCCCAAGGCCCACGACTGCATCACCTTCTTCCTTGGCTCACGCGACCGTTACCAGAAGCTCAGCGAACACTTTCCAGGCGCCTACTTCTACACGTCCGGCTGGCTCGAAAGCATCCGGCGTCGCGGATCCGACGTCACCCCGGGCCACCCCGCCTACCTCAAGCACCGTGCCGACGACAGCAAGGGCAGCAACGCAGCCTACGAACACTGGGTGGAAAAGTACGGCGAGAAAAAGGCCCGACAACTACTCGAGGTCATGAAGGGCTGGACCGAGAACTATACCCATGGCGTCCTCATTGATTTCGAGTTCACCAAGCCCCTTCATCTCCACGAACACGTCCGGTCCATCTGCTCTGAAAACGGATGGGACTTTGAGGAAGTCGAAGGAGACATGCGCCTCCTCCAACATTGGGTCGATGGCGAATGGGATCCCCATACGTTTCTCGTCGTGGAACCCGGCCATCGCGTCATCCCCAGCTACGACGACCATGTCATCAAAACGGAGCCCGTCACCGCGAACCCCACCAATACCTAAAACCCACCATCCCTCCCCTCTCTCTTCCCGCTTCGCTCAGCAGCCAGAAGAGTGGAGAGAGGACACGCCGTCGATCCCCCCTCAACACTGCCACGCCATCGAAATCGCTATCGGTATCGGGATCGAAAACCGAAGTTTGCGACAGGCCCTGCGTCAGCTCGTACAGCCCGCTCCAATGAGCGGCGAGCCTCATTGCGCGGCACCAGCGGCGCGTGACTAAAGCGACCCACCGACCCACCGACCCACCGCCGCACTGCACGCTTCCCGCTTACCGCTTACTTCTTCTTCCCTCCAAGGATGCCATCAAGAATCTTGCCACCCTGCTCACCCAGCTGTTCTCCCAACGCACCGCCCACCTGCTTGTTCAACTCATCCTTGGCACGGTTTTGCAGCTCATCCTTCGCCCGCTGCACCCCCGCATCCACCAGTGCCTTGCTCAGTCCCTTGTCGTCCACGACAATCTTGGGCCGATCCAACCGACCCTCCACACCAATCGGCACCTGAAGTTGCTGAACTTCAGTCGGCTGCACCCCGGGTATCACCACGGTCACCTGATGCAGGGTCGCCATCAGCGGCAGATTCACCGACACTCCGGACGCCGTGGTCCAGGAACCCTGCGCCGCCAAGTCAATCGTGCCGCCCCGCAACGGCTTCTCCCCGGCAATCTTCAACTGCCCCACCACCTCATCCGTCACCAACCCGTTGTAATGCACCGCCAGCATGTTCGTGCTCGGAGTCGTCCCGAATTGGCCCAGCCTTGTGGCAAATCCCATCGTTCCACCGCTCGAACTCACCTCGAACTCCGGCACCTCACCCAACAACGCCGGATGCGTCGATAAATTCAACCCCCGCACGGTCAGTGTCTCATTCGGCATGCTGTCCAATTTCATGCCCTCGGTCGCCAATTCGCTGATGGTCAAGGTCGGCGTCCGGCGTATCAGATGCTCGGCCCGCACGCGGTGATACCCCAGCTCCTGCACTTGCCGACGCAGCCTCTCCTCCAGCGTCTCGGGTTTCTCTTTCACCCCGCCATCCACCGGCGCCCCTGCTTCCCCCTCTTCTGCCGGCCCGGAGATTTTCTCCATCCACTGCTTCGCCTGAGCCAGACGCTCCCGCCACACCTCCGCGTCCTTCAAGTAATCATCCAGGGTCTTGAAACCGGTCGCCTTCTCCTCCTCCTTGGGTTCCGGAACAGGCGGACGCCACCTGAAGCCCGGCGCCCTCCGCTTCTCCCCCGATGATGCACCGCTTACCACCACGCGTTCCAGATGCAGGCGCTTGCTCAACAGGCTGGCGGCATTGACATTCGCCTCAATCGTCACCGCCCGAAGAATATCCCGCTCCAAATCGTTCGGGTCCGCCATCGCCAAACCCTGAATCGTAAAACGGGAGTCCTTCAGGTTTAAATCCGCACCCGCCAAATCCACGGTTGCACCATTCACCCGCTCCAGTGCCGATTGTACCGCAGCCGTTACAATCGGCCCCCGTGCAAAGCTCTGCAAAAGGAACAACAGCAAAGCGGCCACAAGCACAAACACCACTCCCAACGGACGCACCGGATTCCCAATCCGCTTCTCCAGCAATTGCTCGTAAGTCACCTTCTTGCCCGGCCCGCCTCCCACCAGCACCCATGTCAGAAACTTGACCCAGCCCTTCGATGAATACTGCTTGAACCGCTCCGAGTTCTTCTCCAGATCCACCATCTTCCGCCGGTACGCCGTAATGATCGCCACCGCAACCGTACCGGAAACCAACCCCACCAGCAACCCGGCCACAACGCCACCCGTCACCACGTAATAGTCCAACCCCATCAACGCAAAGACCGGCGCGTTGATCATCCATTCCAACACGCCGCCAAGCGGCCCGTCCAGTAACCACCGTCCCACGGAAAACAACACCGGCACCACCAGATAAGACAACAATCGCGATCCCAGCCCCACCAGAGCCGCCAACAGCAGGTTCGCGTTCAAGACCACCAATAACAACGTCGCCACCGCCATCAACCCGGGCGCTTGCACCCAACCCGGCAAGAAACCCACCACCGCGCCCAATACACAAGCCGCCACCAGTTGAAACGGAGTCGCCCGTCCTCGAATCAATGCACCGATCTTGCGGAATAACATAACCTACCCCTATACGCTACCCCCCGGCGAAATGCCAGCCCCGCATCACACACCGCCCCCTTGCCGCAGGCGCCCTCCCATGCCACATTCACCGCCGTCATAACATCAATCATGGAAGCTCAATTCATTTCTAACCAACAGCTGCTCAGCAACCTCCATTGGCGCTATGCCACCAAGATCTTCGATCGGTCCCGCAAAATCCCCGCCGAGACATGGAACACCATCGAAGCAGCCCTCGTCCTGTCCCCCTCCTCCTTCGGACTCCAACCCTATCGCTTCCTCGTCATCGGAGATGCCGACCTGCGCGAACAACTCCTCCCGCATACCTGGAAACAATCCCAGGTGGTCGATGCCTCCCATTACGTTGTCTTCGCCGCCCGAACCACTTACACAGCTCAGGAAATCGATGAATTCCTCCAGCTCACCGCCGAAACCCGCAACATCCCTCTCGACTCCCTCCATGGCTATCGCGGCATGATGACCGGCAGCCTGCTCTCCGAAAAGTTCGCCTCAGAAATCCCCGCCTGGTCCAAATGCCAGGCCTATATCGCGCTCGGCCAACTCATGACCAGTGCCGCCACGCTCGGGATCGATACCTGCCCCATCGAAGGGTTTATCCCCGCAGAATACGACCGGATCCTCGGCCTCCCCCAGCAGGGACTGACCGCCGTGGTTTGCTGCGCCCTAGGCTACCGCTCTCCCCAGGACAAATACGCCACCCTCGCCAAGGTGCGGCCCGCCACCCAGAAACTGATCCGCCACCTCTAACAGCCCAAGTCCAACAATCCGGGGTCGGATGTCCCGGGACCTCGGCAAGGGTCCGCCCGCACCCGGTTCTGATGCGCAGGCTCCAGGCCACCCGAAGCCCCCGGCATCCCCCCGTCACGGTCTCCCGCAAAACACAATACCAACCCGCCCACCGCCGTTTTTGGCAGTTGGCAGAAACACCCGCAGACCCTATTGTTCCCGCCCATGAAAACCACTCTCAAGTCCCTGCTGGGACTAGCCCTGATCACCCTCACCTGCACCGCCGCCGATACCGAGGAAGGATTCGTCTCCCTCATGGACGGCAAGTCCTTCGCCGGCTGGAAAAAGGCCGTCGAGAATCCCGATACCTGGACAGTGAAAGACGGCATGTTCATCGCCGCCGGCGAACGTTGCCACCTGTTCTATGTCGGTGATGACAAGCCCTTCAAAAACTTCCACCTCAAGGTCGAAGTCCAAACCGAACCCGGTTCGAACGGTGGCATCTACTTCCATACCCGCTACCAGGAGCGTGATTGGCCCCGTGGTGGATTCGAGTGCCAGGTCAATAACACCCACAGCGACTGGATCAAAACCGGCAGCCTCTACGGCCTCGCCTCCATCGGCCAGCAAGCCGCCAAGGACGGCAAGTGGTGGACCCAGGAAGTCATCGTCCAAGGGAACAGCATCACCGTCAAAATTGACGGCCTCACCGTTCTCCAATACAACGAACCCGCCGGCGCCCAGGCCGGACAAGGCTTCGAGCGCAAAATCAACGAGGGCACCTTCGCCCTTCAGGCCCATGACCCGAAAAGCGTCATCCGCTACCGCAACATCCGCGTGAAGCGCTTGGACTAAGCCCCGGCCGCCCTTTCAATCCAAGTCTCCGCCGAGGCCCACAAACCCACGGCGGAGACTTTGAGTTTAACCCCCCTCACACACCCCCATGATCGATTGGAACATCCAGTCGCGCTCCCACTCCTGCCAGCGCTGCTCCAACCCCTTCGAGGACAAACAGCCCTACCACACCCTCCTCTTCAGCACCAAGGCAGGCCACGAACGACGGGATGTGTGCCGATCCTGCTGGCCCGAAGAGAAGAACCAGGCAGCCTCAGAGAAAAACCAGGTCATCTCCCAGTGGCAGGGCGTCTACGAAGCCCCCCCTCCCCCCACCGAGGTCATCCGCAAGGAAACCGCCGAAGGCATCCTCTTCAAGCTCGCCGAACTCAACGACCCCCAATACCTCGCCCCCATGTTCATTCTCGCAGTCATGCTCGAACGCAAACGACTGCTGAAAGTCAAAGATCAGGTCCGCCAGGACGGCAAACGCCTCCTCATCTACGAGAAACCCAAGTCAGGTGAAGTCCTCGCCATCACCGATCCCGAACTCAGCATAGATCAACTCGAGGCTGTCCAACGCGAGGTCTCCCGTCTCCTCGAAGAAGGGATTCCCAACCTCGAGAACAATACCGGTACCCCGCCAGTGGCGGAGGAGCAGGATGCCGTCGCCGACCCGGAAACCACCGAACTGCCCGTGCCATCCGCCGAAGAACCCGAAACCGAGGACAAACAAGGTGCCTGACCTCAGTCAGCTCCAAACACAGCTGGGCCATACGTTCCAGAACCAGGCACTCCTCAACCAGGCACTCACCCACCCCTCCCTCGTTCGGGATGAACAGTCCCCAAACGATAACCAACGCCTCGAATTCCTCGGCGACGCCGTCCTCCAACTCACCATCACTGCCGAACTCTTCCACCGGTTCCCCGCATCCGAAGAAGGCCCACTGACCAAGGCCCGGGCCCAGCTGGTCAACCGCTCTTCCCTCGCCGAGCACGCCAGCCAACTCCAACTCGGCCAATACCTCCGCCTCAGCCGGGGTGAAGAATCCTCCGGCGGCCGCAACCGCGAATCCACTCTCGCCGACGCACTCGAGGCCCTCATCGGCGCCCTCTTCCTCGACGGAGGATTTGAACCCGCCCGCAAGTTCGTCCTGGCCCAATTCCAGAACGACTTGGGTGCCCTTACTCACCTCCCCAATCTCGATAACCCCAAGGGCGAGCTTCAGGAAAAACTCCAGGCCGCCAGCCACGAAGCCCCGGTCTACCGCCTCGAATCCACCAGCGGCCCCGACCACGACCGCCGTTTCATCAGCGTCGTCTACCACCAGAGCATCGCTCTCGGCCGGGGCGAGGGTCGAAGCAAGAAAAACGCCGAGAGCGAAGCCGCACGCAACGCCCTGGATCAGCTATCCAAAAAGCAAACCGGGGAACCCGCTCAAAACGGATTCCCCGGCACACAAAACTAACTTGTAATCTTCGCAGCAGCCCGGCACCAAGCCGTCAGAACGGTGCCATCACGATCGTTTGCTTGCGGTCGGTCAAATACAGCCGCTCCTCGCGCACAGAACTGAAAACGCCGCCTGTAGTCCGGCGAGTCACCAGGAACTGGTCCATCTCATGCTTGGGCTTGATGTCGACCACCAGCCGCCCATCCACTTCGTCCCAAGTCCCCTCACCCAGCGTCACCACATCCAACTGCGCAATCTGCGCAGCCAGTTCATCAATCGTGGGCGGAGGCGGAATCTCCTCGGTCCGCGGGATCACAGGCTGAACCTGCATCACCGGTTGCTGGGTCTGCGGCCTGCGCGCCCCCGCATTCACCCCATACCGCTCCTGCATCAAACGATCGCTCTCCGCCGGACGCCCCGTCACACCGCCACCCCCGCCAGCCGGAGCCGAAGTCGCACCCGCATCAATGTAAATCACCGGAGGCTTCGAACGCCGCCCCGTCCTCACCGCCTTCTCAATGTCTCCCAGTCGACCAACCATCTGCGTGATGTCCGGCCCCTTCAGCTTCACACGCTTGTCCGGCATCACATACAGCTTCAGGCCGCGCATGAACTCCATCTCATAACGCAGCAGTCGCACATCCGCCGCCGTCATGTCCAAATTACGCTTCTTCTCCATCAGAAAGGTCAGATACGGGTCCACCTCCCAACGCCCCAGCATCGGCGGATCCTGGAACTTCTCCGAAACACCCGTGTGCAAAAAGCCCTCGAGATCCTCCAGATCAATCGACATCAAACGGTCAATCAAAGCCTGGCTGCCAATGATCGATTGGATCCTGGGATTGCCCAGCACAGTCTCGAAGTTCGGTTGTGTCGCCAGCATGCTCAGGAAATCCGTGTCCGAGGCAAACTCCGCAAACTCAGGACTCTCACTCAAGGAAATGAAGGGGGGATAAGCCGCCAACCGGGTGTGCAAAGCCGGGTTGTGATAGAGCAGCCCCATGATGTCTGCCGCCTCGTAATAAGAATCTGGCGCAAAATCAAAGGCCGCCGCAAACCGGTCGAGCCCGGATGACTGCAGATCCTTGCGCGCTTGGTTCAGGTAACGCACCGCACCCTCCTCACCATCAGGAGTAATCTGGACGGTCATGTAGCCCAAAACATAGACCACAACCCCCAGCAAAACTGAATAGACCGCCCCGGCCAACAACCCCATGCTCACCCCCACGCGCTGGTTCAAACGCTCCCACAACATCCGCTGCATGTCATCGGCACGATATTGGTAATACTTCGCCACCTTGATGTGCGCCACGAAACCCAGCACCACGAACACCAGCTCCACCAAAAAGAAAGCCATGACCGGCGGAACCAAATGACTCCAAAGCGGATTCTCCATCCCCAACTTCGGCACCAGCGGCTTGAACATCGGAGCTAAAGGCACCGCCAGCCACATCGCCACAAACAACCCCAGCAGCGGAATCACCATCCGAATCGCACCCTTGAAATAGCCCAGCGCAGCAAACAGGGCAAAAAGGAAGACAGTCAGCAACCAGATAAGCATCCCGCCAACATAGGCCTCAGGTGCCGAAAATCACGCAAAAAACACTCTCCAAAACTCACATTCCAGCCAACCTCAACGCCTCGTCCAACTCGGCGTCGGTGTTGTAGTAATGCGGCGAAAAGCGAACATATCGCTTCCCCTGCCGATCCACCCGCAACGAACTCACAACCCCGCCCTGCGCCAACCGCTCCTGCACCTCAGCAGCCTTCCCCCCACGCGGTTCAAAGGACACAATCCCACTCACATTCTCCGCCGAGGGATCAGGGTTGACCACCGAATGCCCCTGCGCCAGCAAGGCCTCCACCAGTTTCCCCCGCTTGCGCACCAAATCCCGCGCGATCGCCTCCACCCCAACCTCCTGCACCAACTCCAACGCAGCCCGTAACCCCGCCAGCCCAACCAGATTATGCGAACCGATCTCGTAACGCCTCGCATCCCCACGCAACACCATCTCCTCCTGCGCCACAAAATCCGGACACCTCACGTTGTGCCC
>JBMTVN010000080.1:0-13827 GCA_049451415.1 Limisphaerales bacterium | reverse complement strand
CGTTTACATTTTATGCGGCAAACATCTCACGACTACGCTTTTTGTAAAATATCGCATACGCGTGTTGTAGTATTTTCGTCATATCCCACTGAGCACAAACCACTTGTAATATTGTAAGATTTTCCGGCGTCTTTACTGTTTTCAGTCGACGCCCAGGCTTCGCCTGTCAGGATCCATCCGAGCAGCTGCAGCCCGCGAAGCGCGAAGCGCTTCGTGGGGGAAGACAGGAGCGAGGAGAGGGAAGAGAGGCTAGGCCGACGATTGCTCTCGCTCCCTCGAACGCCCCTGCCGCTTGGAGGAGAGCTGATCCGAAACACAGAAACGCCGAATTACCGAAACACCGGATTTGCCCTCCGCCCTCCGCCCTCTGACTCCCGACTCCCGACTCCCGACTCCCGCCCCCCGACTCCCGCTTATCGCTTCCCGCTTCGCGCTCTGCGCTCTGCGCCCTGACGCCTCGCCCCTTGTCATCCCAGAGCCCTTACCCCAGACTTCGCCGTCATGGATGTGTGTTTCGTCTTGGGACCGGCTGGCAGTGGCAAAACGTGGCGGTGTCTGGAGGAGGCTCGGGTGCGGTTACGGGAGAATCCTGAGGGCAGGCCGCTGCTTTTTCTCACCCCCAAGCAGGCGACATTTCAGGTTGAGCGCCAGCTACTGAAGCATGCAGATGTACCGGGGTTCACCCGTTTACAGGTGTTGTCGCCCGACCGCTTGGCATCCGAGATCCTGGAGGAAGCGGGAAGTCCCTTGCGGTTACTGAGCGAGGAGGGGCGCATCATGGTATTGCGGTCCCTACTGAACCGCGAACATGAGCGGCTGGAGGTATTCCGGAGCACCGCCCGCCTGATTGGTTTTGCCCGCCAACTGAGCCTGACCCTGAGGAACTGTCGTCGGTATCGCCTGGATGCCGGTCGATTACGCGAGCAGGCCGGGCGCCTGGACGGAGCCTTGGCGGGGAAGCTGCGTGATTGCGCACTGTTGTTGGAGCACTACGAAGCGTGGCTCAAAGAGCATGATCTGCAGGATTCGGATATCCTGATGGACGCTGCGGCGGAAATAATCCGCAAGTGGCCGGAAGACCGTGCCCCCCGGCTGGAGGCCCTGTGGTTGGACGGTTTTGCCGAAATGACCCCGCAGGAGCAGGATTTCCTGACGGCTCTGCTGCCGCACTGCGAACGGTCCACGCTGGCGTTCTGTTTCAACCAACCGGAGGCCATTCAGCGCCAGGGGTTCCATCCCTGGGCATTGGTTGCAGGCACCTATAACTCGCTCTATCATCGGCTGGCCCAACGCACCAACCTCAGGGTAACCGCCGAGCATCTGCCGTCGGCATCGGTTCATTCCCGTTTCGCCCAAACCCCGGCGCTGGCCCATCTGGAACAGCATTGGTCAACGCCCAAGCCCTTCCCGCAATCGGAAGATATCGCCACTCCCCTACCCGTCCGTCTGGTGCAATGCCCGCATCCCGAAGCCGAAGTGGTCGTAGCCGCGCATGAGATCCTCCGTCATATCCGCAACGGGGGCCGTCTGCACGAAACCGCCATCCTGGTGCGCTCGCTGGAAACCCACCATGCCGCGCTTCAACGGGTGCTGCGCCGCTATGAGATCCCATTCTTCCTCGACCAACGCGAGTCCGTGGCCCATCACCCCCTGGCGGAGCTGACCCGCTATGCGTTGCGCGTCGTGGCATTTCACTGGCGGCACGAGGATTGGTTTGGCGCACTGAAAACCGGGCTACTTCCCGCCGGCAGCGAGGAGGTGGACTTACTGGAGACCGAGGCCCTGGCCCGGGGTTGGGAAGGTGAAACCTGGCATCACCCGCTCGCAATACCAGAGGAACCACAGCGTGTGCGCCACCTCGAGAGCGTACGGCAACGCGTTCTGGCGCCCCTGCAGCAGTTGCGGAAAGACCTCTTGGGCCCGAGGGGCGATTCCCACCCGTCCGGCGAGCTGCTCAGTCGAAGCCTGATGACCTTCTGGGAAGCGCTCGATGTCGCGGGTCAACTCGAGACCTGGGCTGAGCAGGCCGCGCCCAACTCCCGATTCCCAGCCATGCACCAGTCCGTTTGGGAACAGGTGCAGAACTGGGCCGACAACCTCGCCATGGCCTTCGAAGCCCAAACCATGGCCCTGACCGAATGGCTGCCGGTAGTGGAAGCCGGCCTGTCGGGACTCACCGCCGGGGCCATCCCCACCTGCCTGGATCAGGTGTTGGTCGGGGCAGTCGACCGGTCCCGCAACCCGGACCTTAAATTGCTCGTGGTGCTGGGATTGCAGGAAGGCGTCTTCCCGGCGCCCCCCAGCCATCCCGGACTCCTGACGGAAGCGGACCATCGCGAGCTGGAATCCCTCGGCACCCGGTTCGGCACCGACTCCAGACTCCAGATCGCCCATGAACGGTATTTTGGTTACGTCGCCTTTACCCGACCAAGCGAACGCCTGGTGCTCACCTGGAGTGAACGGGATACCGACGACCGCCTCCAGCAAGCCTCCCCCTTCATCAGCGTCCTGAAAAGGCTCTTCCCCGCGCTGGAATCTGAAAGCTACTCCGAGCCGACGCCCGGCAACGCCCAGCACGCCTGCGAACTCCGGGCCACCACCCTCGCCGCCATACGCACAAAGGCTCCGCTGGCAGAAACCCTGCTCTCCACCACCTGCCCCGCAGGTGAAGGCCGACGTCAATTGGAACACCTCGCCCACTACGACGACACCCCGGTGCTGCGACAGGAGGTCGCCGGTGAACTCTACGGCAGCTCGCTGCAGACTTCCGTCAGTGCACTCGAACGCTTCGCCCAATGTCCCTTCCGTTACTTCGTCTCCCAGGGCCTGCGTGCCAAGGAACGGAAACTCTTCGTGGCTGACTTCCGCGAGGAAGGCACGCTGCAGCACGAAATCCTCGCACAGTTTCACCAGGAACTCGCCAGTGAAGGCAAACGCTGGCGGGACGTGGCGCCCACCGAGGGACGGGAACGTATCCAGCGGATCGCCGATGCCACGATTGCCGGCTTCCGTGAAGGGCTGTTCGAGAAAGACCCCACCGCAGCCTACGCCGCCCGGGCCCTGACCCGAAACCTGCAGGATTTCGTGGAAGCCACCCTGCTCTGGATGAGCACCTACTCCCTCAATCCCGCCGCAGTCGAGCTGGGCTTCGGTCTCGGAGACAACGCCATCCCCGGCTGGGTGCTGAAACTCAACGAGGAACAGGAGCTGGTCTTCCGCGGTATAATCGACCGGATCGACATCGGGCAAATCGAGCCGGGAGGCAAAGCCCACGCCGTGGTCATCGATTACAAGTCCGGCGCACAGAAACTCCAGCCCATCCTCATGCAGAACGGCATCCAGCTTCAGCTTGCCGCCTACCTCGCCACAATCCGCAGCCATCCCGAGATCAGCCGAGAACTCGGACACTCCGCACTGGAACCGGGCGGCGTGTTCTACATCACCCTCCGGAACCGCCCCGCCAGGGAGGAGCACCGCGCCGCCTCAGCCAAAGCCTCCGGCAAAGCAGGCAAAGCCTACCAGCACCTCGGCCGTTACCGCCTTGACCTGCTGCCAGCACTCGACTCCGGACAACCCAACAACCCCAGCGGACAGTTCAATTACAGATTCAAGAACGACGGCACCCTCTACGCCAATTCCATCGAAGCCATGCAGCCCGGGGAATTCCTCAAGCTGCTGGATTCCGTCGAGGACCAGCTCAAAACCATCGGCCGCGGCATCCTCTCCGGCGATACCCGCGTCGATCCCTATCGCAAAGGAAGCACCAAGGCCTGTGACCGCTGTGATTACCAGGCCATCTGCCGCATCGACCCCTGGTCCCACAGCTACCGCATCCTCACCGAGACCACAGACGAAGACTCCAACGACGCATGAGCACACCGGATAAAACCTCCAAGCCGGGGCCGACTCCGGAACAACAAGCCGCCATTGATGCCCGGGGCAACATACTGGTGATGGCTGGTGCCGGCACCGGCAAGACGACCACGCTCATCAACCGCGTCATCAAACGGCTGCAGGATCCCGATCACCCGCTCTCACTCGAGCGGCTCCTGATGGTCACCTTCACCGAGGCCGCCGCCGCAGAAATGCGGCACCGGCTCCGTCAGGCCCTCGAAACCCGCACCCTCGAGGAACCCGAGAACCCCCGCTGGATCGAACAACTCGCCCTGCTCGAGACCGCCCACATCTCCACCCTCCATAGCTTCTGCCTCAAACTCATCCGTGACCACTTCCATCAACTGGGCCTCGACCCCGAATTCTCCATCCTCGCCGAAGACCAGGCCGCCCTCGCCCGACAGGAAACCCTCGACACCCTGCTGGAAGAACGACTCCTCGGGGAAACCGACATCGACCGCGCCACGCAGGAATGGGTCATGACTATCGGCCAGGGCCGCACCACGCGCATGGCGCAACTCGCCCTGGGCCTCTACCACTCCAGCCAGGCTCTCCCCGATCCGGAAGGCTGGTTCGACCAACAAATCACTGCCCTCAGCAGCCCCGAGCCCACCCGGTGGCGACAATGGCTCATCACCGGCTTCGCCCAATGGCGAAACCTCTGGCTCGAAGAACTCCGCCACCTCGCACCCCATAACCCCAAGGCAGCCGAATGCGCCGCCGCCCTGGATAACCTGCACCTTGACCCCAATCTCGAAACCGTCACCAAGACCCTCCAAGCCATCGTGGCGCTCGACAACTCATGGGACCGCAAACTCTGTCCCAAAACAAAGATGCGCCCGCCACTCAAGCGGTTCCTTGATGGCGCCACCTTCCTCCATACCCAAGTCCCCGAAAACGAAGAAGACGACCCTCTGGCTCAGGACTGGGAATGGACCCGACAAAGCCTGCTCACCCTGCTTGCGCTGGCCCGCGAATTCTCCCGCCGCTACGCCCTCGCCAAACGCGAACTCGGCGGACTCGACTTCAGCGACCTCGAACAATTCGCCCTGGAACTCCTCTGGGACCGCAGCTCCCAATCCCCCACCGCGCTGGCCCACAATTGGCAGGAACAGCTCGACGAAATCCTCGTGGATGAATACCAGGACATCAACGCCGCCCAGGACACCATCATCCGCGCCGTAGGCCGCACCGGCGAACACGCCAACCGCTTCCTCGTCGGCGACGTCAAACAGAGCATCTACCGCTTCCGACTGGCCGACCCCCGTATCTTCCAGGAATACGCCGACCGTTGGCAGGGGCCCGACACCGATGGCCAATCCCTCTCGCTCACCTCCAACTTCCGCAGCCACCCGTCCATCCTCGACTTCGTTAACCAGCTGTTCTCGCCGTTGATGCATCGTGACCTCGGCGGCCTGCGCTATACCCGGCAACAGTATCTCCAGCCCGGCGCACCGGAAGGCTGGTCGAAAGACCATCCCACGGTAGAACTGCACCTCCAGGTTTCCAACCGCAGGAATACCTCGCCCGAGGACGAAAGCCGCCCCGACCGCGAAGTCCGCCACATCGCCCGACAGATCCGGACCTGGATCCAGGACGGACTCCAAATCCGTGATGGCACAGACGGCAAGACCAAACCCGCCTCATATCGCGATATCGCCATCCTGTTGCGCTCACCCAAAACGCGGGCCGAAATCTACGCGCGCATCTTTGCCCAGGAAGGCGTCCCGCTCGAAATCGGACGCAGCGGGTTCTATGACGCCATCGAGGTGGCAGACCTGCTCAACTTGCTGCGCATCCTGGATAACCCGCACCAGGACCTGCCACTGCTCGGGGTGCTGCGCTCCCCACTGGCCGGCTTCACGCTCGATGAACTGGCACAGCTGCGCATCCACCACCGCCAAGGTCCGCTCTGGGCCGCCCTCCGACGCTTCAGCCGCAATGGCCCGCCCGAGACCAGCGCAGTAGCCCAGTCCCACAGCTTCCTCGACGCTTACGATGCCTGGCGCACACTCAGCCGCACGGCTTCCCTCTCGGAATGCCTCGAAACGGTGCTCGAAGATACCGGCTACGAAGCCTGGCTCGCCACTACCCCCAACCCCTCCCAAGCCCTCGCCAACCTCAGACGCTTCCTCAATCTCTCCCGCCAGTTCGACCAGTTCCAACGTCAGGGCCTCACCCGCTTCCTGCGCTATGTGGATGCCCAACAGTCCGCCAGCAAGGAACCCGACGCACCCGCCGCCGCCCCCACCAATGCCGTCCGCCTGCTCAGCGTCCACCAAAGCAAAGGCCTCGAGTTCCCCATCGTCGTCCTCGCCGACCTCGGCAAATCCATCAACTTCGGCGACCTCAAGGAACACATCATCCTGGATGAAGACTACGGCGCCTGCCCCGTAGTACAGCCACCCAACGGAACCCCTCCCTACCCCAGCCTGCCCCATTGGCTCGCCGCCGAACGACAACGCCGCGAAGCACTTGGCGAAGAACTCCGCCTGCTCTACGTGGCCTGCACCCGAGCCAAAGAACGCCTCCTGCTCTCCGGCACCGCCACCCCCAAGGACGTCGATGAAAACTGGCCGGACAGCGACTCGCAACCTTCCGTAGCCCAACTCATCAATACCAACTCCTGGCTGGGCTGGGTCGGCCCCTGGTGGACCCACCGCATCGGCAACCTCTCCTCCGGAACTCTCCAGTCCGCCGACGGCCTCTGGTCATCGCTGGTCCTCCGGCAGGACGACGACACCACAGCTGTCGCTGCCATGGACACGGACGCGGTGGCAGCGACATCCGACACGACAACCAACGACGCAGCACCCGAATCCCCCCTGACCGAAGCCGCGCTGGCCCTGGCACGGGAACGCATCCACACAACTTACGCCTACGGCCCCAGCACGCTCGAAGCCGCCAAGGCCTCGGTGTCCAGCCTCCGCAAAAAGGCCCGAAAGGAATCCACCGAAGAAAGCCGCATCCTCTTCCTGCCACGCGCCACCGAGCAGTCCGACACCGACGGAGAAATCAACGCCGCCCAGCGGGGCACCCTCCACCACCGCGTCATGGAGGCCATCCCCCTGAACGAACCCCTAACCCAGGGCGCTCTCCTCCTCCTGGTCGAAAACCTCGTCGAACAAGGCACCTTCACACCCCGGGAAAAAGCGGTGCTCGACCTCGAATCCATCTACACGTTCTGGCGCTCAGAACTCGGAACCGCCATCCAGCAAAACCACGCCTACGCCCACCGCGAACTCCCCTTCACCAGCCGCTTCACCCCCAACGAACTCGCCCAACTGGGTATCCCCACCACCCCCAACCTCGCCCCGGACGAGTTCATCGTGGTCCAAGGTGTAGTCGACCTCGCCATCATCCTTCCCGATACGATCTGGATCATCGACTTCAAAACCGATCACGTGGACGCAGACGCCGCCGCCGAGCGAGCACGCGAATACACCCCGCAATTGCAGCTCTACGCCAGCGCACTCAGCCGTATCTACCGTCGACCCGTATCCCAGCTCTGGCTCCACTTCCTCTACCCCAGACTCACTCTCCCTGTCCCACTGGAAAGCACGAGTGCACCAGCAGGCCAGTAGCCCAGTGCGTCAGTGGGTTCGCCGCACTGCTTCCCGACCCTGGCTGTTCACGCCCCAAGTTGCAGGAACGCAGCAGCCAACTCCTGCAGGTAATCCTCCGGCAGCGCAGCAGACCCTCTGACTGCTCACCTGCAGCATCAAGCACTTCAGGAGCGGACTGCTCCACTCCAGCCACCCCGGACATCAACCTTGCATGTTCCTCAGTGATTGCCCTGTTGACTCATAAGTTTTGACACCGGGGCCCGAAAGGGGCGGGAGGCAGAAGAGGGACGTTGACCCAAAAGGGATGACACCGACTTTCTCCAGCCATTTCGCGAGGTGGGATGTGGCTCATTACGTCTACTTGAGTCAAACCGGCTAGCCAAGCAACTTCAGCGCGCTCTGCGGCAGGGCATTCGCCTGCGCCAGCATCGACGTCCCGGCATTCACCAGAATGTTGTAGCGCGCAAACTGCGTGCTCTCATCCGCCACATCGACATCCTTGATCCGCGAACTCGCTGCAGACAGGTTCTCCTTGCTCACCTGCAATTGCTCAGCCGTAAAATTGAGACGCGATTGATAGGCTCCGATCGATGCACGATCACTCGCCAGCTGCGTGATCGCAGCCTGCACGTTCGTCAACGCAGTGCCTGTATCGCTCACACTGGAAATGACCGTGGTCCCCGCCGTGGCGCTGCTGTATGTCGCCGTGCTCAAATCAATCCCGTTCATAGCGAACGTGCTGCCCTCAGAGTCAATCGTGACGTTCAACGCATTGCTCGAGAATAGGCTCACCCCGTTGAATTCCTTGGTCTGCGTGTTGGTAATATAGTCCTGCAGCTCACCAAATTCGGCCTGGTAAAGCACTCGGTCGGCATCCGACTTCGTGCCGTCCTGGGCCAAAATCGCCAGCTCACTCATCCGGTCCAGCGCCTTGGCAATCTTCTTCAGATAACCGTCCTGCGTCTGCGTAAACGAAATGGCATTGCCAACATTGGATTTGGCCGCGCCAAGACGCTGCACCTGGGCATCCAGCCGGGATGACACCGCCAAACCCGCCGCGTCATCCGCCGGATTCACAATCTTGGAGCCTGAACTCAGACGGCCAAGCGACTTGGCCAACATCGCGCTGCTCGTCGACAAATTCGACGCCGCAGTCATTGCCTGGGTGTTCGTGTTGATTACCATACGGATCTAGCTCTCTTTGGTTGTCGTCGTGACAAGGTTTTGGAGTTTGACCGCAGCCGTCCCCTGGGACCCCGTTGGATGGGGCCGACCATTGGATGGTAGACGCGGCAGGTTAGGACGGGCGCTGGTCAGAGCCTCCCGGTTGTTCCGTTGGATCTCGTCATAGACCTCCTGACGATGCACCGGCACGGAGTTTGGGGCGTCGATGCCCAGTTTCACCTGATCCCCATCGACCCGCACCACCTTCACGACAATGCGGCCATCGATGACGATGCTCTCGTTGGATTTACGCGAAAGAATTAACATGGCGTCAGATGAAAAGCTTTAGGCCATACCAACCGGATGCTGCACAGACAGGTGCGCGGCATTCTGGGGAATCACCTGCTTGCCGGTGAGGGTATGGCGGTTAATAACAATGGGACCCTTGAGGTTCACGGCGGCCCGACCATCGTTGTGGAGGGTCACGATATTGAAGACCAGGGCGTCGCCCGGTTCGTGGAGTCCCAGAAAATCAACGTCGTCCTCGCTGAGCTCCGGCTGGTAATCCTCCTTCACAACTGCCGGTGGCAGCATCAGGAAGGCCTGGCGCGGAGGCTCAAGCATCTGCATCCAGAGAAATGGAGCTTCGTCCGTCCTGGACAACATCACGTATTCCTTGTGTTCCTCAAACCCGAGCAGACCGAGCGGCAGTCTCACGACATTCTCGTTCTTCACTTCGAGTTTCTCAGATTCCTGTTCGACCACGTTCTTCATCGCTAATTCGGCTGCAATTACCTCTAGCAACGCATGTGCCAGACCATACGGGGCGTTTTCTGCCTACCAGCAAAGAGAACAACTAGAACATGTTACGTATCCACACCCAGAGACCACCCACCCCATGGAAGTCTTTGCCCACGGCAATGTCGTCCCCCCACCTCCCCCTGCATGCGGTCAGTTCTGCCGGGTAGTACCAAGCAGCGATCTACCCCGCCAGAGTCGGACGGAAGGCAACCTTACCCCGCTGCCCCCCATAGAACACCGGACCTACCAGCCGTGAAAATGAAGCCTCGACCACCCAACCCGCACCTCCACTATCGCCACCAGGGAACCCAACCCCAACAGCTCGACCGTGACCGCCTCGGCAGGCAGCATTCATCTGCCAGAAACCGGCTCCCCACACACTGACCCACACGCTTCTAGCCCTCACGGATTATTGGGACACGTGTCCCAATAATCCGTACATGGTCATGCTCAACACCTGGCTTCCCCACATCCCGAAAATACAAGCCAAGGCACACTAACCCCCGAATTGCAGGCTGATTGCGCCACAACAGGATCCCCTCGACCACGGATACACTTACGGATTATTGGGACACGTGTCCCAATAATCCGTACCAGTGGTTCGGGAATCGGACGTTTTGAGTCGCGAAAGTAATCCAACTGAGATCCATCCCCAAGGGGCACGCCAGTTGCCATGAAAGGGTCCGAAGCATGCTTTGATCCCATATGGAACACTGGCTCTACTGCCCAATCAGGCTGCTCAGCTGGATGGCACGAAGCGATCCAACCCCGAGTGGGTGCATTCTGCCTGTGGCACCAAAAAGAAATCGCCACGACCCGGAGGCCGTGGCGATTGCAAAAAACAACAGTAATCGGAGCCTTACTCCTTCACGTACTTCAGCACCCGATGCTTCTCACTCCGCTTGCGCAGGTTCTCGTCCAGGATCTTCTTGCGCAACCGCAGGCTCTTCGGCGTTGCCTCCACGTATTCGTCTGGTCCGATGTATTCCAAGGCACGCTCCAGTGAGAGCTTCAACGGTGCGTTCAGCTGGATGCCCTTGCCGTCGCCCTGCGACCGCATGTTCGTCAGGTGCTTGCTTTTGCAGGGGTTGACAGGGAGGTCGTTCTCCCGGGCGTTCTCCCCCACAACCATGCCCGCATACACACGGTCGCCGGGAATGACCATCAACCGGCCACGCTCCTGGATGAGGTTCAACGCGTAGGCCGTGGCCTCACCATCCTCAATGCTGACCATGGACCCGTTCTTCCGTGCGGCGATCTCACCACGATCCGCCCCATACTCGTGGAACAGGTGGCTCATCACCCCCATACCGCGCGTCATATTGACCAGATCGGTCTCAAATCCAATCAGCCCCCGCATCGGCACCAGCGCCTCAATGGTAATTTGGTCGCCATGGTGGGTCATGTTCTGGATGTCTCCCTTGCGCCACGCCATGTTTTCCATGACCCCGCCCATGCAATCCTGCGGGATTTCGACAAAAACGCGCTCAATGGGCTCCAGCGGCTTACCCTCGGCATCCTTCTTCCATAGCACCTCGGGGCGGGATACCAGCACCTCGTAGCCCTCACGCCGCATTTGTTCGACCAGAATGGCGATCTGCATCTCGCCGCGACCCGCAACCTCGAACACCTTGGGGTTATCGGTCTGCGCAATCCGCAAGGCCACGTTTGTCCGGATCTCTTTCACCAGCCGCTCCCAGACATGACGGGCGGTCACGAGCTTGCCATCCTGGCCAGCCAAGGGACCGTCGTTCACCGCGAATTCCATCTGGATCGTCGGCGGATCGATCGGCTTGCTGGGCATTGGGGCGCGGTCTGCACAGTCCACCAGAGTATCGCTGATGAAGACGTCCTCAAAACCTGCAATACCCACGATATCGCCCGCGTGGGCCTCGGTAACCTCGATTCGCTTCAGACCCTCGAAGTGATAGATCATGGTTACTTTGCCGCTGCTCTGGCGGCCATCCACGTGATGGCACACTGCGGGCATACCCACCTTGACCAGCCCGGAATGAATCTTACCGAAGGCGATACGACCGAGGTAATCGGAGTAGTCGAGGTTTGCCACCAGCAGCTGGAAACCCTCCCCGGCGGAGGCCCGGGGCGGAGGCACGTGCTTCACGATGGTCTCAAACAGCGGCTCCATCGTCCCGCTGGTGTGCTCCAGCTCCATCTTGGCGTAGCCATCCTTCGCGCTCGCATACACAAACGGGAAATCCAGTTGTTCGTCTGTGGCATGCAACTGCAGAAACAACTCAAAAACTTGGTCCAGCACCTTCTTGGGATCGGCGTTATCGCGGTCGATCTTGTTGATCACCACGATCGGCTTTGCGCCGGCCTCCAGGGCCTTGCGCAACACAAACCGTGTTTGCGCCTGGGGCCCCTCCGCTGCGTCCACCACGAGCAGCACCCCGTCGATCATGCTCATGACCCGCTCCACCTCACCGCCAAAATCAGCGTGTCCTGGCGTGTCGACGATGTTCACGTGGAAGTTGTGATACTTGAAGGCAGCGTTCTTCGCCCGGATGGTAATCCCCTTCTCGCGCTCGAGGTCCATGGAATCCATGATCCGCTCCTCCTTCGAGATGGCCTGGTTTGCACGAAAGGTACCGGACTGCTTCAACAAACAGTCCACGAGGGTCGTCTTGCCATGATCAACGTGGGCGATAATGGCGATATTCCGAATGTGTTGCATACTTGATCTGCCTGACGAACCGGCCCCGACAACAGGACTTCCAACCACCCAATCTCAGGGAAAAATCCGTGAATTGTGGAATCCCAACCGAAAAAACAGGGGCCGAACGGTTCTATAACCGGCGGCGCAGTCTCCCCATTTGCCGACAAACGTCAAGCGGAACCCGACACAAGAACATCCTCAAGAGCCTCCCCTCATGAACTCCCACAGCCACACCGAAACAGGTCAGCGCCGGGCCAACTCCACCAGTCTTTGAACTTCCCCCCAGTCTGCCGTCGGCTTCCCAACCGGCTTTCCTTGACGGTTAAACACCCGCACGTTCGGCACAAACTCCACCTCAAACTGCCGGGTCACCGGAGTGTCCCAATCCACGATGTCTACTTTCACCAGCATCAAGTTGGGATCCGACTCCACCATCCGCTCCAGCAAGGGGCTCATCTGTCGACAAGGTCCGCACCAGTCTGCATAAAAATCAACCAGCACCACCTTGCCTGACGACAAATACCGCCTCAAATCCACCACTGCGCCCCCGGCGCGCACTACATTCACCGCCATCGGCTCTGCCCCACCTGCGGATTGGCCGGCCACCTCGACCGGCTTCTCTGCCTCTACCAAAGCCACCCGGTCATCAGAGCCTAAAGTCACCCGCCAGTCGGGATACAACCACACCTCTCCAGCCTCCGTCCGCAGCCTTCCGTGGGGCTGGCCAAGGATTTTTTTAACGATATCGTCCGATCTCCCCACCAGCTGGTCTGGCGTCAACGGTTCAGTCCGTTCCACCGCCATCCCTGCCATCTCACGGGCATCCCCGCTCGCCCTCCCCATGGCGCCCCGTAAATCCACCCGGTCACAACCCGCCGCCAACCATGCCACGCCCAACACACCACAGAAGCGCAACGCCTGACACTGAATCGATCTCATGCGGATTCTCGCAGCAGATGATGTACCTAAAGCGCTTTCAGAAGCCAAATCCCCAGTCGGTCAGGGTTGTCGCCTCCTTCCTCCCCCTCTAGACTTGCCCTACTGAACCCCGCTGACATGAACGACCTTCGCGTTCCCATCCTCGCCCTGGCCTGCCTGCCTTTATGGACTTGCTCCATTATGGATGCTGCACCCACCCCTGCATTTCCGGAATCCCTCAACCGTGGGCTGGTGGCCATCCGCCAGACCAACCAGACTATCTTCCTCAGCTGGAGATCATTTGCCTCAGACCCCCACGATCTCGGGTTCAACCTGTATCGCCAATCCTCGCCGGATTCGCCAGTAACCTGCCTGACAGACTCCCCACTGACAGGTCCAAACTGTTTTGTCGATACAACAGCACCCCGAACCCCAACCCTGCAATATTACGTATCCCCTGCAAACGGGCTCATCCCGGAACAAGCCTCCCCCAAAACAACGGTCTGGGAGGACGGTTTCCTCACCATCCCCCTGAACCTGCCCGGGAATTACCGCCCCGGCGATGCCTCTGTCGGAGATCTCGATGGCGATGGCAGCTATGAACTCGTCGTCATGCTGGTGTCCCAGCCCCGTGACAATTCGTTCGCCGGACCTACCGCCGAGCCCATCCTCGATGCCTATGCATTAGATGGATCCCATCTGTGGCGGATCCACTTGGGACGCAACATCCGCGAGGGCGAGCACTATACCCAATTCATGGTCTACGACCTCAACGCCGACGGCCGCGCAGAAGTAGCGTGCAAGACC
>JBMTVN010000079.1:0-14162 GCA_049451415.1 Limisphaerales bacterium | reverse complement strand
GGTTTTGACCTTGTGTGAGTTGGTTCGGGTTGAGCAGGCCTTCCTGACTTCGAGCTTGCGGGAATTGAGTCGGGTGAAGGAGTTGGAGGGGCGTCGGTTGAGGGTGGGTGCGGAGATTCGAGCATTGGAGCGGGCGTATCGGCGGCGGGTAGTGGCAGAGTGCGGTTAGGCATTTTTGGGGCGGGTTGGGCCCTGTGCGTCAGAACAACCAGTGGCGGGTGGAACCTGTTCCTGTTAGGAGACTTCTGGTAATTCGCTTCATGGCGTGGTTTCGCTCATCTCACGTAGAGGAGGCTGACACGGTACAACCGGGTCAGTTTGGTCCCTTTTATTTGCAGGAGCTGATCAATTCGGGTGGCATGGCGAGCATATGGCTGGCGACGAACCAGCGCGGGGAGGTTTTTGCGTTAAGGCGTTTGCATCATGCGCTGAGGATGGATTCCAAGGCGAAGAAGCGCTTTGTGCGGGGGGCGGAGATTTTATCGAAGATTCACAATCACGAGCTTGTGGTGGGGTATGTGGATCACGGGAAGGTGAATGGGGATTTATATTTGCTGATGGAGTATGTGGAGGGGGACAACCTGAAGATTTTATCTTCGCGGAACGACGGGTTGTTACAGGAGTTGATTGGGACGGTTTTGATTGAGATGGCTGAGGCATTGGAGCACGTGCACGACAGCGGTTTCATTCATTTGGATTTCAAGCCGGAGAACGTGATGTTGAGCCGGAACGGGGCCTTGAGGTTGGTGGATTTTGACAGTGCGCAGCCGAAGCCATCGGAGCCGAAGAAGATGTCGGAGAATCCGGGGACACCGGCGTATATGGCGCCGGAGCAGATACGTCGGCAGCCGGTGGATCATCGGTCGGACCAGTTTGCGTTTGGGGTGGCGGCGTATGAGTTATTGTGTGGTCGGAAGCCTTTTGTGGGGGACACAGCGGAGGAGGTATTGCGGAGGCATTATGATCGGTCGAGTGAGTTTGCTTATCCGCGGGAGTTGAACGGGGACATACCGGCTGCGTTGGAGAAGGTGATTTTGAAGTGTTTGGATGTATCGTTGGACAAGCGGTATATCTACACGAGCGTTTTGGTGAGGGATTTGAAGGCGGCCTTGTATGTTTAGTTGATAATCCCATTGACAGGGGGTGGGGTTTTTGTTGGACTCTGCGCTCCTTTGGCTGGGAAATAATTTATGTACGCTGTTCTTGAAACTGGTGGAAAGCAGTATCGTGTTGCGCCTGGCGATCTGCTGCAGATTGAGCGTCTTCCTGTGGAAGCGGGACAGGAGCATACCTTTGACCGTGTGTTGCTGTTGAATCAGGAGGGTGCGGTGAAGGTGGGTGCGCCCACGGTGGAGTCGGCTGCGGTTGTGGCTGACGTCGTGAAGCACATTCGTGGACCCAAAGTCTTGGTGTTCAAGATGAAGCGCCGCAAGGGCTACCACAAGACTCAGGGTCATCGTCAGGAGCTGACGGTGGTGAAGATCAAGGAGATCAAGGCCTAAGGCAGGCTGGAAGGAGCTGATTTTATATGGCACACAAAAAAGGCGGCGGCAGTACGCGCAACGGTCGTGAGAGTCACAGCCAGCGTTTGGGTGTGAAGCGATTTGGTGGTGAGAAGGTTTCGGCGGGCAGCATCATTGTTCGGCAGCGCGGGAGTCGTTTTCGTGCGGGCCAGAACGTGGGTGTGGGCCGTGACTGGACCTTGTTTGCCTTGGTGGATGGGGAAGTGAAGTTCGAGAAGTTGCAGCGTCGGGTGAGCATTTTGCCGCTTGAAGCTGCTGCTGCCGAGGCGAATTAGTTTCGGGATTGTGTATTTTGCGGGCGAGGTGGCAGCACCTCGCCCGTTTTCCTTTTTATGTTCATTGACGAGATCAAGGTTTACGTGCGAGCGGGTCATGGTGGGCGCGGGAGTGTGGCATTTTTGCGTGAGGCGTTTCGGCCGAAGGGGGGGCCATCGGGTGGGGATGGCGGGCGTGGGGGCAGTGTTATTTTGCGGGCGGACCATGATTTGAACAACCTGATTGCGCAGTATTACCAGCCGCGGTTGATTGCTCAGAACGGGGAGCATGGGATGGGGAAGGGGATGAACGGGAAGGCGGGCAAGGATTTGGTGGTGAGGGTTCCGTGCGGGACCTTGATCTGGCGTTTGCCGTTAACCGGCGGGGTGATGGAGGATGGGGTGGGGGAGGCTGAGGTTGGTAAGGAGGAGGTGGTGGAGGGTGAGGGGTCAGGAGAGCAGGAGGATGGTGGTGAGGTGGCAGCTGAGTCTGGAGGGAGGCTGATGACGGGGTCGGCGGGGCGTCCGGTGATTCGGCATGCGGGTGGGGAGCGGGCGTTGGAGATTGATTTGGAGGCGGTGGATGAGGCTGGAGATGACGAGGGCATTCTGGAGCGGGAGCTGGTGGCTGATTTGACTGAGCACGGGCAGGAATTTGTTTTGTGTTCTGGTGGGCGTGGTGGCTTGGGGAACCGGCATTTTGCGACGGCGACGCGTCAGGCGCCGAGGTTTGCGCAACCGGGTGAGCCTGGGGGTGAGGGGGAGTATTTATTTGAGTTGCGGATCATGGCGGATGTGGGGTTGGTGGGGTATCCGAATGCCGGGAAGTCGACATTATTGACTGCGGTTTCGAGGGCACGGCCGAAGGTGGCTCCGTATCCGTTCACGACTTTGCATCCGCAGATTGGGATTGTGGAGTATGAGGACTGGCATCGGCTGGTGATGTGTGACGTGCCGGGGCTGGTGGAGGGGGCGCACAAGAACGTGGGGTTGGGGCATGCCTTTTTGAGGCACATCCAGCGTTGTCGGATCCTGGTGTTTTTATTGGACATGGCGGGGACGGACGGCCGTGCGCCGTGGGATGACTATCGCCAGTTATGTGATGAGCTTTCGGCGTATAATCCGGAGTTATTGGAGCGTCCGCGATTGGTAGTAGCGAACAAGATGGACGAGGTGGTGGCGGAGGAGAACCTGAAGAAATTCAAGCGGCGGGTGCCCAAGACTCCGGTGATTCCGATTGCGGCTGCGTTTGATGAGGGGTTGCCGCGTTTCCTGAAGCTGATGCGGGAGACGGTGGAGGCCACTTCCGTGGAGGGGGCGTAGGGTTCCTTTTCCCCTGGGGGAGGAGGTGTGTGTTTTAGGGGTTGTTTGGGGTATTGGGCAGGTGTTTTTTGAGCATTTGCTGAGCAGTTTTTGTGAGGTGAGTGGTGAGCATAATGCCTGCGATGATTCCTATGGAGTAGAGGATCCAGTTCCAGGGAGTGGGGAGGCCAGGTGACTGGTGGAGGCCTGAGAGGCTACCGACGGCGCTACCGATCCAGGAGTAGAGGATGGCACTGGGGAGGGTGCCGAGGGCGGTTGCGCTGACATAGTGAAGGAGAGTGATGTTGCTGGCTCCGAAGGCGTAATTGAGGATTGGGCAGGGCAGGACGGGGCAAAGTCGGGCGAGCAGGACAATTCTCCATCCGGACTGGGTGATGGCTTGATCGACGGCGTGGAGTGTGGGGGTGGATTGGATTTTTTTTTCGATACGGTTACGGCCGAAGTATCGGCTGAGGAGGAAGGCGAGGGTTGAGCCGAGGATGACGCTGAGCCAGGCGAGGGGTGCTCCGATGGCGAAGCCGAACAGGGCGCCGGCGCTGAGTTTCAGTGGGCTGGGTGGGACAAGGAGGACGATGGACGTGATACAGAGCAAGGAGAAGGCGGCTGCAGCGAGCGGGCCCTGATGCTGGATTCGGTCGAGGCTCTGGATGAGGAGAGTATTGATGTGGGGCAACAGGAGGATGGTGGCCAGGACGGCGAGGAGTATGGCAAGACCGATACGGGGCAGGGCTTTACGGCTGGCCGGCGTGACGGGCGGGGAGGTGGGAGCCAAGGGATTTAGTTGTTGATGGAGTGTTCGGCTGCGGGAGTGGGCTCGGTATCCATTTCCATGGGCAGGTGTTGTTTCAGGGCGGTGCGTGCGAGTTTGGTGGTGTAGGTGGCGACGATGATTCCGATGAGTAGGCCGCCGCCGTAGAGGAGCCATTGGATTCTTGGCGGAAGCGGGGGGGATTCGTGGAGTCCGGCGAGGTCACCGAGGGCGTTACCGATCCACACATAGAGCAGGACTCCGGGGAGCACGCCGACTGCGGTGGAGAGGATATATTGGGGCAGGGATATTTTCGAGGCGCCGAAGGCGTAGTTGAGGAGGGGGAAGGGAAAGAAGGGGCAGAGCCGGGAGAGAGTGACGATCTTCCATCCGGAATCAGTGACGGCCTGGTCCAGAGCGGCTAGTGCCGGGCGTTTGTGGAGCTGGTGTTCCACCCAATTCCGGACGAGGTTGCGTCCGAGCAGGAATGAACCGGTGGCGCCGGTGGTGACCGAGAGCCAGACGACAGGGAAGCCGAGTTTCATGCCGAAGATGGCTCCGGCACCGAGCGCCAGGAACGTGGCGGGTATGAGGAGCATGACACTGGTGACGTAGACTGCGGAGAAGACCGCGACACCGGCGGGGCCGAGGCTTTGGATCCAGGCCAGGGTTTTTTGGATCAGGGGTGTGAGGTCGGTGGTGAGGGCGAGAGTTCCGACCGTGGCGAGGAGCAGCGCAGCGATCCAAAAGCGTTTGGGTACTTTGCTTGGAGGCAATTTGATCTTGGGTGATACGCCGTGCACCGGAGGGTTGTAGGCTTTGAGATGGTGAGGAGCAAGACGGGGTTCTTGTGTCTTTGGGGAGAGGCGGGGCTTGATGGTGGGAGAGATTTAGTCGGGGCGGAGGTCAGTGAGGCAGCGGAAGCCGATGGTGGCACAGCGGTCGAGGCCCGGGTAGAGGAGGAGGAATTTGGCGGTGTGCTGATTTTTCTGGGGCCCGCCCTCGAAGTACCAGTTGGAGCCTTGGGCCTGGTAAAACGAGCCGCCCTTGAGGAGGCAGAACCGGGTGTGTCCGTCGGTGGATTCTGATTCCGTCCATTCCCAGGTATTTCCGCAGAGGTCGAGGACACCGAAGGGGGACTGGCCTTGGGGGAATTGGGAGACGGGGGTGGTGTGCTGGGTGGTGGAGCCGTCGTTACAGTGGTTGGGTTGCCAATTGGGTCCCCAGGGGTAGGCGAGTTGTTGGGGGCCTTGGGCGGCGTGTTGCCATTCGGCTTCCGTGGGGAGGCGTTTACCGGCCCAGGAGGCATAGGCGCGAGCGTCCTCGAGGCTAACGTAAGTGACCGGGTGATCGAGCTCTGAGGCAGCGGGGTGGCCATGTCCCCAGTGTTTGAGGAAGTTGGTTGAGTTGCCCGGGTGGTAGCCGGATTTTGTGAGGAACTCGGCGAACTGAGCGTTGGTGACGGGGGTGATATCGATGGCGTAGGGGTTGAGCGTGACTTTGCGGGAGAAGAATTGGAGAGCGGGGTTGTAACTACTGGCGAGCTGGTGGTTTGGGGGCGGGTTGGATTGGTAGAAGCCGCATTCGCGGATGCGGAGACTGGTTTGGAGTTCGAGCGTGGTGCCGGGGATGGCGATCGTATTGGGCGGGGGGGTGCGGTGGAGTTGGGTGGATTTGGGGAGGGTGGTTCGGGTGGGTGAGGGGGCGGGAGTAGTGGATGGGTTGTATGTTCGGGCCAGGGCGGACTGTTTTTGGAGGAAGGTGAGGAAGCCGGGGGTGGAGCATTCGTCGGGAGTGGTTTCGAGCAGGCAGGCGACACCTCGTGGGGGTATGGAAGCATTCCAAGTGATTTGGCCTGAGTTTGAGCGGGTGATTTTTGCGGGGGCACCTTGGATGAGGTCGAAGAGTTTTGAGCCTGGCGTGGGGGTGAGTTGGAGGGTAGGGGCTTGGCTGGGGGTGTGGGCGCGATTGACGAGGGTCCAGATGCGCTGGTGTGGGTTTTGCCAGAGGCTGGCGAAGAGGCTGGTATTTTGAGTGGGAACGAGCGGGGTTCGGTTGGGACTGGTGAAGAGGTGGTGGTAGCGGCGCTGGATGGGGAGCATGGAACGGAGGATGGATCGGTCACGGGGGCACCAGGGGAGGTGGGAACCGAACACGTTTTCCCAGACGAGGATGCCAGTTCCATTCATCCAGGCGGTATGGAGTTCGCCGGAGTGGTCGGTATCCCAGCGGTTGATGAGATGGAGTTGGTGCCGGGGTTCGAGCCATTTGTTGCGGAGGACACCTGGGGTGTGGGAGTCGGGCAGCCATTGGGCCCACGAGAGGTGGTGGGTGGGGATGTGCTCTATGGGCAGGGCGAGTTCACTTTCGAGGACTGCGCCTGGCTTGGCGGTTTGGAGTTGCCGGGCGAAATCGTTGGAACCGTGGGGCATGGTATCCAGGAAGATCCCGTCGGCATTGAGTGCCTGCAGCAGGAGGGCGAGGGCTTCGGAGTCGGGGCGGGGTTCGCGTTGCGTGCCGGTATCCCAGGGGTTGTAGTTGATGAAGACGCGCGTCTCGGCGTCGTGGCATTGGCGGATGAGTTTACGGAGGCCGAGGATGCCGCCGGGCATATCGCGATAGAAGTCGAACTGGTTTCGGTGATCGGTGCCGATGCGGGGGTAGGCGTGCCAGAGGACGATGGCATCGAATCCGCCGAAGTTTTTTCTGGCGGATTCAAGGAGAGCATCCAGCTGGTAGGATTGCGCATGGGGATTAAAGAGGTGTTCGTCGTAGAGCATGAGGAAGCCACAGCAGAGGCAGCGGCTGGCCCAGGATGTATTGGGTTGGGCGTAGGCTTCGGGGTTATAGGTGGGGGTGGTTTGTTGTTCTGCGCGCCAGTTGCGGAGGGCTTCCTCGAATGCGGGCCAGTCTGCGGGGTGAGCTGTGGCGGGGATGAGAGGGGGGCGCGGTGTGGGGAGGGAGGGGGTGGGGGAGGCGTTGAGCAGGCGTGGGGCGGTGAGGAGAGAGGTGCTGATTTGGAGGAGGAAGGAGCGTCGGGAGGCTTGGGGGCAGGAGTTCATGGTGCCTGTTTGGCCTTGGGGCGTGAGAGCTTGCGTTTGGCTAGGGTCGTTGCGAGGACGAGGATGCTGAGGAGGAGGGCGAGTTGGAGGATACGTTTGAAGGCGTGATCGATGAGGGCCTGGCTTTCTGAGGTGGCGGTGGAAGCGAGTTGGGAAAGATTGGTGGAGGCGATGGTCTGGTCGAATGTCTGGAGGAGCATTGTGAGGTGTTGGGCGGCGGAGTCGAGTTCACGGGCGGTTTCCGTGTAGTCCTGGATACGGAAGGGCTGGCTATTGGTTGAGGGGGCGGGGTTGTTGGTATTTTCGAAGGTGGCGACGACCTGGTTGAAGGTCAGGAGAGTCTGGTTGAGGTTGCTGGCCATGTGGCTGCCGGCGGTGAGGGTTTGTTCGAGCTGGGCGGCGAGGGAGTTGAGGTTGGTGGATTGTTGTTCGAAGGCGGTGACGACGGCTTGGCGTTCCTGCTGGATGAGCGCGGGCAGGGATTCGGCTGTGTGGCTGAGGCGGTTGGCGGACTCGGATATTTCCCCGGACTGGGCGATGGCTTGTTGGACCGCGGGGATTTGGGTGAGGCGATAGCTGAGCAGTTCGGTTTGCAGGGCGACCACCTCGGGCATTCTTGAGAGCAGGTAAGTGGCGCGTTCGGCGAAGAGCCGGGTTTGGGTGAGTTCGCGGGTGGCGGGGTCGAGGCCGGCGAGGGGGTCGAGTTGGAGGATGCCGAGGAGGCCCCCTTGGGAGGAGGACTTGGCGGGCTTTTTGTGGTTCAGGTAGCGGGTGAGTATGGCGCTGCTGAACCGGAGCATGCTCGGTTGGTTGGTCAGGACATTTTCGGACTGCCAGGACTGGATGCTTTGCTGGAGCGTTTGGACTTCGTCCGGTAGGAGGTATTCCTGGGCTAGCGTCCAGGAATTGGTTTCGAGGGTTTGGAGGCAGGTGAGGAGGGGGATGGCGGATTCTCCGTAGAGTTGGGGAACCCAATAGGATTCCAGATCATTCCTGACGATGGTGCTGACGGCGGCCAGTTCGATCAGGCTGGCGAGAGAGTTGGGTTGGGTCGTTATCTCAAGAGTTTCGTTGAGGAAGCGGAGGTGCAGTTGGAGTTGTTCCGGACGGGAGATGGGCGTGTTGTTGGTTTGGAGTTGTTGGATTTGTGGGGGGAGGCGCGTGAGGAAGTGGTCGCCGATCCGGATGAGGGAATTCTGGAGGGTGGCGAAGTCGGTGGATTGAAGTTCCTGTTGTCTGGGGGACAGGGCCTGTACTGCCTGATTGGGGAGGCTGGCCACCCCTTTGGCGACCCTGCAGCCTGTGGAGGACAGGATCAGGCAGGATGCGAGCGTGAGCGCAGCGAGCAGTCCGGCTGAAGGGGGGCGGTTCACTGGCAGGTGGGGGGAGAGGTTAGGTGAGGAGGATGAAGCAGACCGTCATCACGGCGGTGGGGAGGGCTGCACCGAAGAGGAGACCGCCCGGGGAGATGCCATCGGGGAAGTATTGGTTGAGGATGGATTGGCCGGCGGGGTTGGGGGCGTTGGCGATGACCGTGAGTCCGCCGCCGGTGACGGCGCCGGCGACGACGGCGTATTTGAGGGTTTCCGAGAGGTTGGGTACGAGCGTGGCGAGGTAAGTGATGGCGGCGTTGTCATTGAAGGCGGTGAGGGTGATGGCACCGAACATGAGAGGCAGTTCGCTGAGGCTGCCGAGGACCGGGGCGATCCACCATTGTTGGAGTCCGCCGTGGATGACGAGGCCGGCGAGGAAGAATCCGACGAGGACGGGGGAGCGGAGGGAGAAGGGGTTTTGGTAATCCTCGGAGACTTCATAGAAAGCGATGAAGAAGAGGAGGCAGAGGAAAGTGAGCGGGGGGTGGTGGGCGACGAGGACAGCGAAGCCCATGAAGAGAAGATGACCTGCGGTGACCCAGAGGGGGATGGGATCATCCTGAGAGGTTTTTGAGTCTGTGTCGGGCGTGGCTTTCAGGCTGGCGAAGTCTTTCCGGAAGATTTGGAAGTAGGCGACATTGGATATGATGATTCCGAGGACGGAGATCCAGCCGAAGTGTTGGAGCATGAAAGGGGTGTTCCAGCCCCATGCGGCGGCGACCATGAGGACGGGTGGGGCGGCGAAGTGGGTGAGGGTTCCGCCGACGGAGATATTGACGAAGAGGAGGCCGAGCGTGGCGTAGGCGAATTTGAGGCGGGGTTTTTTGAGGTAGAACTGGGTGGCGAGGAGGGAGGCGGAGATGGTCATGGCGGCGGGTTCAGTAATAAAGGAGCCGAGGAGGGGGCCCAGAGTCAGGATGGCGAACCACCAGGCAAGCGGGGTTCCGCCGCCGAGGTTGGCGAACCAGCGCATGACCTGTTCGGCGAGCTGGAGGACGGGGCGCGTGGAGGCCATGAACATGATGACGACGACGAAGACGGGTTCGGCGAAGCTGACCCTCGAATCGACGTAACCGATCGTATCCTTGAGGCCGACCATGATGGCCATCATGACGAAGAGGGGGATGAGCCAGAGGCCGAAGACGGCTTCCACCTCACCGAGGAAGTGGAAGAGACGGGCGGAGATACTGACATGGAGGATTTTGTTGCCGCGTTTGGGTTTGTTTTGGTTATGGCGGTCTTCGAGGACGTGAGCGATATGGCGAAAGCGTTGAGTGAAGAACGTATGGATGACGGCGCAGAGGAACAGGACACTGGCCCAGAGGTTGAAGGGTTGTTTTTGGACGCGGTTCTGGAGGATGGCCCAGACGGAGGAGAGGTCATTGTCTTCGTAGCTGGAGAGCGGGGGGGGGAAGGCTCCGGCGTTGCCGTGGCTGGAGCCTGCGGCGAGGGTGGTGAGTGTGGGGAGCAGGAAGAGTGCTGCGAGGAGGAGGAGTGAGAGGAGGCGGTTGTTGCGGGTCATTTCAGTGGATGGGATGGCTGGTTGGCTTTCCATGGTTTTTGTGCGGACTAGGAGCCTCGTAAACGGTGGGCTAAAGTAGGGTTAAAAGGGGGATGAGGCAAACAGATTAGGGGGCAGAGGCCAGCGTCTGGAGGATGGCGTTGAGCGTGCGTTTTGTGGCGCCGGAACTGGTTTGGACCACCTGACGGGCGTTTTCGCCCAAGCGCTGGCAGGCTTCCGGGTTTTCGAGCAGGTATTGGATTTGGTGGAGCAGCTGCTCCGGGTTCTGGACCTGAGTGATTGCCTGATGTGCGAGGAACTCCCGGGTGATCAGCTGGAAGTTCTGCATGTGGGGTCCGGTGATGATGGGTTTGGCGAGGGCGGCCGGTTCGACGGGGTTTTGTCCACCGTGGGCGGTCAGGCTTTTCCCGATGAACACGACGGTGGCACAGGAGTAGAGCGACTTGAGTTCGCCGGTGGAATCCACGACGAGGGCATCGGGAGGCGGGTTGAGCGTTGCGTTGGCTTGCAGTGAGGACCGGCGGGTGACTTGGAGGCCGAGTTGTTGCAGGTCGTGGCAGGCGTCACCTGCGCGTTCGAAGTGGCGTGGGGCTACGACGAGGACGAGGTTGGGGAACGATGGGCGCAGGGATTTGAGGCATTCTCCTAGGATTTTTTCCTCACCGGCGTGGGTGCTGCCGCCGAGGAGGATGAGGTGGCTTTCCGGTTTGATGCCGGCTTGGAGCAGGAGTTGGGTGGCGGCGGGGTCGGGGTGTGGTGAGGGTGGGAGTTCGACATCGAACTTCAGGTTGCCGACTGTTTGGATACTGGTGGTTGGGCAACCGAGGGAGAGGAGGCGTTGGGCATCGGTGTGGGTGGAGCAGCAGACTAGTTTGAATTGGGCGAAGAGGGGGTGGAAGAGGGATTTGAGTCTGGTGTAGCGGCGTTGGGATTTTTCCGAGACCCGGGCGTTGACGAGGAGGGCTGGGATTTGGAGTGAGCGGGTCGTCCAGAGGAAGTTGGGCCAGATTTCTGCTTCGACGAGGATGACGGCCTTGGGCTGGACCGTGCGGAGGGATTTTTTGACCCAGGGCAGGAAATCGAGGGGGTAATAGATTTTGGTGATGGAGCTGGGGAGCTGCTTTTGGAGCTGGGCCATTCCGGTGGTGGTGGTGGTGGAGACCACGAAGCGGCATTGGGGGAGGGTGGTTTGGAGGGCGTTGACGAGGCGGACGACGAGGTTGGCTTCGCCGACACTGACGGCGTGGAGCCAGATCGGCGGATTTTGCTGGAACTGGTGTTGGAGATCCTCGGTGAAGAGGCCGAAGCGCTGGGTGAAGCCGGATTTCCACTGACCCCGGCGGAGGAGCCGGGCCAGCAGCCAGGGGAGCATGGCCGTGAGGATGACGATGAACGCGAGGTTATAGGCGGCTTGGATGAGGATGGACCGCATGGTGTGGGGAGGGCGAGAAGCAGGGGCTATTCGGCGGGCTGGCGGTCGAGCGTGATCGTGAGGATGTTGGTTTGCTCTTTGCGTTCGTAAGTGACCGAGCGGGACATCTTTCGGACCAGAGAGATGCCCCAGCCGCCGGGGGTGCGGTCGGCGAGGTCCTGGTCGGGGGAAGGGTCGGAGCGGAGGGTAGGGTCGAAGGCGTGGCCGTCGTCGGTGAGCTGCAGCGTGAAGCTGTCTGGGGAGGCTGCAGCGGAGAGGTGAATGACGTGGGGGTTGGTATCGTCGTAACCGTATTTGAGGATATTGGTGCCCATTTCTTCGGCCGCGAGTCGGGCGGTGAACAGCGTTTTTGGCTGGGCGTTGTGCGAGTTCAGGAAGGATTCGAGCTGGTCGATGGCCTCCATGAGGGCAGGCAGTTGGTTAGGGAAGGATGTTCCCCATGAGCTGGGATCCTGGGGTGAACTAGTCATGGCACGGGGTCGTGGTCACGTTGGGATGATTGAATCGTTGGAGGGGGTGGGGTTCAACCTTGAATTGGGGTGAATGGGTTTGACGTGGGGAGGCGGTGCTGGCGAGATTGGCCGTTATGCAGATCACCCAGAAAGACCATGGAGATGCGAAGTTGTTGTCAGTGTCGGGTCGAGTGGATGCAGAGGCGTGCACTGAGCTGGAGGCCCGATGCGAGCGGTGTTGTTTATCTGGGGCGAAGACCTTGGTGATGGACATGACGGGGGTGGACTATTTGAGTTCTGCGGGTTTGCGGGCGTTGCTTAGCGGGGCGAAGATGATGGAGGCGGGGGAGGGCAAGTTGGTGCTGGTGATGCCTGAGGGGCCGGCGTTGGATATTGTGAGGATGGCGGGTTTCGACAAGGTGCTGACGATTTGCGGATCGATGCAGGAGGCCAGCAAGTATTTACGCGGGACGTTTCAGGTGCATGTGACCAAGAACTGGGATGTGGATGTGATGACCGTGTATGGGCGGGTGGATGCGGAGAAGGCTCCCGAGTTGGAGGCGGCTGGACGGAAGGTGCTGGAGGCGGGTCACCTGAAGTTGGTGGTGAGTCTGTCGGCGGTGGATTACCTGAGTTCGGCGGGTTTATCGGCGTTGCTTGGGCTGACGAAGTTTGCGCAGGAGAAGCAATGCCGGTTATTCCTTTGCAGTCCGAGCGGGCCGGTGAAGCAGATTTTAGAGTTGAGCGGTTTTGACAAGGTGTTGCCGATCCGGGATTCGGTGGATGCGGCCTTGGTGGAGTGAGCGTCGGCAATCTGGTTCGGCTCTCGCGGTTGTGGGGTTATTGGGGTCGTCGGAGTGTGAAGATGGCGATGTCATCGGACTGGGGGTATTCGGCGGCGTGGTGGCGGACAGCTTGAAGGAGGTGTTGGTTGACGGCCTCTGCCTGGGGGAGGCTGGCCTGGTGGAGGGTTTCCTTGAGGCGTTGGTCTCCGAACATGTCGCCATCGGCGTTGAAGGCTTCATTGACGCCGTCGGTGTAGAGCGTGATGGCGTCACCGGGGTTCAGGGTGATGGTTTGGTTTTGGGTGGTGAGTCCGGGGAAGACGCCGGCGACCATGCCGGGTTTATTGGGCAGGAAGGAGGCGGAGTTTTCGTGGATGAGGATGGGTGCGGGGTGGCCGGCGCTGGCGTAGGTGAGTTCGTGGGTTGAGGGGTTATAGAATGTGCACAGGATGGTCACGAACATGCTTTTGGGGTTTTGCGTGGCGAGTGCGTCGTTGACTTGGCGGAGGAGTGATGCGGGTTCGGTGGCGGTGCGGGCGAGCGTGCGCACGAGCGTCATGGTGACGGCCATGAAGAGGGCTGCAGGGATCCCTTTGCCGGAGACGTCGCCGAGGACCGTGACCAGGTGGCCGTGGTCGTTGGTGAGGATTTCGTAGAGGTCGCCGCCGACTTCACGGGCGGGTTCGAGGAGGGCGTGGGCATCGAGTCCGGCTTTTTGGGCGGGAGTGGTGATATTGGCGGGGAGGATGCCGAGTTGGATTTCTTTGGCGATGCGGAGTTCGCTGGCAATTTTTTCCTTGGCGGCGTCGGAGTAGGCTTTGGCTTTGAGGAGGGAGCGCACGCGGGCTTTGACCTCGAGGACTTCGACCGGTTTGGTGAGGTAATCATTACCGCCTGCCTCGAAGCCCTGGGTTTTGTTTTTTACGTCCTCGAGCGCGCTGAGGAACATGACGGGCAGGTCAAGTGTGGCGGGGTTGGAACGGATGTGGCGGCAGACCTCATAACCATCCATGCCTGGCATGACAATATCCAGCAGGACGAGATCGGGAGGGTTCTTGGCGATCGAATTGAGGGCGGCTTCGCCATTGAGGGCGACGCTGAGTTTGCATTCGCTGCGAAGGGCTTCGACGAGGACATCGACGTTGCTGCGCACGTCATCGACGATGAGGACACGGCATTCGGACAGATCTTTCATACGACTTTGGGTTGGGGGGTTAGGTTATTGGGAGAGCTTCGGCGACGTGGTTTTCGGCGGTGATGACGCGGCCTCCTTCCCAGAAGGGTTTCCAGGCGGAGTGGGTCCATCGTCGGGCGCGGTAGAGGGTGGCGAAGGTGAGGTCGGGGGAGGCGCCGCCCTGGCCGCCTACAAGTTCGGCGCCGCGGCGGACATTGTCCATCATCCAGGCGGGGAGAGTGAGGTGATAGGGGTTTCGCTGGACTTCACCCACGTGGTGGGTGAGGGCTGTGATGAGGTCGGCTAGTTGTTCCGGGGTGATTTCGACCATGAGGTTGGGGTCGTCCATGGCGCCCCAGAATTCGGTTTCGACAGTGATGCAGGAGAAACTGGGGGATTGTTTTTGGAGGGCGTCGTGGAGGAGTAGGTGGACGCCTTCGTGGGAGGAGTTCCAGTCCTGATCATGGGGGAAGAGGATAATATTGGGGGAGTGTTCCTGGAGGATATTTGCGGT
>JBMTVN010000078.1:0-14316 GCA_049451415.1 Limisphaerales bacterium | reverse complement strand
TGGGAGATGGGAGATGGGGTATTGGTTTGGGGTTCGGGGTTGGTAAGTTCGCGGCTTGACGGCGGGCTTGGGCTCGGGTGGGGTGTTGTTTGTCGGAGAGTAGGCGGGTGAAGTGGTTTAGCGAATCTGGAAGGACGAGATATGGCAGCAGCGAGTGCTACGGAGTCGGTAATGAATCAGGTGACCAACGCGGTGCCGAGTGTATCGGAGGGATTTGCGACGGCATCGAGCTGGTTGGTCGAGCATGGCACCGAGTGGGCGTTGCGGTTGTTTGGGTCGGTGGTGATCCTGGTCGTGGGGCGTTGGGTGGCTCGGGCGTTGAGTGCGGGGATTCGGCGGTTGATGGAGAAGCGGAAGCTGGAGCCGATGGTGAGCGGCTTTTTGTGCAATCTGGCGTATGCCTTAATGCTGACCTTTCTGGTGATTGCAGCGATCCAGAACCTGCATGTGCCGACCGCCTCCTTCGTCGCGGTTTTGGGAGCTGCGGGTTTGGCGATCGGGTTGGCGTTGCAGGGGTCGTTATCCAATTTCGCCTCGGGTTTCATCATGATTGTGCTGCGACCATTCAAGAAGGGGGATTATGTGGAGGCCGGGGGGACGGCAGGTGTAGTGGATGAGATCCAGGTGTTCAACACCGTGCTGGTGACGCCGGACAACCGGAGAGTGATTGTTCCCAACTCGCGAATTACGGGGGACAACATCACCAATTTTACGGCGATGCCGACGCGGCGATTGGATCTGATTTTTGGGGCGAGTTATGGGGACAGCGTGGCGCAGGTTAAGGAGATTCTGCAGCGGCTGGCTTCGGCTGATGCGCGCATTTTACAGGAGCCCAAGCCTCAGGTGATGGTTTCTGAGCTGGCGGACAGCAGTGTGAACTACATGCTGCGGGTCTGGGTGAAGTCCCCGGATTATTGGGCGGTGAAGTTTGATACCACGGAGAAGGTCAAGGTGACCTTTGACGCTGAGGGAGTCACCATTCCGTTTCCTCAGAGAGACATCCATTTGCACCAGTCGGGCTCGTAGGCACAGAGCGGGCGGGCGGGCTCCTGGCGGACCGGGTGGTTCAGCCCGCGTCCTCTTTACCTTCGGTTTTCCGTGAGGAAGTCACGGAGACCCGGGAGGTTGTCGGTATTGATCAGATCCACTCCGGCGTCTCGCATCAACGACCACGCCGTCGGGCTATCTGGAATGGCCCAGAAGCGGATAATGCGGCCTTGGTCGTGGGCTGAGCGGACCATGGCGTTGAGGCGATTCAGGTCGTCTTTGCTCATGGTACCCTCCCCTCGCCAGGGGAAGTGGTTGTTCCAGTTATCACTGACCAGAGGGATGAGTTGTGGTGAGGCGTCGGATTCGAGGTCGGGAATGCGTCCGTCCATGGCCGCGTAGCGTGAGGATTCTGAAGCGAGCAATTCGCGGGGTCGGTTGCCGGAGAGGATCACCGTGACGGCGTTGGTCAGGGTTTTGTCGGGGCGGAACTCGGTCAGGATATCCTTGTAGGCGGCGAGCAAGGGTTTCAGCGTGAGGTAGGTTGCTGCCGCTTCAGTCTTGAGGTCGATGAGGAGGATGACCGTGGGGCCGTTGGGATAGACCCGGCCACCGTTATTTCGGACGCGTTCGCGGAGGGGGGCGAGGTAGAGACTTTCGAGGGTCCGGTCGGCGCGGGTTTGGTCAGAGTCATGGGCTACGAGGAGTGAGCCCTCAACGAGGTGGATATCGGCTTCGACACCACAGAAGCCATGGTCGAGGGCGTCGAGGAGGGGGCGGTCATGTTCGTAATCATTGTGGGAGTGTGCCTGGCGCAGCGGTGAGGGGTCGGCCGCGGTGGCTGGGGGTGCGGTCAACGTGAGCGCGAGCAGGCTCACGCAGAGTGCGGACCGGAGCATGTGGTTCTGCATGACGGGCTGAGAAAGAAGTTAGAGGTCAGCCATTGAAGGCTTTGCGGAGGACTTCGATGCTTTTGGGTACTGCGGTCATGGGGTCTTCCTTGCCTTCCATTTCGAGGCCGACGTAACCGGTGTAGCCGGCTTTGCGGAAGATTTGGGCGATGCGCGGATAGTCCAGGTCGAGGGTGTACCATTCGCCTCCGCCGTAATAGGTCTTGGCCTGGAGATAGACCGTTTTGGCGGCGATTTGCTGGAGTTTCTCGTAGGGGTCCTCGAGGAAGTTTCCCGTGTCGGCCAGTACTCCCAACCAGGGGGAGTGAATGGCGTTGGCGATCCGGAGGAGACCCTCGGGGGAGCGGGTCAGGCCCCAGTGGTTTTCCAGGGCGAGCGTGACCCCGCATTCTGCAGCTTTGGGGAGGCATTGCTCGATGCAGTCGATGCACCACTTGAAGCCGTCGTCCTCGGTGTGGCCGGGGAGGATGGGTTCGATGCCGCGTGCGGCCATGAGATCATCGAAGGATTGGATGGTGTTCCAACGTCCGGAGTTGAGCCGGATGCAGGGGATTCCCAGGGCATAGGCGATTTCGATGCACTTGAGCGTGTGTTCGACCTGGGAGCGTCGGTAAGCGGGATCGGCATCGACGAAGTCCTGGTGGATGGAGAGGCAGACCAGGTCGGTGCCTTTACGGAAGGCGTGGCGTTTGAGGTTCTGCAGGTAGGAACGGTGGCTGGCGGTGAGGGGTTCTTTTTCGGGGATATCCATTTGGCGGTGGAGGATATCCACGCCTTCGACACCGAGGTTGGCGACGCGGTCGATGACAGTTTCGATGGTGACGCGTTCAGTGCGGAAGTGCCAGTAGGAGTAGGAGGCGATGGCGAACTTGATGGGGCTGGGAGAGGGTGTGGCGGCGAGGGTTCGGCCCGGTTGGACGGCGAGGGCGGCTGCGCTGGTTGCGGCGGCCGAGAGGAAAGAGCGACGGGAGTGTTTCATGGCGGGGATGGTGCCTTGGTGAGGCGCCGGGTGCAACAACGGGATGGGGGAACGGAGAGGGGAGGATTTAGAGAGCGGGTGCAGAGGATTGGAGAGCCTCGTTCAGCGTGAGACACCACATGGCGGGGGTAAGCGGCTTATGCAAAACCCCTCGAATGCCGAGATTGCGTGCCATTTCAGGGGTCCAGTCTCCCCGCATTCCCGTGACCACATAGACAGGGATGGACGGGTTGATCTCGAGGATTTGGGTGGCAAGGTCGATCCCGGTGAGTTGGGGCATATTGAGGTCGACAATCGCGACTTGGCAGAGCTGCGGGTCGATTGTCAGTGCCTTGATGGCTTCGTCAGGACTGGTGTAGACGAGGGGAGAATATCCCAGCAGGGGGAGCAGGTGGGAGGCGGCCTGGGCGAGGTCGGGGTCATCATCGACGAAGAGGACTGGCTGGCCGGATCCGGTGGGTATGCCTGGCGGGATAATATTGGCGAGGCCCTTGGGTTCGTGGGCGGGGAGGTAGACTTGCGTGACCGTGCCGCCTTGGTCTCCGCAGTCTACCTCAAGGGTGCCGCCGTGGGAGGAGACCAGATGTTGGATGGCATGGAGGATGGCGCCCACGGGTGCCGGGTCGATGGAATTGTTGGGGAGTGGGCTGAGTGAGCGTTGGACAAGCTCGGTTTCGAGAGCGCTGCCGGTATCACGGATGACGATACGGGTGTAGGGGCCGGGCTGGGTGCCGGGCAGGCGTTGTGAATCCTCACTGGTGAAGTGGACTGGTTCGAGGAGAATACTGACCGTACCAGGGTTGGGGCGGATGGCTTCGATGGATCGGAGTCCGAGGAGGAGCAGCAGGAGGAGGAGGTCTTGGGGTGTGGAGAGCACCGCCGGGACATTGGATGAGCCTTGCAGACTGACTGCGATCTGAGTGCCGGCAATTTTCTGGAGTGTCTGGACGGCATTTTCGGCGAGGGCGGAGAGGTGTATCAGGCTGCGTTTATGGTGGAGCTGGTGGGAGAGGTGGCGTGCTTGTTGGAGGACGCTGAGGGCTCGGTTTGTGGTGCGTTCCAGCTGGGCGGCCAATTCGAGGACTTCTGTGGGTTTGTCAGCTTGAGTACGCAGGTGGACGGCTAGGGCTTGAGCCGCGGTAAGCAGTTGTGACAGATCCTGGTCGGCCAGTGCTGCAACCGAGCTGGACGCGTCCTGTTCAGACTCCAGGTCCTGGTGGGCATTTCGCATGGTGGTGGGGTGTAGGTGGTGCCTTGATGTCCAGGCTTTGGATGGATAACAGTAACGTAGTTCGGGACGCAGTGAACGCAAAAGGAAAGTTGTGCGGGGTTGGAGTATGGAAACGACAGCGGTCAGGATCGACAAGTGGTTGTGGGGAGTGCGTTTGTTCAAGACGCGTACGGCGGCAATTGAGGCCTGTCGGGCTGGTCACGTTAAGGTGGGGGGCGAGAGCGTCAAGCCGGCCCGTGAATTGCGTTTGGGGGAAGTAGTGACCGTGCAGGTTGGCGAGGTAAAGAGGACCCTCAAGGTGGTGGGTTTTGTTGAGCGCAGGGTTGCTGCCAAGGCGTTGCCGGCTTACATGGAGGACCTGACTCCCCCTGAAGAGCGGGAGCGGCGGAGGAATCCGGGGCCGGTGGCGAAGCCCGTCTGGGAGAAGGGCCGAGGCCGTCCAACCAAGCGCGATCGACGTCTGCTTGACCGCTTTTTGGATTTGCCGGTGGACCCGGGGGACTGGGAGTAGTGGGCTAGCTTGCCGGAAGGGCAAGCGTTGCTTGGACCTGATCGGGGAAAGCTTTCTGGAAAGAGGTATTTACGAGCAAAGAAATCTTGCGGCAGGGGCGAAATCCTGATTGATTGCCCGCCCTGCTTCGACGGTCCTTAACGGACCGGAGTGTGTGGTGAGGTGGCCGAGTGGCTGAAGGCGACGGTTTGCTAAACCGTTCTAGGGCTTAACACCCTAGCGGGGGTTCGAATCCCCCTCTCACCGCCAAGCTTTCAAAGTCTCAGCTGACAGTAGGTTGTCTTCACGTTCGAGTTTCGCAGTGCGAATTCATGATTTTAAGACAGCCTAGGGGCATATCTTGGTAATGGAATCGCCTGATCTGCGCAAGTCCCTCAATAGACGAAGCCTAAGATGGCTCCCGTAGAGTTCACTTATTGCTGCGCTGTTCTTGAAAGATCGTTAACAGGGCAGCAAAAAGGTGTAAGCCGGTTGGCTTACACCTTTGTTGCTACAGGATTCGGATAATATTATTTCTGATAAGTAGGGACCCCTGTTGGGTTATATAAAGCCCACTCATAAGTAGCTTTTCCGTTATCATCTAATCCAATCGAAACGAATACATATGTATCCGCGACTGTGCCAGATTTGTATGTGTTTCTGAAATGAATCCAACCGTGTGCATGTTTGCTTCCGTTGGGTAACGTGACTACTTCGTAAATGCTGTGGAGAATCTCAATTGGTTTTTTTAAAGTCGCATGATGCGCCTTGTGGATTTGAACCAATTCATCTATAGACATTCCTTCAGACGTCGGTCCCCATTGGTTATGCACCGCTCGGGCCTCGTCGTTATAGTAATTTCTATACTTTTTTAGGTCGCCCTCGGCATATGCGTTCACTATATTTCGTATTAATTCGGTGCCATACCGGGAGTTATCATACGGCGAATTATTTCCCTTGGTCGGTTTGTTGGATTTCTGATATACGAAGAATGCATCTGGTGCTGCAGGGTTGATTCCATTGAATTGATCCAAGTCAGTGAAAGCCCTCATCTGCTCGTACCATTTTCCATTTTGTATCAATATTGAAGCATTCCATGTTTTTCCATTTGGGAAGAATCCCGTGAAGCGATTGAGTCCACCACTGACCTCAACTCTGAACGGGATTGCTGGGTTAGCATTTCGCAGCGTGCCGTCAGCTTCAAAGACGGTCATTTGCTCTTCAAAGGGAGTTATGACTTTCGTTCGGTATGCGCCGTTAGGGAACGTATGAGTCCATGTGCCCTCCAGGTTTGCCATCAATGCTTTTTCCGGGTTTATGCTTGTTGTAAGCACTACATCGAAATCCACTGATTTAATTGAGCGCAAAGCATTCATTTGATCCGCGGGGTGAATATCCTCAGGCCAGGGGGGTAGTTGGTCATTTATTGATTCCTTGTCACGTTCGTTTAGCTCGGGGATGTCGTTTCTGTAAATATCAATGCCCCTAAAGGGCTCTGTATTTAGACTCTCCCCATTGTGGAATAAGAGCTCTTGATATTCCCATCCAATGAAGGTTTTATCAACTTCGGCTCTCTTTTCGAAAATGGGGGCGTAAGCTTTGTTTACGACTTCAAGGTATTTTTGGCGTTGACCCTGTTTCGGTTTCAAGAAATTGATCCTGAAGGATATGTCGGATGGCTTTAGGTTCTGGAGCGAATCGCTTTGTGCTAGTGGCATTAAGGCGTAGTTTTGTAATCGAAGAACTTGGCTGCCTGTGATTGTTCTAGTTAATGGGGTTTTTTGGAAAAGTGCTGAAAGTTTGTCTTCCCCCATCCATGTCGCGATTTGTTTCCAATCGTAGCTTGAGCTGGTATCGATATCTTGCAGAGATCGAAAAGTTTTCCATGTAACGTATTCATATCCCAGTTCGTTCGGTTTTGCTTTGGCTAGCCCCCAAGATAAGAGTTTGCCTTGTTGAGCAAAGTATTCATGAACTTTTGACCACTCTGACTCAATTTCCAAATACTCCTCTTCCATACCCTCATGGACGTCCATTTGTTCGAAAACGACATAAGCATATGGTTGTCTGGCCTGTTTTAACCGAATCGCATAGGGGATTTGCTCCGCTGGAGAATTTTGGGGGGGATCCTGGCTTGTTTTGAGAGCTTCAGTCGAAGTTGGCTTGTTTGGCGTTGCGCAACCGATCATCAGTGCCAGACATAGCCCCGCTGTAATTGGAGTAAGGATTTGGACTGTTTTCATACGATTGTTGTTTGTTTCGCTTATCACTGGACAGGACTGAGCCCTTGTCCTTTGAGGTAGGAACTAACGGGCTTGCTTAGTATCTGTCACCTGCAAGACGCTGGCAATCTAATATGAATACGAAGATGATCTTATCATGTGTGTTGATGTGGAGTCGATTCTGAAGCCTGATCTGTGGTCGCCCTTTTAGCATCTCCCGTATTTACTCCCCCGGGAAAGGAATCCAATGAGGATGGCAACCTGGGAGAGAACGACGGAATGGCTCCTTTTGGGGCTAAAGACTCATGCCGATCCTGCATAGAGGTAGGCAGAGCGAGTCCCTGACAAACCATTTCAATTGACCTTCCTGACGGAGGGCACTGTCGATGGCCGCGACAAATCCGGGACCAAATTGAGAGAGGCATTCAGCAGTAGCTCTTAAGTCGTTTTAGGTCATACAAGGATCATCAACCTCCATGCTTTGCCCGCATCCGCTGCTTTTCATGGATGACTCCACACTCCACTTCACGATTGAGGTTTTAGTTTGCTTTTCATGGCTGAAAGAGACGTTTTGCTAAAGCGTTCTGGGGTTTGACAACCTAGCGAGGGTTCGAATCCCCCCTCAACGCCATTTTTCGTATCCTGCAATTCCCCGTAAGTGTCTCGAGTCAGTCTCCATGGGGGGGCAAATTGTCGGCATTTGAGTTCTTCGAAAAAGGCGGGATAGTTTGATTCAGGTCAAAAACCTTCCCGTTCGTTTCCCTTAGTCTCTGCATCAACGACGACATGCAGAGTTCGACTTCATACCAGAACTGTTTGCTCGCAGGAGTGGGCGTGGGAGGCCCGGCGGGGAAACTGCGTGTTTGTGAGGAGGACAGCCGATGAAGCAGAGATCCGGTTACTGGGTGGCTTTGCTGCTGGCAGGGGCGGTGGTGGTCCTGGTTTTGGACCCGATCCCTTACGAGAGCCAGGTGGCTGGTGCGGTTTTGGTGGCGCCAAAGTTCACTGATCCGGCTCCCGTGCGTCAGCCGAAGCTGCAGCCGACTTATGCGGTGGCGGGTTACACCTATCGCTGCAGCGATTGTCATCGGATCATTCCATCGCCGGCCGAGACGGTGCGCAAACTGGGGCAGCACACCGATATCGAGTTGCGGCACGGGATCAACACGCGGTGCTTCAACTGTCATCATCCCAAGGAGCGTGATGCATTTGTGGATGACGCTGGCGGGGTGATTCCCTGGAACCAGCCGCAGCTTTTGTGCGGCAAGTGTCATGGTCCGGTCTACCGTGACTGGCTGGCGGGGTCGCATGGGCGGGTCAATGGGTATTGGGATCGTACGCGGGGTGAGCAGACCAAGCGGCGCTGCATTGAGTGTCATGATCCGCATCATCCTCCGTTTCAGGCTTTGGAGCCTGCACCGGGTCCGAACACCCTCAGGATGGGGATGCCATATTTTCCGGCCCATGACGGCATCAGGGATCCGCTGCGATTGGATTTAAGTGAGGCCGGGCATTCAGGAGGGCATGAACAATGAGCAAGACTGACTCCTCAACGGGCTGTGGCGGTTCGGGTTCCTGCGGTGGCGACATGAGTCGCCGGGATTTCCTGGCGAAGGGTGCGGCGGCGGCGGCGGGTTTGTCTGCATTGGCTGCCGCGATGGCACCGTTGCGTCACTTGACCGATGATGATTTGCCGAGCGTAGAGGAGTTTTTGCAGAAGCATTACAAGGAGATGACGCCTGAGGACAAGGAGCGGGTGTTATCGCGGATTCAGGAGCAGGTGAAGACGCGCTATGGGGTGACGGCGACCGTGGGCGCTCCTGCGCCGATGGACGGGGTGGAGTTTGTCTACGGGCTGAACATCAGCCGGTGCATCGGGTGCCGGAAGTGCGTTCATGCCTGCGTGAAGGAGAACAACCAGTCCCGGTCGCCGGAGATCCAGTATATCCGGGTCCTGGAAATGGAGAAGGGGAGCATTGATGTTGAGACGGCGAATCATCATTACGATCCCGAGCAGGTGCCCAAGCCGGACAAGTGGTATATGCCGGTGCAGTGTCATCAGTGTGCCAAGCCGCCTTGTGTGAAGGTGTGTCCGGTGGAGGCGACCTGGCAGGAGCCGGACGGGATTACCGTTATCGACTATGACTGGTGCATTGGGTGTCGGTATTGCGAGGCGGCGTGTCCTTATTGGGCGCGTCGGTTCAACTTTGCGGAGCCGAAGCTGAAGGCGGACGAGATCAACCCGAACATGAGTTATCTCTCCAACCGGCCGAGGCCGAAGGGGGTGATGGAGAAGTGCACGTTTTGTCTGCATCGCACCCGTGAGGGCAAGCTGCCGGCTTGTTTGGAGGTGTGTCCTACGGGGTCACGGAAATTCGGCAATGTTTTGGATCCGAACAGCGACGTGCATTACATCCTGAAGCACAAGCGGGTGTATGTGTTGAAGGAGGACGTGGGGACGTTGCCCCGGTTTTTCTATTATTTTGACGAGCGGGGGAGCCGTTACCACGAGCCCGCTGCTCCGGAGGATCCGCAGAGACCAGCATGAAACGATACCTGGCATTTCTTTGGGACTGTTTCCGGCTCAGTTTTGTCGGCGACTGGAGATATCACCTGTGGATGACCGTGCTGACGCTGTTTGTGTTGGCGGGCATCCATGCATACAGCCAGCAGTTTGTGCACGGGCTGGTGACCACAGGGATGACGGACCAGGTATCGTGGGGGTTGTACATCGCCAACTTCACTTATCTGGTGGGCTTGGCTGCGGCTGCCGCGATGCTGGTGATTCCGGTGTATGTGTATCGGAATCTGCATTTGCACGACGTGGTGATTTTCGGGGAATTGCTGGCGGTGTCGGTGATTTTCATGTGCCTGGCGTTTGTGATGGTGGATTTGGGGCGGCCGGACCGGTTCATGCATTTGTTGTGGAGGTTTAATTTCCCGATTTCGATGCTGACGTGGGACGTCATTGCGCTGAACGGCTATCTCGTGTTGAACCTGCACATTTGCGGTTACCTGATTTACTGCGCGTATTGCGGCAGAAAGCCGTCGAAGGCTTTCTACATACCGTTCGTGTTCGTGGCGATTGTGTGGGCCATCAGCATTCACACCGTCACGGCATTCCTTTATGTCGGGCTGGGAGGCCGGCCTTTCTGGAACTCGGCGATTATTGCTCCGCGGTTTTTGGCCAGCGCGTTTGCTGCCGGACCGGCGTTTATCATCCTGACCCTGCAGGTGGTGCGTCATTTCACGCGGCATCAGGTTAGCGACGATGCGCTTTTCACGCTCCGGCGGATTGTGCAGGTGGCGATGATCATCAACCTGTTTCTCTTGTTGTGCGAGGTGTTCACGGAGTTTTACGCGGACACGGGGCATGGGGCTTCGGCGCACTACCTGTTCCTTGGGCTTGGAGGTCGGAGTGCGCTGGTGCCCTGGATCTGGAGTGCGGTGGCGATGAACTGTGTGGCGACGCTGCTGTTTGTTCTGCCTGCATCGCGGGCGTTGAGGTTCCTGAATGTGGCCTGTGTCCTGGCGATCGTGGGTATTTGGATTGAGAAGGGGATGGGGTTGATTGTTCCGGCGTTCATTCCCAGCCCCTTGGGGGAGGTGGTGGAGTATTTCCCGAGCCTGAATGAAACCCTGGTTTGCCTGGGGATCTGGGCCGGGGGTCTCTTAATCTACACGATTTTGGTACGGGTATCGGTTCCCGTGCTGGCGGGTGAGGTGACGTATTTTCATCGCTGGGGCACGACTGCTCCCGGCAGTGGTTCTGAGGGAGTGGCAAAGACTAGCGAATCTGGAGAAAGCAAATGAAAAAGCAACCTGTTATCCTTAGCGGCCTTCTGGTTGCCCTGTGTTGGGCGACGGGGGGTTCAACCACGGCCCAGGCCCAGGCCTGGGGATTGCCGGAGGTTTCCAAAGAAACCACGGCCTGCCTGGAGTGTCACCGGGTGGACACGACTGGGGTTTACCAGCAGTGGGGTGACAGCAAGCATCATCGCGCGAACGTGGGTTGTTACGAGTGTCACATGGCGAACGAGAACGAGCCTGATGCGTTCCAGCATGAGGGTGCGTGGATTGCCACGATAGTCTCCCCCAAGGATTGTGCGCGTTGCCATGCCCGGGAGGCGGAGGAGTTTGCTCATTCGCATCATTCCAAGGGCGGTCGGATTATGGGATCGCTGGACAATGTGCTGGCCGAGGTGGTGGAGGGCAACCGGGGCATGGTGACGGCGGGTTTTCCGAAGGGCGTCAGTGCTGCGGCCGTGAACGGTTGCTGGCAGTGTCATGGGAGCGAGGTGAAGGTGTTGGAGGGGGGTAAATTGGATCCGGCGACCTGGCCCAACACGGGTATTGGGCGGATTAATCCGGATGGTTCCGAGGGGTCGTGTTCCGCCTGTCACAGCAGGCATTCATTCTCGGCGGAGCAGGCCAGGCATCCGGACAACTGTGGCAAGTGCCATATGGGGCCCGATCATCCGCAGATTGAGATCTACTATGAGTCGAAGCACGGGGTGGCATTCCGGGCATTTGAGGACGAACTGAACATGGATTCCTCGAAGTGGGTGGTGGGAGAGGACTACAACCGGGCGCCCACCTGTGCCACCTGTCACATGAGTGCGACTCCGCCGCGTCCTGCGACAAAGGATCGCGCGGCCGTGGCGGCGATGCCGGTGACGCATGACGTGGGGATGCGGATCAGCTGGAACAACCGGCCGGCGATTTCCGTTCGGCCGGAGGTGAGTGATGCGAAGATGGGTTTGCCGGGGGCGAACGTGAATTGGGAGACACGGCGGGGGAACATGAAGGCTGTGTGTGTGAACTGCCACGAGAACCAGTGGGTGGACAACTTCTACGTGCAGTATGACGGGCTGATTGACCAGTACCATGAGAAGTTCGCGAAGCCCGGGCTCGAGCTTTACAACCTGGCGAAGCCATTGATGCGTGAGGCTGAATTTGCCAACGAGCTGGCATGGACCTGGTTTGAGATCTGGCATCATGAGGGTCGGCGGGCACGGCATGGGGCTTCGATGATGGGGCCGGATTATACCCACTGGCACGGGACGTATGAGGTTGCGAAGCATTTCTACACCAAGATGATTCCCGAGCTGGAGACGCTGGTGGACCGTGGTCGCGCGTCCAGTGATGTGGCGAAGAAGGAGGCCGCGGAGAAGCTGTCGAAGAGGATCGATGAGATTTTGGCCTCCGACAATCACCGCTGGTATTTGAACCAGATGGATGAGGCTGAGTTGAAGGAGCGTCAGGAACGGCAGAGCGAGTTCCAGAAGCGCTATGCGAAATGACTAAGGTGGCCGGGTATTGATCCGATATGCGATTCAAGATGAACACGAAGGCAACAAGGAACCGTGAGGCGCGTTTGCAACGGCGGAGGGCGGCGGCATGGGTTCTGGCGCTGGCAGGGGCGGCGGGGGTGATGGGAAGCACAACAGGAGCCGATGCGGATGCCGCGCCCGCCTCCTCCCTCACGGAGACCGGTGAATCCAGGGCGAAGACCTCCTGGGACAAGGTGCTGGAGAACGAGGTGGTGCAGGCCTTTACCAAGGGCAAGGCCTCGTTTAATGCGCGGCTGCGCTGGGAGCATGCCGATGCGGAGGGGTTGAAACCATCGGATGCGGTTACAATCCGACCGCGGTTGGGTTTCACGACAGCGCCCGTTTACGGTTTGCAGGGAATGCTGGAGGCGGAGAACGTGACCAGCCTGGGGGCGCCGTACAACCCTGCGGGCCTGGATCCTGACGAGCTCGGCCGGACGGTGATTCCGGATCCGGAGACCACGGAGATCAATCAGGCGTGGCTGGGTTACACGCGATGGGACACCACCCTGGCCGGCGGGCGGCAGCACTACATCCTGGATGACCAGCGATTTGTCGGGGATGTCGACTGGAGGCAGAACCAGCAGACCTTTGACGGGTTGACAATGCAGAGTCGGGCGCTGGAGAACGCGACCTTCTTTTACGGTTATGTGTCGCGGGTGAATCGGGTTCTGGGAGATGGACACGCGGATGGCAATTGGCGGTCCGACTCTCATTTAGTGAACGCCTCCTACAGTTTGAGTGATGCGGTCACAGTGACCGGGTATGGTTACTTTCTGGCCTTCGACAATTCTCCGGCGAATTCATCCTCCACATTGGGTGGCAGCGTGACCGGGAAGGTGCCGGTGGGTGAGGAGTGGAAGCTGGACTATCGGGGTGAGCTGGCGTGGCAGACAGATGCGCGGGATAATCCGAATGATTACAGTGCGATGTATGTGGGGGCGGATTTGGGGGCGAGTTATCAGGGTTGGAATGCCGGCGCGGGGTATGAGTTGCTGGGCAGTGACAATGGGGCGTCGTTCCGGACGCCGCTGGCATTGCTGCACAAATACAATGGCTGGGCGGATTCCTTCCTGACTACGCCGGCGAACGGGTTGCAGGACCTGTATGTGCGGGTGGGGACGACCCTGCCTTACAGCATTCCGTTGCAGGTTCAACTGCACAAGTTCTGGTCTCACGAAGATGCCTTGGACTACGGCTATGAGATTGACGCGGTGGTATCGCGGAAGTTCGGCAAGTATTTTGCCGGACTTATGAAGTATGCGTATCACGATGCCGACTCAGGGATTCCTGATATCCATCGCTTCTGGTTGCAGGGTGAGTTCAATTACTGAGTCATCTGGCTTGGGTTTTGGGAGTGCTCCGGAGGTCATCGACTTCCGGAGCGCTTTTGTTTTCGGGAAGCGGATCCCGGGTGCATACGACGATGGCTTCTTGACAGAAGAGCGGTCGTGCGGGTTGGATACTTAGGATTTAAGCAGTTGTACCCGGAGCAGCTATGTATGGAATGATCAACAAGGCGATGGAGGAGATGGTGGTAAAACACCATGGGGAGAAGGCGTGGAGCCGCATCAAGCGTGAAGCCAAGCTTGAGGTTGAGTCTTTCATTAGCACTGATCCTTACGACGACCAGATTACCTACGACTTGGTGGGTGCCGCCTCCCGGGTTTTGGGTGTTGCGGTGGATGATTTGCTGGTTGGCTTTGGGGAGCATTGGATCCTCGTGACGGCGAGTGAGGGTTATGGGGGGTTGATGCATGCTGCGGGCACTACCTTCATCGAATTTCTGGAGCACCTGCCACACTTTCATGACCGGGTTCGGATGGTTTTTCCCTATCTTTCGCCGCCGCGCTTTGAGTTGAACAACGTGGATGCGGAGCGGGGCTTTCTGGAATTACACTATTTTTCACATCGGCCGGGGCTGGCCTACTTTGTAGTGGGTTTGATGCAGGGTCTGGGGAAGATGTTTGGCACGCCGGTTCGAGTTACGCATGTTGAAATGCGGAAATCGGCTGAGGACCATGATGTCTTTCGGGTGGAATGGGATCCTGCAATCGAGGAGTGAATGGATGGATTTCCTCTGCCTGCTTCATTTTGACTGCCGGACTGATTTTGGGACAGGGCGGGGCGTTGGGTTTGCTTGGGCGGTGTGGGCAGCGTCCC
>JBMTVN010000077.1:0-14411 GCA_049451415.1 Limisphaerales bacterium | reverse complement strand
CAAACCCGCCACCACACTCGTCGCCACCTGCAACCGGGTATGGGTCAGACGGACCACCATCGGTATCCACCCCCCCGCCAACGAGGCAAGCAGCACCAAAATACAATAGCCGGCCAATAACATCACCGGCGTCCAGGCAGGTTCATTCATCGTCGATGCGCCGGACTATACCCAGCCCAGCCTGATTGTCATGCAACTAAGCAAAAATCGCTCTCAACGGCCGGAGAAGGGATTCCGTCGAACCCGCTTGACCTTCCCCTCCCCCTCCGCCTCCTCACTTTCAAACGGATTCCCTCCTCCTGGCGTCTCCACCACCTTCGGCAGGTACCAGGGCGACAGGAATAGGTAAAAACCCAGGGCAAGGAAATGAAACACCACCGCCACCAACAGGCTCAGGAAACCCATCCGCCCGGTCTCATACAGGAGCACCGCCACCAGAACAATCAACCCGGCCGGACAAAACGAGGCCACAGCCATGCGCCAAGCACCGGAAAACGGGAGTTGCCGCGATAGTGTCCGTCCCAGCATCCAAACCGGCACACCCAGAAACAATGCACTGAAGCCCACACCAGCCACCACTCCCACGCCCACCACCAAACCAAAAACCAGCGCCACCACGCGTCGCCACGCCGCCCACCAGGCCCCCGCAGTCTTCTGCGTCAACTCCACCTTCCAACCCGCCCAATAGGGAACAAACCAATGCCCAAACCACGACGTCAGCTGCACACCATCGGGAGCAAACAGCACCTCCAAATCCGAAGTCGTTCCCGGGGACTTGGCCTCCACGGCATTCACCCCCAATGCAATTAATCCGGTCTCCCCCAGCACCACCGCCGGCTCACCCGACCAGACCAGCTTGCGATCCCTGAAACCGGCCTCCTCCGGCAATTGCGCCACCGCACTGTCCAGCACCGGGAAACAGGCCGTAACAAAAAAGGCGAAACCCACCCCAGCAGCCACCAGCACCATCGCCAGCTGCAGGACGAGAAAATGAAACCAGCCCCCCGTCGCAAAAGCCGCAACCCCACCCAACGTCAGCGGCTGCAACGGCGTCGCTGACGATGTCGCGCTCACGACTGCTGCGGCTTCTCTCCCCCGGAAGGCGGTGTTTCACCCGTCGACGCCGTCCCTCCATCCCCGGCCACCCCGCCCTCCACCTGAGCCGCAGGACCGCCAGCCCCCGGTTGCCCCTCCTGACCCGGCTTCTGCACCAACACCACAGGCAGCGGATAGCGCAGCTTCATCACGTCATCCACCAGAACCTCAATGAAATAAACGCCCGCAGCCGGCAGCTGAACCTGCGCAAACAGGGTCACATTCGTCATCGCCTGCGCCGGATTCTGCAGGTTGAATTCCGTCTGGCCCTGACGCAACACGGTCGCCTGGTCCGGTCCCACCAGCCGTACCACTTCGCGGAACTTGCCCACACCGGCCGTCCATCGGTTGAAGATGAACAAACGAAACGCCACCACCGGCATCTTCGGCACGCGAATCATGCTGATGATACCGGACAGGATGAAATTGCCGTTGATCTCCTGGCGCACATCCTCTGCCACCAGTGAACACTGCAAATCGGGAAGAATTCGGGAAGGATTCATACGTCTATCGCTTAAGCTAAACCTGACAGCTCTCCGCCGCCCTCACTGTGTTCCGCATCAACATCGCAATCGTCATTGGCCCCACACCGCCAGGATTCGGCGTAATCCAACCCGCCACGTCCTTCACCCGCTCAAAATCAACGTCGCCCACCAGACGACTCCCCCCCTTGGCGGCCGGATCATCCACCCGGTTCACCCCCACATCCACCACCACAGCCCCGGGCTTCACCATCTCCGCCTTCACAAAATGCGGCACACCCATCGCCGCAATCAAAATATCCGCCCTCCGACAGTGCGCCGCCACATCCCGCGTTCGGGAATGACACAAGGTCACCGTCGCATCCGCATCCCGATGCTTCTGCACCAGCAAGGCCGCCATCGGCTTGCCCACGATGTTGCCCCGGCCCAACACCACCACCTCAGCTCCCGCCAACGCAACGCCGTTCCGCAACAACAGTTCGTGAATGCCCGCCGGAGTGCATGGCACAAAACCACTCGCATCCCCCAGCAACAACCGGCCCATGCTCTCCGGATGAAACCCATCCACATCCTTGGAGGGCAGCACCCTCGCATAGACATGCTCACCCACGATCTGCCGCGGCAACGGTGCCTGCACAAGAATGCCGTGCCACTGGGAATCCGCATTCAGCCGGTCGATCAGCCCCAGCAACTCCTCCTCGGTGGCCGTTTCAGGCAATACATGCGTCACCGACCGGATTCCCAGCCGCGCACTCACACGCTCCTTCATCCCCACATACACCTGGGAAGCCGGATCTTCACCCACCCGCACAAACGCCAGGCCGGGCTCAATGCCCCGCTTCAGCAAGGACTCAACCCGCTGACGCGTCTCCCCATGCAGCTGCTCCGCAGCCGCCCGCCCGTCCAGTAAGTTGCCAGCCGTCATCGGGGAGCCAAACGAATGTCCTCGACCTCCAGCAACGGCGTCTTCCAGCGCGCATCCAAGAGCTCTTCGCCCTTCAACAACACGTCCTTGCCCGCAAATGCCTTCAGGCTCAAACCCTCTTTCTCCGTGTGCAGGAAGTTGATGGTCTGCTTGGTCTCCAGGCTCATCAGGCTCCAACGCGAAGGCGCCTGAATGCTCATGGATTCCACCACCCGACCCTCACGGTAAACCATGCGGGGCAGCATCGGCGATTCCTCCGCCAGAGTCGGCACCATCGGAACCGTCGCCGCCACATCAGCGCCTTCAGCCGCAGCAACCTCGCCCGGCTCCTCGCCTTCAGGCCAGGCCTCAGCCGATACCGGCTCACTCACAATGCCGGGAGCCTCTTCCACCTGAACTACTTCAACCGGCTCGCTCACAACCGCTTCCTCAGGCTGCGCCTCAACCACCGCAGCCTCTGATACTTTCACAAAATCCATCGCCACAAAAGCATAGGCCTCCGCAGGCGCCTCAATCTCCATCCAGCTCGCAGTGGTCTGAATCTCCTTCACCTCAGCCCCGCGCTCAATCCGGCCCAGGACACTGTAGTTCTCCCCGGGACCGCCACGCATATTCAAACGGCTCACCTTCACCTTGTGCGTCCCCTCCTCAATATACGGGGCATACACAAACACCGAGGTCGACTTCGGTAAACGGATCTTCGCCCAAGCCCCCGGCTCACCTGCCTTCGCCCCCGATACCGGTATCTTCTCCAGGACCACCACGGTGTCGCCCTCAGAGAGCTGTGTGATCACTTCGCCGTTCAAGGAAGCCTTGCCGCGCACATTCACGCGGTTACCCGATACCGTAGCAGTCTGTTCTGCGGCCTGAAGCGGCCAGGCCAATGCCAGCCCCAGACTAAGAGCTGACCAAAGCCAGTGCGTTGTCATAGATTTCCGAAGTAGAGTAAGTCCCACCCGCGATGTCAATGCTGGCAGGACCGGTTTTCGCTAAAACCCTCGTATTTATACCGTCACCCCAAGACCTGCAAGTTCCGCCTTGGAAAGCATTCGCCAGGCTCCCCGACGCAAGGTTCCCAGCCGGACCGGCCCTACCCGGGTCCTCACCAGCCGCAATACCTCCATCCCCAAAGCCGCCGCCAACCGACGCACCTCCCGTTTCCGCCCCTCAGTCAACTCCAGCTCCAAAACGCTCCGGCCCGACCCAACCTCAGCCACCCGACCCCGACTCGCCCGGAGAAATTCCCCCTGACAAATCATCCCCCGCGTCATCTTCTCCACCGCCTCCTCCGGAACCTCCCCCCGCACAGTCACCCGATAAAACTTCGTCACCCCATGCCGTGGATGCGTCACGCGAAGACAAAACTCCCCGTCGTTGGTCAGTAGTAACAAACCCTCCGAATCCCGATCCAAACGCCCCACCGGATACACCACTCTCCCCCACTCCGCCGGCAGCAAATCCAATACGGTCCTGCGCCCGCGCTCATCATTGCGCGTACACACAAAATCTACAGGCTTGTGCAGGGCAACGTAATACTTGCGAAGACTCCCAACCCTCCGGCCATCCACCTCCACCTGATCGGCAGCAGGATCCACCTTGGAACCCAATTCGACCACGCGCCGACCGTTCACGGTCACGCGCCCCTGCTGAATCAGGAGTTCCGAAGCCCGTCGAGAGGCCACCCCGGCCTCCGACAAATACTTCTGCAGCCGTATCAAATCACTCAACGGTCACCATCCGCTAAAGAGAATTGCGAACGACACCAGACTCTGGCCCCGACAACCACACCGGCTGCCTCCCGCAAACGGCGCGTTAACCCACAACGCGCGTCTTGCGCAGCCCGGTCACGCGATCGCCTTCCTTCCACTCACCGCGCTTCTTCAAAACCGCCACCCGCTCAAAACGCTTTAGAACGTTGCGCTTCGCACCCAGGGAATTCCCACTTCTAAGACTGCTATGTTGTGACATGACTTCAGCTTTCTCTAGCGCCACAGCAACCACCCCAAAAACCCCTCGCCGCAACCGCTCATAATTCAAATCCATGGCAGCCCCCTAAGCCGAAGACCGCCGCAAAGACGCGCTTTCTATCACAGCCGATAAAGAATGCAACCGGTTAGTTGCGTCCATCTCAGCGTATCGGTGTCCAAAACCGCAGTTCGCGGCAGACGCTGCGTCAGTTCCTGCAGACCGCTCCTATGCGCGGCATCAGCCGCAGGTGACTAAACCGACGCACCGACGCACCGACGCACCGAACGCTCACCCCTTCCCGCTTCGCTCGGCAGACAGAAGAGCGGAGAGCGGACACGCCGTCGATCCCCCCTAAACACCAGCGCGCCGTCGAAATCGGGATCGAAATCGCTATCGGGATCGAACCACGCCTTGCCCTCCGCGCTCTGCGCTTCGCGCCACGCCCATCCCCTAGCTGCCTGCTCCCGTGCAGCGCACGCGGCACTACCCTCTGCGCTTCCCGCTTGCCGCTCACCCCTTACCGCTCACCCCTTGCCGCTTCCCGCCCCGCCGCGGCTTGAAAAGTTCCAGCTGCGGCTCCCGCAACAAGTTGTAGTTCTTCAGGATACGCAGCAATTGAAGGGTATCGCTCTTGAAATAATCGCGGTTGACCTCCACCCGCTGCAGCAAATCCGCCAGAAGGGTATGGAATGTCAGCGCCGCATCCACCCCATGAGCACGCATCACCTCCAGGCTTTGCTCCCGCAAATCCCGCGTCACAGGCAAAGCCGGAACCACCAGGACTTTCTTCACCCCCCCTCCCACACCCAACTCCTCCTGCGCCTGACGCACGACCGACTCCGCCGCAAACCGAAAAATCTCCGGCATTTGCTCCAACCGGGTCGGACTGAAGACCTCTGTATGCCACCCCTTCACCGCCACCAGCGCCCGACCCAACCGGTTCACGTCCTCCGCCTCCAACAGGAAGGGCAAATCCCCGGCAACCTTCAACGGCTGCGGATTCAATACCAGGAAATCCGCCTCCTCCGGCTCCCTCGCCGACCGCGGCGTGTGCTTCCGCGGCTGCCGCACCAAAAAGCCTCGCAGCTCAAAAAACTCCCGAACCAGATTCTCGCTCAGGGACGACATACCACCTCAAGCCACTTCCTCCCCCGTCAGCCCGCCAAATGCACCCCAACCCTGCTCCACCGATACCCGCTCGCCAAACCGCACCTTCCCCATCGACTCCGCCAACACAAACCGCAGCTCCCCGCCCGTCACTTTCTTGTCCACCCGCATCGCCGCCGTCAAAACCTCACGCTGCTTCCGGTTCAATCCCACCCGCACAGGCAAACCCGCCCGCTCCAGCAAACACTCCAACCGCTCCACATCCCCGGCCGAAAAACCCAGCAACTCCTGCGATAAACGCGCCGCCACCAGCATCCCAATCGAAATCGCCTCCCCATGCAGAAACTTCCCGTAGCGCGTCGTCGCCTCCAAACCGTGCCCAAAGGTATGACCGAAATTCAAGATCGCCCGCAAACCCGACTCCGTCTCGTCCTCCCCCACGACCTCCGCCTTAATCGCACAGCAACGCGCCACCACCCGACCCAGCTCCGCCGGATCCTGCGCCAAAAGCAAATCCATCCCCCGCTCCAACCGACGAAACAGCGCCGCATCCCAAATCACCCCATACTTGATCACTTCCCCCAACCCCGCCCGAAACTCACGGGCCGGCAATGTCTTCAGGGTGTCCAGATCACACAAAACCAGCTTCGGCTGCCAAAATGCCCCCACCAGATTCTTGCCCGCAGCCAAATTCACTCCCGTCTTCCCCCCCACGGAACTGTCCACCTGCGCCAACAACGTCGTGGGCACCTGCACCAACGCCAACCCCCGTAAATACGTCGCCGCAACAAAACCCGCCAAATCCCCCACCACACCCCCGCCCAATGCCACCACAAACGATCTCCGCTCCAACCGCTCCGCCGCCAGCCGGTCATAACATAAACCCGCCTGCCGCACCGACTTCGCCCGCTCCCCCGCCGGCACCGTGACCAACACCGGCTCAAAACCCGCACCCCGCAAAGAGGCCATCGCCGCCTCTCCATGCAACGGCCCCACATTGCTGTCGGTCACCACCACACAACGCCCCCGCAACCCAACTTTCCGGCACGCCACCCCCAGCCCGGCCAATAATCCCTGCCCCACCAAAATGTCATAACTGCGCTCACCGAGCGCGACTCGAACCTTGCGCATGCCCGGCAGCATAGGCAGCCCCCACCCAACTCCACAAGGGACAACACCACCATTGTCGGCCAAACCCCACCCATCCCATACCCCCCCTCCAATCCAAGTGCACCACCGTTTTAACCACCGCCGGACTAGACGGAATCAACCAAGGCACCTACCCTGCACCAAACCAGTTGTATCCCCCACCCCCAGCATGAACGCCTCCTCCAAAATCGCCTTCCACCGCAGCCTGCGTGGTCGCCTCGTCCTGTTCGTCTTCGTCCCCACCCTGATCGTCTTCAGCAGCCTCATCATCACCCGCGCCCTCAACACGCTCAAAACCATGGAAGCCCAGGCCGAGGAATCCATGGCCCACCTCGCCGAACAAGTCGCCGCCGAAATCGAACGCGGCAACACCCGCGCCGTCCTCACCGCCCAAACCATGGCCTTCGCCGCCGAAGAAGGCCTCTTCGGAAAACGCCTCGAATCCAGCCTCTACGCCCGCAGAATCCTCGAACAATTCCCCGAATTCACCGGCGCCTACTTCGGCTACGAACCCAACGCCGATGAACAGGATTATCTCTATACCAACTCCCCTGCCGCTAACCAAATCGGCAATGCCTTCACCCCCGAAGGCCGCTTCATTCCCTACTGGTTCCGCGATGCCGAGGATAACCAAAGCATCCAGCTCCAACCCCTCGTCGACATGGAAACCAGCCTCTACTACGACGGCTGCCGCCAACTCTTCCTCTCCAATAATCAACCCCTCCCCATGGTCACGGAACCCTACGTCTACGAAGGTAAAATGATCGTGGAACAAACCTACCCCATCCTCCACCAAGGCCAGTTCGCCGGCGTCGCGGGCGTCGACCGCGCCCTCAGCGATATCGGCCTGTTCCTCCAAAACATCAAACAGCGGGAAAATATCGACGTCTTCCTCATCAGTAACCAGGGCAAGTTCATCGCCTCCACACTCCCCGAACTCAACCTCCGCACCAAAGCCATCCGCGACACCCCCTACAAAGACCTCTTCGAACCCTTCTACCAAAACCGCCAATCCCAAATCTTCGCCGCTTGGAATGACCCCTTCACGGATACACCCCACTTCTACGCCACCTGCGAAGTCCCCACCGGAAACTGGCTCGTCGTCCTCCGCGAGGCCGAAGACGATGTCCTGGGCGAAGTTCGCAACCACATCATTGCCTCGGCCGCCGGCGCTCTCGCTGCCCTTGTGCTACTCATCAGCTACGGCTGGTGGATGATCGCCGGCGCCGGCAAACGCATCACCGCCGCCATGGCCACCGCCGATGCCATGGCCTCCGGACAACTCTCGCTCCCCAACTCAGATACCTCCTCCGCACGCGACGAAATCAATTCCATGTTCGGCAGCTTCAACCGTATGGTCGATTCCTTCCGCCAAGTCACCGAGGTCTGTAAAGCCATCGCCGAAGGCGATTACAGCCGCCGCGTCCATAAACGCGGCGACCACGACTCCCTCGCCGATGCCATCAACCTCATGGCCACCCGCCGCCAGGCCGCCGAGGAAGAAGTCAAATCCTACACAGCCGAACTCGAATCCCGTACCAAGGAACTCGAAACCCTCTCCTCCGACGCCCAACAACGCGCCCAAATCGAATCCAGCCTCGCCGACCTCAACGCCTCACTCCAAGGTAGCCTCACGCCAGCCGAGGTCGCTTCCCGGGGGCTCCACGCCGTGACCAGTTTCCTACAAGCCCCCATGGGGGCCATGTTCGTCCTGCTGCCTGACCAGAAACTCCACCAGCTCGCCTCCTTCGCCTACCCCGCCAATTCCCAAAACCCCAAAACCTGCCAGCCCGGCGAAGGCTTCATCGGTGCCGCCGCTCAATCCCGTCAACCCACCCTCGCAGAACCCGGCCAGGAACGCATGCGCATCCAGTTCGGCTTCGGCGATATCGCCCCCTCCCATGTCCTCGCCTACCCCCTCACTCTCCAAAAGACTACCGCCGGTGTCGCCGAAATCGCCCTGCTGAACCCCCTCACGAAAACCCAGAATCAGTGGCTCGAAAAAGCCGCCCAAACGCTTGCCAACGCTCTTCGCTTCGCCATCGAAGCCGAAGAACGTCGCGAAGCTGAAGAGCGGAACCGACTCCTCCTCGAATCCACCGCCGAAGGCATCTACGGCGTCGATACCCACGGCCACATCACCTTCATCAATCCCTCAGCCTGCCGCATGCTCGGTTACGAAACGGCCGAACTCGTCGGCCAACCGTCCCACGACCTCCTCCACCACCACCACGCCGACGGACAACCCTACCCCATCGAGGATTGCCCCATGTTCGCCGCCTATACCGAGGGCAAAGCCAGCCGCATCGATAATGAAGTCCTCTTCCGTAAAGACGGCTCCAGCCTCCCCGTCGAATATGGCGCCACCCCCACCATCGAACATGAGCAGATCACCGGCGCCGTCATCAGCTTCACCGATATCACCGAACGACGCGCCGCCCAACAGGAACTCCAGCAGGCAAAAACCAAAGCCGAGGAAGCCACCGCCATGAAATCCATGTTCCTCGCCAATATGAGCCACGAGATCCGCACCCCCATGAACGCCATCATCGGCCTGGCTCACCTCGCCCTCAAAACTGAACTCACCCCCAAACAACACGACTACATCCATAAGGTCCATACCGCCGGCACCTCCCTCCTCAGCATCATCAACGACATCCTCGACGTCTCCAAAATCGAAGCCGGCAAACTCGATATTGAAAACATCGACTTCCAGCTCGACCAGGTCATCCACTCCGTCACCACGGTCACCGCCCAAAAAGCCCACGAAAAAGGCCTCGAGTTCCTGATCGAAGTCCCGCCCGATGTCCCCCAAAACCTCCGCGGCGACCCCCTCCGCCTCGGCCAGATCATCACCAACCTCGTCAATAACGCCATCAAGTTCACCGAGAAGGGCGAGGTCCGCGTCACAACCAAACTGCTCGAACAATCCGATTCCTCCATCCAACTCGAGTTCACCATCGCCGACTCCGGTATCGGCATGACCCCGGAACAGGCCGCCCGCCTGTTCCAACCCTTCACCCAGGCCGACATGTCTACCACCCGCAAACACGGCGGCACCGGCCTCGGCCTCACCATCTCCAAACGCCTCGTCGAACTCATGCACGGCCGGATCTGGCTCGAAAGTGAACCCGGCCAGGGCAGCCGCTTCTACTTCATCATCCACCTCCAGCCCGGCTCGGAAAAACCCGCCCGCATCTTCCCGCCGGAACTCCAAAACCTCCGCGCCCTCGTCGTCGACGACAACCCCGCCGCCCGCGAAATCCTGCTCAGCTCCCTGGGCAGCATCACCGCCAAAGTCCACGCCGTCTCCTCCGCCCGCGAAGCCTTCGCCGCACTCCACGAAATGGATGCCACGGAACCGTACCAAGTGGTCTTCATGGATTGGCGCATGCCCGAAATCGACGGTCTCCAGGCCACCCGCCAAATCAAAAACGACCCCAACCTCAAACACATCCCCTCCGTCATCATGGTCACCGCCTTCGGACGCGAAGAAGTCCGCTCCGAAGCCGAAGCCCTTCACGTCGATGGCTTCCTCATGAAGCCCGTCACCCAATCCATGCTGGTCGATAGCCTCGTCAATATCTTCGGCCAGTCCAACGGCAACGACCGAAAAGCCGCCCAGCCCGACCAACACGTGAACCTCCTTCAGGGCGCCCGCATCCTCCTCACGGAAGATAATGAGATCAACCAGCAGATCGCCTGCGAACTCCTTCAGGGCGCCGGCGCAACGGTCACGGTCGCCAATAACGGCCTCGAAGCGGTCGAAGCCCTCCAACCCAATCCACCCCCCTTCGACCTCGTCCTCATGGACCTCCAAATGCCCAAAATGGACGGCTACCAGGCCACCGCCAAAATCCGCTCGGAAAAACGCCTCCAAAATCTCCCGGTCATCGCCATGACCGCCCACGCCACCACGGAAGAACGCGACCGCTGCATCGCCGCCGGCATGAACGACCACATCGCCAAACCCATCAACCCGGATGCCATGTTCGCCACCATAGGACGCTACTTCAAACCCACCACCAATACAGAGACACCCAAACCTGAATCCCAAAAACCAGCCCCGCCAACTCCCGCCAACTCCGACCTCCCCACAGCCCCCGGCTTCAACCCCGAGGACGGACTCCGCCGCGTTGGGGGCAACCGTAAGCTCTACCTCAAGCTCCTCAACGAGTTCATCCAGCAACAAGTCCAAGCCCCCGACCAAATCTCCGCCGCCCTCCAGAGCCAGGACCTCGAAACCGCCCAGCGCATCGCCCACTCCATCAAGGGTGTCGCCGGCAACCTCGGCGCCACGGAAATTCAAACGCTCGCCGCCGACCTCGAGCATATTCTTCGTCAGGAAGGCGCGGGCACCCGTGAAAGCCAGGCCCGGGAAAAACTCGGCGCCGCCCTCAACCAACTCGCTCAACACCTCCAACCCGCCCTACCCCAAGCCAACCCCGCTCCCGCCCCCGCCCCCACGAACACCCCTCAACCCGTCGACCCCGAAGAACTGGCCAAACTCACCTCGGAACTGCGCGACCTGCTCCAGTCCGATGACCCCCAGGCCGCCTCCTTCCTCGAAACCCACGCCTCTCTCCTCCAAAATGGCCTGCCCCCTGACCTCTGGCAGAATATCTACGACGCCACCCAAAACTACGACTTCACCGAAGCTCTCTCCGCCCTGGAAAAAGGCCTCAACCCCTAGCCCATACAGAAACACCACCATCACCAACCGGCCGCAAATAATCCGATCAACCCGATCGGACTCTCCTCCTCGCCCACCTCCAGCATTCGACTACGCCTCAGTCTTCCTTGTCGCTCTCCCGCCGCACCCACCGTCGCGCCTTCATCTCAAAACGCGGCAGGCTGTTGAGCGGCACCGGCGTCACCGGAATCCGCAGGCTTAACCGCGACTGCAGCGCCTGCTGCACCCGCCCGGCCACCCGCCCTGGTTCACCCGCCCCGGGTTGGACCTCAATCCGCAACGACAGCTCCGTCCAGCTCGGAGTACTAAACACCTCCACCTGATACTCCAATACCCCGCCGCACTCCTGCAAAATCCCCTCCAGCGCGGCCGGATGCACATTCACTCCACGCACGATCACCATGTCATCCGCCCGACCCAAAATACCCCCTTCCAACGCCAGCTCCACACTCCCGCACTCACATGCCTTCATCCCCCGCGCAGGCCCAAAGTAGAGCGGCTCCACCACATCCCCAGTCCGGTACCGGATCACGGGTGAGGCCAACCGACGTAAAGTCGTCAACACCAACTCCCCTGTCCCTCCTTCCCCTACCAGGCCGCCTGTCTCCGGGTTGATCACCTCGGCATAAAACGAGCCCTCCATCACATGCAGCCGGCCCGGGACCTTCGGGCACTCATAACTCACCGGACCCACCTCCGTCATTCCATGATGATCACTCACCCTCGCTCCACCCCATAGTCGGCTCAACCGTGCGCGCACCGGCGGCATACTTCCCCCGGGCTCCCCGGCCACCAGCAAACGCCGGACCTGACACCCGCGCATGTCCAACCGTTCCTCCACCGCCACCTCCGCCAGCCGCGAGGCATAGGTTGGAGTGCAGCAAATCACCGTCACCGCGTTATCCAGAATCATCCGCAAGCGCGCTGCACTGCTCAGACCTCCCCCGGGCAAGCATAAACACCCCATGCGCTGCGCCGCTTCAAATGCCATCCAAAAGCCGATGAACGGCCCGAAGGTGAAAGCGAACATCACCCGGTCCTCTGCTCCGACCCCAGCCGCAGCAAAAACCCGCTGCCAATCCTCCACCATCCCCCCCCAACTCTCCATGGTATCCAGCCATCGCAAAGGCCGCCCCGTCGTCCCACTCGTCTGATGAAACCGCGTATACCGCTCCATCGCATACGTCAGGTTGCACCCGTAGGGCGGATGCCGCTCCACCTCCGCCACCAAATCCCCCTTGGTGGTGAATGGAAACTGCGCCGACAACTCCGCCAAACTCCCCACCCTCAACGGCGCCCCTGCCGCCTCCAAGCGCCTCGTCTGGAACTCGTTGGCCGGCCGAACCGCCTCCAATAATACTCCCAGCCGCTCCAACTGGAGCCGCTCCAAATCACCCCGGTCTGTAGGCACCATGATCAAGGCTCCAAACCCTAATCAACCCCCTCCCAAAACAAAAGAAGTCGCCGCAAATAAGTTCGCAGCGACTTCCCCCACTATCGCCTCCCCGGCAACCCAACCAAAAGCCAAACACCGAAGAAAAGGCCGCCGACCGCAGTCATACAAGGCGAGCTGCCCAGCCCCGGTATCAACCCCCGGATCCACCCGGGGAACCGAAACCAAAGCACCTCTATGCCTGTTAACCCCGCGTCACCGCAGCCGACGGCCCCGACTAACACACGCTTACATATACGCTACCTCCCTGCACTTCCTGCGCGAAGACCCCAAAAATTTCACCCCCCACCCCGCCGTGGCCCCGGAGTCGGGAGTCAGCTGTCCGCCTCCATCGGCCCCGCAGACCCGAACCGGCGTTTCGGTGTTTCAGCATTTCCAAACCCCCTCCAGCCTCATCTTTTTGCCCAATGCGCATTCGCGTCCATTAGCGTCCATTCGCGGTTAGAAACAGAGGCCAAAGGTCAGGAGTCAGGAGTCAGCTGTCCGCCTCCATCGGCCCCACAGACCCGAACCGGCGTTTCGGTGTTTCAGTATTTCCGCCCCCTCCAGCCTCATCTTTTTGCCCAATGCACATTCGCGTCCATTAGCGTCCATTCGCGGTTAGAAACAGCGGCTAGTTCTTCGCGTCCATTCGCGGTCAACATCGAACGACCGACCTCCCACTACTTTCAGCGCCCGGCGTCAAAACGTATGAGTCAACAGGGGGGCAACGCCTGGCGCTCTTGTGCTCTTGCGCTCCCGGCGTTTTGCCTCCAATCTACCCGGCATGAAATTTTTTCTAGCTCTCGGTCTCCTGACTGCGCTTGCCGCTGTCATGGCTGCCGGTGTAGTCAAACTCATCGACGGCAAACCCTTCCTCCTGCTCGCCACGCTCGCCATCTACTCGCTCTTTTTCTATCGCGTCGGCTGCACCGAACATTAATGCCGCGGCCCACGAGGAAGTGTCGTTCCAAGCCCATTGTGGCTTGGCTGTCCTTCCTGGCTTGCCTGTTCCTCACCCACTGCGCCGCTCCCCGCTACCTCGACACCACCCGTCTCTCCGAGGGCATGTCCGCCCCTGAGGTGGAAACCGTCTGGGGCTCACCGTCCAACATCCTGGAATATCAGGACGACTCCGGCTTCTACACCCGCTGGGAATACCACCGGCGCATCACCCGGGAAAAACTCTACTGGTCGGTCGAAAACCAGGTCACTCCTTTCGGCATCACTCCCACGGTCAACCGCCGTGGCATCCCCTACAATGTTTCCTACCTCGCCGCCTTTGCGGTTTTTAAGGAGGACCAACTTGTCCGCTGGCAATCCTTCCCGCCACCTACGCAACCGCCCCCATCCATCCAGTCCATGCCCGACCCCGATTTCCGGGACGGCGCCTCACCCTTCGGCCTCTTCTGAATCCCACCATGCAACACTCCATCACCGTTCTCGACGGCTACACGCTCAACCCCGGCGACCTTTCCTGGGACCCCCTCCGCTCGTTTGCCCCCTGCGACATTCATGACCGCACCAGCCCCGACGAGCTGCTCGCACGGGCCGCCCGAT
>JBMTVN010000076.1:0-14550 GCA_049451415.1 Limisphaerales bacterium | reverse complement strand
ACCTCCTCCGCCAAGACCCCTGGACCTGTCTGGCCTCCTTCATCCTCTCTTCCACCAAACAAATCGTCCAGATTCAGCAGGTCTACCAACTCCTCTGCCGGGAATATGGCAACCCGGTCCCAACCCCGCCTCACTTCCGCCAGGCTCACGCCTTCCCCACACCACAGGCCCTCGCCAATGCCGGGGAACCCGCCCTCCGCCAGTGCCGCATGGGCTTCAGAGCCAAATACCTCCACCAAGCCGCCTCCCATGTCGCCAACGGCTCCATCAACCTCGAATCACTCCGCTCGCTTCCACTCCCCATCGCACGGCGCACCCTGACTACGCTCCCCGGAGTCGGCCCCAAAATCGCCGATTGTGCCCTGCTCTTTTCCTGTGACCAGCCCCGGGCCTTCCCCATCGATGTCTGGATCGCCCGTACGCTCCGCAAACTTTACTTCAAGGACCAGCCGGTCCCCCTGCCCAAGCTCCAGCAATTCGCCGAACATCACTTCGGCCCTTTCGCCGGTCTCGCACAACAATACCTCTTTCACCAAGCCCGCAAACCCAGACAACAAAACCCCTGAACCCAACCCTGGTCATCTCTCATGTCATCCGCCACTCGCATCGAAGTCCTCTCCACCCCCAATGAGTTCTGCGCCCTCACCGCCAACCAACTGGAAAGCACGACCTGCATCGTCTTCGATATCCTGCGGGCCACCACCAGCATGATCACCGCACTCGCCCACGGAGCCCATGCCATCCACCCCGTCTCCTCCATCCCGAAAGCCCTCGAAGTCAAACAAACCCACCCCCAGGCCCTCCTGTGCGGCGAACGCCACGGCCTCCGCATCACCGCCAAAGACTCCGGCAGCATCGACTTCGACCTCGGCAACTCCCCGCGCGAATTCAATACTCCTTCCATACTGAACAAGGAACTGATCGTCACCACGACCAACGGCACCCGGGCGCTCCATGCGGCCCTCCCGGCTGAAGCCACTTTCGTCAGCTCCTTCCTCAACCTCGCCGCCACCGCCCACAACCTCCGTCAGCTCAAACCCCACTCACTGCTCATCATCGGTGCCGGCACCTACGAAGAAGCCGCCCTCGAAGATACCCTCGCCGCTGGCGCCCTCTGCAACGCACTCTGGGACATATACTCCCATGGACACGTCGCCGACTCCGCCCTCATGGCCCGCATGATCTACCAAACCCAGGGATCCCCCCTCCTGAAGGGACTAAGCCAAAGTCGCAACGGCAAACGACTCCTCCGTATGCCTGAACTGTGTGATGATGTCGTCTTCGCCGCCCAACAGGACCAGTTCCCGATCCTGGCCAAACTCGAGCCGGATGGCTGGATCAGACGCTGCACCAGCCAATCCTGACCGCCCCCCGCAAAGCCCGGCAGTGTCCCGGAGCTTCCGTGGTCCAGCAGCCTACGCCGGCCCGCACCCATCCGCCCCTATTCGCGTCGATGGAAATCTGTTTGCCGCAGCACCTTCAGCAGGCCAACCCCAGCGTCACGAAAGGGTCGCCCGCCCTCCGCCGCAAAGGCGAAGGGGCAAGGCGCAAAATACAGGAGCCGCGGACTTATCAACTCCCGGTGTCATAGAGCAACCCCCGCTCCTCCAACGCATGCTCCGACCCCAAAACCACCCTCAAACCATAGAGGTTCTCCCGGTAATCCGGTGGCTTGGAATGGGAACGATCTGCTGAACGCACCACCGAGGCCGGACAGTAAAAGCTCCCTCCACGTGTTACCCTCAGGGAGGGATCAATCTCCGCCGGCCCGCCCGGGTAGGGCGCCAGCAAATCCAGACAAAACTCAAACACGTTCCCATGCATGTCATATAACCCCCAAGGGTTCGCAATCTTGGAGCCCACCGCATGCGGATGCCCCCCTGCATCACCCCGACCCCACCACGTGTAGGCCGTCAGTAAACCCTGGTCGTCCCCAAAGCTCCAGGTCGTCGATGTGCCCGCCCGACAAGCATACTCCCACTCCTCTTCCGTAGGTAACCGATAGACATACCCCTCCGGCAAACGCCCCGCAGCCATCTCCCGCGCCGTTAACCTGCGGCAATACTCCATCGCCATCTCCCAACTCACAGTCTCTACCGGAACACTGCCTCCAACGGCGTAGGTGCTCGGATTCTCCCCCATCAATTCCATGTAATTGGCCTGCGTTACCTCGTACCGGCTCATCCAAAAACCCGGTTCCACCCGCACCATGTGCTGAGGCCGCTCCCGGGTCTGACTTAAAACATCACTCTCCGGACTCCCCATCAAAAACTCCCCCTCCTCAATCCATACCATCTCCCACGGAAGCTGAATCGACTCCACCTGTAACCGGAAAAAATGCACCTCACCCGCACCCACCAGTTCGCCCTCAGAACTCAACGTCGTCCGCCCCTCCGAAATAGGGAACGCTGCCACAGGCTCCCAACCTGACTCCGGATTCGAACTCTCCAGCAAGGTCACCACACCGTTCGTCCGCGTAAATAAACCCGAGACCTGAAGTAACCCATCCCCCATTCGGGCGGCAATCTGCGGATCCACCGCCCAAGACTGCACTAACCCCAACGCAAGCCCCACAACCACAAGCTTCCGCATTAGCCGAAAAAACCCAACCCTAAGCTCCAATACACGCATATTCATTTACATCTTTCTCATTATACACCACCTGACCTTGAGCGGAGACAGAAGGAAGCACCCCTGCAAAGACGAGCCCAATACCCCCAGCCCAAGAAGGAAAGAGAGACATGGACCCACTGTGGAACACACGGGGACTTCCTTGGAATTGGCGGAGGGGGCGGGATTCGAACCCGCGGTAGGCTTTCACCTACTCCTGATTTCGAGTCAGGCGCAATAAACCACTCATACCACCCCTCCGGCCTCCATTAAGCACGTCACGTTGAACGCTGGGATGTTCTGCCATGACCGCGCGAGGGAGTTTCTACCAAATAGCCCGGAGAGATCGCAAGTGTTCCATTCCGGATTCCCCCTCCGCCCGACCCCCACCTCCTGCCAATTCCACAACACAGATACCTTCCCCTCTCGTCTCTTCACTCTCCCGCTACCGACCAAAGACTTCCAGCTTGCCATACCCTGCTCCCGCCGCCACCCTGCCCAACCTGTCGCGAGACCAGAGGTTATGGACAATCATCAATACCTGGAACAGGTGGTGGATCTCCTCGATCCGAACCACAATCGCATCTACAACCTTTCGCTCGAGGAAGCCCGGAACCGCGTGTTAACCGGATCCCCCGAGTCGGTGCGAGAAATCGATGGCTCCTTCGCCATCCTCGCCCGCGAGGGCAAAATTGTTCGCATGGCCCGCTCCCTGGACCGTCCCATGCGCTACTTCCTAGCCAAGCGAACTGAAGGTCCAGCCCTCATCGTCGCCGACCGCATCGATGCCATTCACCAATACCTCCGCTCCCAAGGCCTCGACGAACAGTTTCACCCGAGCTACACCCGCATGATCCCGGCTCACTACGTGGTGCAAGTCCAGCTCGTAGGTTGCCCGGATCCCGACCCCACTTACACCCGGTTCTTCGATCCCAAGCACGACACCCTCCCCACCGACCTCGATGGCATCGGCAAACGCTACATCGAGTCCCTGGCGGATGAGGTCGGAAAATGGCTCAAACACCTCCCCCAAGAGGCGCCCATCGGCGTGAGTTTCTCCGGTGGAGTCGATAGCGGAGCCGTGTTCCTCACCACCTACCACATGATGCGAAAGCTGGGCATGAACCTCTCACGCCTGAAGGCTTTCACTCTCGATTTCGGCAACGGCCCCGACCTCGCCCAAGCCCGCGAGTTCCTCAAACAACTCGACCTCGAACTCTTCCTGGAACCCATCGAAGCCAAACGCTCAACCATCGACCTCGGAGAGACTGTCCGCGTCATCGAGGACTACAAGCCGCTGGACGTGGAATGCGCCTCCATGGGCCTCGCTCTCTGCCGCGGCATCCGTGAGCGCTACCCCGACTGGAAATACCTGCTCGACGGTGATGGCGGCGATGAAAACCTCAAGGACTACCCGATTGAGGAAAACCCCGAGCTCACCATCCGCAGCGTGGTCCATAACCAAATGCTCTACCACGAAGGCTGGGGTGTCGGACGCATCAAGCATTCACTCACCTATAGCGGCGGACTCAGCCGGAGCTACACCCGGACCTATGCCCCCGCCAGGAAGTTCGGCTTCGAGGCCTTCAGCCCGTTTACCCGCCCCGCCGTTGTCCAAATCGCCGAAGGCATCCCCTTCATCGCCCTCACCGACTATGACGTGCCGCGTCTCTACGCGCTCAAGGGAGAGATTACCGCCAACGGCATCCGTCATCTCACCGGCATGGCAATGCCGGTCTTCGAGAAACGACGCTTCCAGCACGGCGCTCTCTGCAAAGAGGAATTACGGCAGCACCTCCCCGAACAGGAGGCTACCTACCGCAAGAAATTCCTTTCGCTCTACGCCTAGGCACAGGAACCGAGGCGCGTGAGCGACCTCTACCCAAACCAGACAGCTGCGCGGAAGAATTGGATTCTCCGGCATCGAGGCCCCAGACGTCCCCGCGATCCATGGAAGGCCGCACCTTTCATTGTCGAGATCGAACGCTCAGCCAACGGACAACCTGAACCCACAGCCACCCTCTTCCTCACGAATTCAGAGTGCCCGTGGCACTGCCTGATGTGCGACCTATGGCAATACACCCTGCCCGACCGCACGCCCCCCGGATCGCTGACCGGCCAGATTCAATCCGCCCTGCAAACCCTGCCTCCGGTCAACACCCTCAAGCTCTACAACGCCGGCAGCTTCTTCGACCCAAAAGCCGTGCCCACCGCTGAACTGGAGGCTATCGCCCGGGCTTGCAGCCAGTTCGAGCGTGTCATCGTGGAGTGCCATCCCGCACTCGTGAACCGGAGCTCAGTCCTTCGGTTTAAGAACGCCCTCCAAGGACAACTGGAGATCGCCATGGGGCTGGAAACCGCCCACCCCGAAGTGCTGGAGAAGCTAAACAAAGGCATCACGCTGGATGGCTTCCGACAAGCCGCAGCCTCGCTCGCCAAACATGCGATCGATTTGCGCACTTTCATCCTCCTCCGCCCCCCCTTCCTGTCGGAAGAAGAAGGCATCGAGTGGGCTGTCCAATCCGTCCGGTTCGCCCAGGAATGCGGCTCCCTCGCAACTGTCATCATCCCCACCCGCGCCGGAAACGGGGCACTCGACCAGCTCCAAACCCAAGGCCTGTTCTCCCCTCCTCAAATCGCCTCACTGGAATTCACGCTGGCCCAATCCATCCAACACCGCCAGCAAGGAAATGTCTTCGCCGACCTCTGGGACCTGGAAACCTTCTCCCGCTGCTCACATTGCTACCCCCAGCGCCGGCAGTCCCTTGAGGCCATGAACCTGTCCCAGCTGCCCACCCCCCCGATAGAGTGCCCCATGTGCCCGACAAATGCGTGACTTCCTCCCTTCCATACGTTCCTCAACATCTGCCTCTGGATCCTGGTGATCGCGGGAATAGTCGGCCTCCTCTGGCGTACGCTGAGCCGATCCGATGAGCCAGGCACTATCGCCCTCAAATGGCTCGTCACTCTCGTTACCGGTGCATCGGCTTTCTTCCTCGCCAAACGATGGTTCGGCGGCAACGCAGGCGTAGGCCTCGTTGCTGACTTCGGCTATTCCCTCATCTTTGTCGGCCTCCTCGCCACAGCAGGAATCATCATCGGCATCATCTGGGGACGTCACATCGGCGATTGGATCTCTCAACCACTGGCCGGACTGTTCGACGGGTCCGGTGAAGAATCCAAACCCACACCCCTCTATTCCATCGCCATCGCCAGAAGAAAGCAGGGCCACCCCGCAGACGCAATCCAAGCCATCGAAACACAACTTCAGAAGTTTCCGCAGGATTTTAACGGATCACTTCTCAAGGCAGAGATCGAGGCCATGGATCTGCAGAACCTCACCTCCGCCACCCAGACTCTCTCCCCCTGGCTCTACGGTTCGTCGTTGGACCCCGGGGATTGCGCCATAGCCCACACCAAATTGGCAGATTGGCACCTGCGCCTGAATCACGACCAGGAATCCGCCCGCCAACACCTGCAGGCCATACTCCTCGAGCAACCGGATTCCGCGGCAGCCCAACTCGCCGAACAGCGACTCGCCCACCTCGATTACGAAAACAAACCCCATACCAGCGTCATCCGTGTCACCGCCGGTTCCGGCGCACCGGTTGCAACCGGCACCCCTCCAACAGTCACCCCCAAGGAGGCCTCCGCCGACATTCCCGACCTCCTCCACCACCTCATCGCACATCCCCACGATACCGCCGCCCGCGAAAAACTCATCGATATCTATGCCTGGGAACAACACCAAGCCCAACCAGCTCGCGACCAAATCGAATTGATCCTCCAGTCTCGACGCCTAACGCCCAGAGAACTCGGTCGCTACCTCAACCTGCTCGCAGATGTCGAAATCAAGGTAGCAGGCGACGAACGTTCCGCCAGGACAGCCCTCCAACGCATCATCGATACGGTCCCCGACTCAGCCCCCGCCCACCAAGCCGCGAACCGACTCCGCTTCATCCCCCGCGAAATGGCACGGCATCACCAAACCCGCTACGTAAAACCTCCATCTCCCTGACCGTCGCCCGCCATCTCCCAAACCAATATCCCATATCCTATCTCCCACATCCCACATCCCCCACCTATGTTCCAATACGTCCTCGAATGCGCCCAGTCCGCCGCCCAGATCCTCCTCCGACACTTCGATCAACCACACGACGTCCAGGTCAAGGAATCCCCCAGCAGCATCGTCACCGAGGCGGACCTCGCATCGGATCATTATATTCGCGACTACATTGAAAAGCGCTTTCCCGACCACAATGTGCTCACGGAAGAAAGCGGCTTCGTCAACCGAGGTTCCAAATACACCTGGATCGCCGATCCTTTGGATGGGACATCGAATTTCGCTGCGGGACTCCCCTGGTTTGGCGTGATGATGACGCTCTTGGAGAACGGTGCGCCCACGGCGGCCGCGATGGTCCTGCCGGCCGAGGAAGTGGTCTACACTGCAGAGCATGGCAAGGGAGCCCGGAAAAACGGAAAGCCGGCCCGGGTCAGTGAATCAACCTCCCTTGAGCAGGTCCTTTGCGCCGTGGGCATGGATGCTCACGAACAACCCGAAGCCGCCCTCGCCCAAGGGCACACTCTGGCCCGTATCGCCCAAAAGGTAAGAAACGTCCGCTGCACCAACAGCCTGGTCGATTTCGCCTGCACCATCGATGGACGCCTCGGGGGCATCGTCAACTTTAACTGTATGATTTGGGACATCGCCGCCCCGCTGCTGATCCTCAGCGAGGCCGGCGGTCAGCTCACCGACCTCCAAGGCCGCCCCCTCCAGCTACAGCTGGATGAACAGGCATGCCAACGTTCCTACGCCATCGTCGGTGCCCCGCCTCAACTCCATCACCAACTCACCCAAATGACCTCCAAGAGTAGTTGAAACCAGCCTGCTAAGCTCCCGGGGGCTTTCCCCCTTCATCAGCTGCCGGTTTCAAACGGATATACTCCGCCAGCACCTCCGGCGGCAAATGCGGCCTCACATACCGCTCAAAATACTCCCGTTTCAGCTTCCCCAGCTCCTTCCGCGCCGCCGAAAGCGCCACCAACGTCTCGCCATGTTTCGCCAAGGCTGCCTTGCGCCGCGCCGCAAGGAGCGAAAGCTCCTCCTCGCACTGCCTGAGGCTCTGCTCCTTGGTCGCCAGTTCCTCCCGGGCTAATTCCACACTCTTCCTGACCCGGGCCAACTCCTCTATGGCAGCCACCAGTCGTGACTCCACCCGCAAAGACGAATCCTCCCCGGAGGGAAATGTACGATTCCCACCCCGATCTTCCTGACCACAATGCGGACAAAAGCGCTTCACCGATGTCTGGCCAAACCAAAAGCGGGTCCCCAGCCTGCAAGGTAATCTGCTTTGCTATGAAACTGCACAAAGCTCCTTACGCAAAAGCAGCCCTCTTCCTGCGTGAGACAGGCGCTTTTGGTAAAGAATTGCGATAGAAGTCACCCCGCTGACGCCGAATAAAATTCCGCAGCAAGGGAGCCGCGAACGATCGAGTCCAAGTGATTAATGAAAAAATCCCCCCACGGCTTCGCCGTGGGGGGAGCTACCCTCACACACATTCGATGATCCGGAAATTACTCAACGAGCCGGATACGATAGAAGCGGCTGCCGCCAACTGCATCCTCAATGAACTGTATTGCAGCAGCCTCAGTCGTCAGACCGCGGCTGATGGTCACCCAGGGCCCCTGGATACTGGATGCCGCCTCCACCACATAGCTGTGCTGATCAGCACCCTCAAACACCATTTGGAACACACCTTCTCCAAGTGCACTCTCCCCGGCATGAAACTCAGGTGCCAAGCCGCGAAACTCCAGCTTGGAAGGTGCGGTCAAGACCGTGTCAAAGCCAGCCACGGCCACCTCACCACTACTCAAGGTCATTGGCCAAAGCGCCGCTCCTGCCATGCCGGGCTGAACCTCAAAGGTCAGCGTCGCCACAAGGTCATCCCGCAAATCCCACGCGGTCCCGCTACTCGCCGCCATCGCTATCGTCCCCGACTGCAGGGAGTAGTCCGATTCGGCGGGAAACACGTTCCAAAGCCCCATCACATCCAGCGGAAGACTCGTCGCCAAGACGTGCGAGTTCACATCCACCAGCCACAGGGCCTGCGGATCATAGTCCAAACGGAACGAAGCCCCAAAGATGTCCCCCCCATTCACGCCCTCCAGCTTCACTTCGACTGTCACGGTCTCCCCGGTTCTGAGGCGTTTCTTGTCCGCCTCCAGGACCATCTGGATTGTGTTGTCCACAGTTGGATCCCCTCCATCAACACCCGGCTGGGGATGAATCCCTACAACCGTTCGGAACACCTCAAGCACATCCGCCTCATCCAAAACACCATCTCCAGTCAAATCGTTCCGGGAGATATCCCACGAACGCATCTCAGCAAGACCGCTTACAAGGCTCTGGATCAATGCGGAGTCACCCACATCCAAGCGCTGGTTTGCGTTGTTGTCAGCCAGGTAAACCCGCTCATCAATGGTCACGTCGCCGGGTTCGGTATAAACGCTCGTGGTAATCGCCTCTCCCTCCGCGTCCACTATCGCCGAAACAACACCACTTAGCCGAGTGTCCAGCGTATGAGGAACACTCCGTGTCCAAAACTCAATGTTACCCAGGGTCACCAATCCCGATGGCAGGCTAGCCCCGGAAAGGTCGAACTCGAGCTGAACCCGCCCGGGCACATCGGAGCTCACTAGGGGATCTGACCCCTCCACTTCCCAACCCCAGTGCACCACCGGTTCCTTCAAGTATGCCTCGTCATACTCAACAACGAACTGCATCCCTCCCATGTCACCCTGCGTCTCCAGTTCAATGGGTATAATGACCTTTTGTCCCTCCTGGACCGCGGCAGGACTCACCAAACGCAAGGTCTGGAGCGGATTCCAGCTGACCAGAACTTCCTCTGCGTTCTCATTGCCAGCTGCATCTGTGGCCACCACACGCACACGATTCTCCCCACGGCGCAGTGCAACTTCCAGCACGCCGAAATGATTCTCACTCAAATTCAAATCTCCCTGGAGCACGCCATCCAACTCCCAGTAAGCCCCGACAACCTCGAGGTTGTCCTCCACGAGGCCAGAGAGCTTCACGATGTGATCCGGCGTAGATCCTGCAACCGGGCTATCCAGAACAATCAATGGCGCCGCGACATCATCAAAACTGGACGACACTGCCAGGTCTTGTGTCATGACGAGTTCCAGAGGATTAACCGAACCCCCTGCATCGCCCTGCCACCCACCAAAAGCGAAGCCATTCCCCGGTTCCGCAGTTAACCGCACGACATCCGTGGGCAAATAGTAGTCCTTAAGCGGCTCCACATGGACCAAACCGCCCAGGACCGCATCGATCGTCAAGGTCGTCAGGCCAACAACTTCAACGGTTTGCTCGATCTCAACCCGTTCCCATAGCTCATTACCGTCCTGCACGGCGCGGAGCACGATACTGCCAGCCCCCATGACACTCAATTGGCCTCCGGCAACGGAAGCCGGACCGCTCACCACTTCAAAGGAAACAGGCAGACCGCTGCTCGATGCCCCCCCCAACGCCACCGAATCCCCCGGAAAATAAAGCGTGCCAACGGAATCCCAGTCGATGGTCGGAACGCCCTTCTGCACCGTAAGGCTCTGCTCGACACTGGCCGGAAGGTAGTGCGTATCCCCGGCTTGAGATGCGCGCACCACCACTTCACCCACTCCGGTCGGAGTCAACTGATTGCCTTGAACGGTTCCGGGGCCGCTCACAACGCTGAATGAGAATGGTGCGAGCCCCGCACTGCTACTCGCGCTTAGTGACACTCCACTGTCCCCATACCTCAAAACTCCGGCGGAACCAAACTCCAGGTGCTGGACCGCACGCCCCACCTCCACACTGCGCTCCATGCTGACCGCCACAAAGGTATCACTGCCCGCCTGTGTGGCTTGCAATACGACAACACCAACTCCTGTTGCACTCAGCTCCGCACCCGATACCACTCCCGGCCCGGAAATAACCCGAAAGCTGACAGGAAGACCGCTGCTCGCAGCAGCAGACAAGGAAACGGTATCACCATAGGTTAACCCGGAAATATCCCCCCAACTGATACTCTGCGTCCGCATCATCCGAACCAGCAGTGGATTCACCTCGACGATCTGGGCGAAATCCGGCGAGTAAGCCGCCACCCGAATCTCTACATTGGAATTAACCGAAAAGCTGCCAGTGTAGGGTATTGAAGCTGAACTCACCGGCGACCCATCCAGGGTATAATACATCGACCAGCTCGGGTGGGGACCAGAGAGTGCTATCCAGACCTCATCAACCCCGCCGGCATTCCCCACAACCTCCACCCCGTCCGCATAAATCCTCAAGGGGCTCATCACCGTCAACAACGCCGGAACGCTCGTAACGCTCCCATAGTCATTGCTGACCACAACCTCATAGACTCCGTCATCCGCCACCCCGGCTGCCTCTAGCAACAAAGTCGATCCGATCGCGCCCGGAATCTCAACTCCATCCTTTAGCCACTGGTAAAAGAGGGGCTGCAACCCCGCAGCGGTAACCCCCAGTTCAACGCCCCCGCCCTCGTTCACCTGCGCCCCGGCAGGTTGGCTCACCACCACCGGAGCAACGCTGTCAGCACTCAAGCCGAAGCCTTGAAGGCCATCCAGGTTCGCCGGCAAGCTCGGAGGACTACCACCCCCGCCCAGCCGCACCGTCACGGAATCCGATTGTCCCCAGACTAAACCCGCTGAGGACGATGCCGAAAGCCAATCCCCACCCGCAGAGGCATTCCAGGCCCGAAGTACTAATGTCGCCTCCTGCCCTGGCGCTACGGTGGACACGGTCACCACACCACCATTCACGTATCCCGCCAGCAGCACGTTGGACTGAAATGCAACGGCACTCCCAACCGGCTCATAGGAGGCCCCGTCAAACAAGAAGAGTTGGCCCAGGTAATCCGGCCCCAATAGACCCGCACCCTCATAGGTCACCGGCGCATTAATCCCCGCTGTGGTCAAACGGTTATTGAAGTTGAGAGTGCCTTGGCCTTGGACACTGGATGCACTCAGAACAAACAGTAGCAGCAGGCTCCTCACCGGCGCACTGGACGATATTAGGCGGCAAATTCGATACATCGTTTACGTCAGGTCGTCAGTTCCCCATCCATCAGGGAATAACAGCGAACGTATTAGCAGGTTGCCTGCCACTCTCAGGCGAATACTCCAACAAGCGTAGAAAAATTTGAATTACGCGAACTGCGTATCGAAATCCGGGAGAGATTCTGGTGCGCCCTACACGGCAACCTCAAGAACACCTCCATGGAAATCCTCCGGACGAGCCCAAATCCTTCAGGCTTACCCCAAATGACTCCCGACTAGCGCACCCGCCAACTCAGAGTCGGCAGAACAAGAACACCCAACGAGGCCTACCGCTTCCCGCTTCGCTGTCCACGCTTTTTGGCGGACTTTTTGGGAGTCTTTCGAGGTCGCAACTCCGTCCCCCCGGTAACCTTGGACCAAAGTTGCTCGACCAGGTTACACATCTCCTCCTCCTGCTCCTCAATCGAACGGATGAGCGCAAACTGCGTCCGACAGCGATCAAGATTGTGCTCCGGGCGGTGGATCCGGAAGTACTTGTCGCCGGCGAGGAAATCAGTGAGGAAACGAATCCCGATGGTATAGGTAATGAGCTTCCCGGAGAACACTAGCAGCTTCCTCTCGGCCGGAGTCAGGAAAGGTTCGGTCGCCGAAAGATACCCGTGCGCCAGGGCCTCAAACACCGGCAGCCGCAGGCCTACTTTGCTCAGGTCGCGCTCATCCTCTAAAGTCGGACTCGTCGTCGTCCGAACCATATCTCCAAAATCATACAGCACCGTCCCCGGCATCACGGTATCCAGATCCAGAACGCACAACGCCTCCCCCGTCTCCCAGTCCAACATCACGTTGTTAAACTTGGTATCGTTATGAGTAACCCGCTCCGGCAACTCGCCGCTCTCCAGTGCCTTGAGCAGAACATCCACCATCGGCTCCTGCGCCAAGGCAAACTCCAACTCCTCCTCCGCCACCTTCGCCCGGTTGTAGGGATCTGATTTGATCATCTCACATAACCGGTCATACCGCCTGCGAGTGTTGTGGAAATGGGGAATGGTCTCGTGCAACCGCTTGCCGGGAAGATCGACGACCAATTGTTGAAATCCACCAAAAGCCTTGCCCGCCTCAAATGCCTGGCGAGAGGATTGCACGGCCTCAAAAGTCTGTGCCCGCTCCACGAAGACAAAAGTCCGCCAGTACTCTCCCTCCGGATCCAAATAGTAGGAACGCCCATCCCGCGCCGGTATCAGGGTCAAAGCCTTGCGTGTAACATCACGGGCCTTCTCGCTCTGTAAGCGCTGTCGCACATGCGATGTAACCCGAACCAGGTTTTCCATGACCTCCTGCGGCTTCTTGAACACCGACTGATTGACCTTCTGGTGTATGTATTTCACCAGGGTACCACCCTGATTGTAGGTCGCCATGTAGGTCTCGTTAATGTGACCTATCTTGCAGGGCTCAGCATACAAAATGTCCCCGTAAATCTGAAACTGACGTGAAATTTCGGTGAGGTGCTTCTCCTGATATAAAGGCATAGTCGTGTTGTAGATAATCACCGGAAGCCAAACACCACCCGCAACTCAGTGTATGCCTGCGGGGCTGTTGACCATGTGGTGCGCAGATTCGCAAACCTACGACGTATGCCGCAACCGCAATTTGCGTGCCTCCTGAATATTGATCTTTTATTCGGTTTCCCCCAACCTCCCCCCTGCTCAGCAAAATCCTTTGGACTCAAATCGCATGAACGATTCAAAAACTGTCAATGTAGCCGTCGTAGGCCTCGGATTCATGGGGGTAACTCACCTCAAGGCTTACCAAAAAACCTCCGGAGCCCGCATCGCCGCCGTGTGCGATGCCGTGCGTAAACCCGATGAAAATGGATTCCTCGGCGGTGTTGGAGGCAATGTGGGCAGCGACGATGGAGTTAAGCTCGATATGGCCACCACCCGGCACATCGGCAATTTTGATGATCTCCTGACGGACCCCGGGATCGACCTGGTCGACATCTGCCTTCCCACGGCAGCCCACACCAAGTTCTCAGTCGCTGCGCTCAAAGCCGGAAAGCACGTTGTCTGTGAAAAGCCCCTGGCCCGCACCTCCGCGCAGGCACGCGAGATCGTCGAAGCTGCCGAGTCAGCCTCAACCTTCTTCATGCCCGCCATGTGCATGCGCTTCTGGCCAGGTTGGGATTGGCTCAAATCCACCATCGACGCCGGCACTCACGGGAAGGTCCTCGCCGCACGCTTCCGTCGCGTCTCAGGTCCGCCCGCCTGGAGCAAGGGCACCTACCTCAAAGGCTCCGAGTCCGGTGGCGCACTCCTGGACCTCCACATCCATGATGTCGACTTCATCCAACACTGCTTCGGCCGTCCCAAAGCGGTTTTCGCCCAAGGCACCACCCGCATCAGCGGCGCCATCGACCACGTTGTTGCCCAGTACGATTTCGGCAACGGCATCCCCGTCTCGGCCGAGGGCAGCTGGATCATGACCGGCAGCCATGGATTTAACATGGCTTTCACGGTTGTGTTCGAAAATGCCACCATCGACTTCGACCTGACTCGTGGTGCCGACGCACTGCGCCTCTTCGAGGATGAGAAGGAAGCCCAGACCATCAAGCCCGAGGGTATTGACGGTTACGTGGGCGAGCTTCAGCACATGTTGGACTCGATTCGATCAGGCACAGCTCCAACTCGAGTCACGGCCCGCGATGGCATGACCGCTGTCGAAATCTGTGAGGCGGAGGAAGCATCTGTCCAGACTGGCGATAAAATCCAGTTGTGAGTTTGATTCCAGCGCGTCGCCCGGCAGGCTCTCGCACCTGCCGGGTTTTCATTTTCCCGAACTCGACCGGGAAGATACCAACGCCTTTG
>JBMTVN010000075.1:0-14703 GCA_049451415.1 Limisphaerales bacterium | reverse complement strand
CCCCCCCCCCCCGGGGTCGGCGCTTTTTCACATTCGGACGCCCGCAATCAGCAGGCACATTCGAATCACAGCGACTTGGCGAAGCGCTCCAAACGCTCCAGGCCCTTCTCAATGTTCGCCATGCTGGTCGCGTAACTCAGGCGAATGTAATCATCAGCGCCAAAAGCAATGCCCGGCACCGCGGCTACCTTCTCCTGCTCAAGCAGGCGGGCACAGAACTCGGTGGACTTCAGCCCGGTTCCGCTGATGTTGGGGAACAGGTAAAACGCCCCCTTGGAGTTGACGCAGCTGATGCCGGGAATGTCATTCAAGCGACCACAGGCGAACAGGCGACGCTTGCTGAACTCGGCCAGCCAAGTCTTCAAATGGTCCTGCGGGCCGGTGAGCGCTGCCACTCCGCCTTTCTGCGCAAACGAGGTGGGATTGCTTGTGCTATGACTCTGAATCGCATCGATCGCCTTGGCGATCGGTTCCGGGGCCGCCATGAAACCCAGACGCCAGCCGGTCATGCTCCACGCCTTCGCAAAGCCGTGAACCACGATGGTGTGCGCCTGGTGCTCAGGGCCAAAGCTCGCAACGCTCTTGTGGACGGCTCCGTCGTAGAGCAGATGCTCGTAGATCTCATCGCTCATGATGAGGATGCCCTTTTCCACACAAATATCCCCGATGGCCTTGATCTCCTCGGGACTGTAAACGGTGCCGGTCGGATTACTCGGGCTGTTGAGGATGAGGAGCCGGCTGCGCGGGGTTATCGCTGCCCGCAGCTGCTCGGGAGTGATCTTGAATTCCGTCTTGTCGGTCGTCGGAAGAACAACGGGAGTGGCACCTGCCAGCTTGACCATCTCCGGATAGCTCAACCAATAGGGCGCAGGGATCAGGACTTCGTCCCCTTCCTGACACGTGGCGATAATCACGTTGTAACAGGAATGTTTGCCACCGCAGGAGACGATCACCTGGGACGGCTTGTAGGCCAGGCCGTTCTCGCGCTGGAACTTCTCAACAATCGCCTGCCTTAAATCAGGAATCCCGCTGCTGGGTGTATACTTGGTGAAGCCGGCCGCCAAGGCTTGTGCCGCAGCATCCTTGATGTGCTGGGGGGTATCAAAGTCAGGTTCGCCGGCCCCGAATCCCACAACGTCCATCCCCTCGGCCTTCATCTGCTTGGCCTTCGCGTCGATCGCCAGAGTCAGTGAGGGTGAGAGTGAAGCTGCGCGTTGGGAGATGCGAATGTTCATAATCTTGCGGCAATGGAGAATAAGGCAGACCTCCCTCGGCGCAAGCGGGAAGTGCGCACACATCCAAGGAGAGGGGAGAGAAGGCGGCCGGAAACACCGCAAAGAACCCTAACGTCGATTCCACCAAAACCGGGTCTCCGGCTTGACCGCTTCCTGCAATCGTCGGAAGTCCCGCTCCTCGCGCTCCCAGTTCACCTCCTGAGCCAACTGCGAATACTGCTTGGGATTCTGCCATTTCCAACGCTCCACATGACCATCCGCAAAGGACAGGTTCGCACCCTGCTCATGCCTGTCAGCTGGGAGGTTCCACCAGGTCTCCTGCGCAAGGAGAACCGGATACCACCCAGGGGGAGGAATCCCAAAATGGGAGTCGGTAATGTCGTCTTCATGCACATCAATGAACACAAACACCCCCGACGGTGCGGGCTCAATCATGTCGTCCTCCTTCGTGAAATTAGGCGGCAGGATGTAACCCTCGGGGGTGAGCGGAACACCATTGATGGACTGTCCCATGTTGTAACTGCGCGTCCGCTTGATCGGCAGGGGTGTCCCGTCCGGCCCCTCAACCCGGGACATGTCAGAAGGGCAGTGGTAGATGTCGGTCGCAGTGTTGTAGGGAAACAAGAGCCCGGTCTCGATATTGGTGGTAGTGGTGTCAAGGCGGGCGTTGCCGGCACACCAGGTGATCGCAGCATCAAATGCAGCGTCCAGAGGACCGCCGCTGGAGATTTCGTAGACAAAATTATTCGGGGGCAGGTGACCGGCGTAGTCACCCGAATAAAGCTGCGCGCAGAGCTGAAGCTGTTTCAGGTTGCTCAGGCAGGCCACACTGCGGGCCTTGTTTTTGGCTTTGCTCAAGGCCGGCAGAAGCAGGGCAGCCAGGATCGCGATGATCGCAATCACCACCAGCAGCTCAATCAGCGTGAAACCCCGACGAAACCCGCCGGGGAATGCTTGGTTGAATGGAGTTCTGCGCACCATGCTTATCGGGAATGTAGTCACACTGGACGCCGAGAACAACAGGCGAAATCCAAGCTCACCGAAGCCGGAAGAATCCCTTGGCCTCACTCGGGCGAATCCGATGCTCACCGGGCTTTTGCGGCACCGGAACCTCCACCCATCCGCCGTTCCCCAACTCAACGCTTCGATACAACTTCGCCCCGCTCAAGGGATCCCAGCGAATATACCAGGCACCCGCCTCCCGCGTCAGAACCATCTCAGGAGTGGGCGGGGGAAGCTCATGGCGCAGGATCGTAATCCCATCCCGCCCATCCGCAACGTAGACTACTCCCCGTTCCACCAACAGATCCAGGCAGCCCCCGGAAGTGGCCAGAAACCCCCCGTCTGCAGGGGCTTCCGGATGGCTGATGTCAACCACCTGAACCCCGGAGTTGTATTTCGCCAAGTAGGCGAACCCATCCTCTACGGCCACGGCAAATACCCTGCCTGGAATAGCATATGTCGATACCGGAGCCGGGGCAGTCGGATCGCTCCAGTCCACAGTCTGCAAACCGAACTGGTCCGTCGCAACAAAGGCCAGATCCCCCTGCCATACCACATCCCGACTGGTGCCCTGCAATGCCAGCTGACCAACCATCACCGGTGCAGATGGAACCGCAAAGTCATACATGCGCAGCCCGCCTTTTCCAAATGCGCCGAGAGCCATACTGCCGCGCAACACGCTCGAGTAGGCATAGTCTTGGATCTCGAATCCGGTGAAGCCCAGCAGAAGCGGCGACTCCGGCCGGGTAATGTCGATGAGTTGCAAACCCGCATCCTCCGATGCCATGCACGCAAAGCCATCTGCCAACGCTACCTGAAGAGTCCAACCCGTCAGGGTGCTTTCGCTGACGACCACCGGCACCCGGGGATTGCTCACGTCCACCACCGCCACACCCCCCTCATACGTGGCCAGCCAGGCATAATCACCCTGCACCGCAACATCCAGCACCGGTCCAGCAAGCTCAACCCGACCCAGTTCCTTCGGATGGGTCAGGTCGGAGACATCCACGGTCGCCAAGCCTCTCGCTTCGTCGGCTACGAAGAGAATGTCCCCCTGCTTGGCAACGCCATTGGCGTGCCCCAAGGTGTCCAGGCTAGCCACCCAAGTCAGCACCCTGCTGTCCTGGGCCTGCGCTGTCACCATGCCCAGCAGCAATGCCAGCAAGCCGTTGCCCCAAAGACGCGACGCCAAGGCAGCACGGATCATCAGGACCACTCTCAAGGCGACTTGGCCAAGCCACTGTCTATTCAGTGTGCACAACATGTCGCAAGTCATTGTGGCCGAGCATAAAGCACGTTTCGTGCCCTTGTCAGGGGAAGCCAGCTGAGGAAAAAGGCAGGAACTCCCGAAAAATCCGCGGGTTTCAACCGGAAATAGCCGAAGTCCATCAGGCAAATTCGCGCGTGGCTTCCTTCCACGAAGTCAGCCGCGCACTGTCCACCATAAGGCTGTGCAGATAGGCTTCATCCAATGGCTCTGTCGCAGCAGAGGGAACATCTGAAGACGCAATCTCCAGCCGGCTGGCCACATGGACCGCGGCCAAGGCTGTCACGGAGGCGGAACTAGCCCGGGCTTTGCCCGGCTGGCTGACATTTGCCACTAGGGACACCAAAGGCTCAGGCAAACCCCAAAGGCCCAGCAGGTAAGCGCCGGCCTGTGCGTGTGATGCGCCACACTCCTGCTCCTCCGCCTGCAACAAGGTGACCTCACCAGCCCGGGCCCGCTGCATCGCCCTCGCATAGGCCTCCGGAAAAAGCGACGCCATTGCCAACCGTCCAACCCCGTGGAGCACTCCCCCCGTAAAGGCGAGCTTCACCGCATCAGGTGCAGCCCGCTCCAAAGCCATGATTCGCGTTGCTCTCAACCCCGTAGCCACGCCATGGCGCGAAACGGCATCCAAGGACACCCCGCCAAGCTCCTGACCCATCGGCGGCACTGAAAGGTGGTTGCGCATGGCCAGGCTCCGGATCAAACGCACCCCCAATCCACGGACACAGTCCTTGGCCAAAGTGACCCCACGAGGCGGACCAAAAAACGCCGAGTGCACAATCTGCAAAAACTTGGCGGTCAACGCGACATCCTGTGCCACTGAAGAGCTCAAAATATCCCCCGTAGCCGAGGGGGAAGCGATGTCCTGTTCAAAGCGTCCGTGCAACGTCGGCCCCGCAGGTAAAGCATGCAGCCCGCCTAAGGCCTCCTGCACCCGCGCGTCCGCCAGGTACCGCCGCACCTCAAACAACCGGTTCAACGTTCCCTGCAGGCCGGCCAAAGTGAAAGGCTTGGTTAGATACTGATGCGCCGCACCCAGTGCCCGCGCACTCAATGGCTGGTCCGCATAGCCCGATAAGACAAGGCGCGCCGTGCGCGGATAGCGGTCGCGAACCTGCTCCAGAAGCTCCGCCCCGTTCATCTCAGGCATCCGCATGTCGGTCACCACCGCGTCAAACGGGGCCTGCTCCATCATCTGCAGCGCCTTTGCTCCCCGGTCGGTGAATGCTGATTCCCAATCCGGCTGAGCATGGCGAATCAGAGTCTGAAGAAGGTTCAGAACCGGCGGCTCGTCGTCTACGAAAAGAATGCGCCTTGGTTGTGTCTCAGTCACCTTACGTCTTTCGAATCCAGTAATACTGAGTATCTTCCAGATCTGAGCATGTCTTGTAAAGAGCACTTCGCGCCGGGACCCTGCGTTTTCTACCCGCCATCGTGACCGTCCACCCGTGTCTTTCGACTTGTCCGCAGCCAACCCCCAACGCCATGATGCGCACTGTTCGTCGGCTTCACACCGGCACCAAACGCGGTGGCTGAAGACACCCCGCTGATCCCCGTCCACCGTGCACGCATCATCCAACAGGGAAAAAGCGACCCCGGAGCACCTCGCCCCGGTCCAAAAAGTCGGTTTCCAGGCCTCGCTCCGTGACGTTACCGACCTGCTCGCCCAAATCCATGCCGACTCTGGTCAACCCGAAACAGTGCTCCAACGGCGTGACCGGGCCCTCTCCGGCCTTGAGCAACTCAACCAGCTCGGACCCGAGCCGGGGCTCCGCCGCTGGCTCGACCGGTTGCGGCAGAGCGGCCAGCGCCTGCCGGGTGAACAATTCTGCCACTTCCACCAGCTTCAATCCCTGCTCCTCGCCGTAATCGGCCTCATCGTCGGCTGGGGCTCCGCCAAGGCGGTCTTTGCCTACGATGGATCCGTGCCGGTGAACGTCGTCCACGTCCTCGCCGTGTTCGTCGGCCTGCAGCTGCTGCTGCTCCTCCTCCTCGGCGTATTGCTGCTGCCCGCGCGACTTGCCGGGCACATACCTCCGCTGCAACTCCTCCAGACGGGGCTGCTCTGGCTTTCACCGGGACACTGGAGCCGATACCTCCTGCGATTCGCCCCCAACTCCGTCAACAGAGCCCTTCAATCCCCGGCTCCATGGGATGCCCTGCGGAATCCATACCTGGCCTCGTGCATCAAGTGGCTCGCCGTCCACGCCACCCAGTATTTTGCCACCGCTTTCTTCGCCGGCGGACTCGCCACCGCACTCTACCTCGTCGCCTTCTCGGACCTCGCATTCAGCTGGAGCACCACCCTCCAAACCGAGCCGCGCCAGATTTACTCGCTCACGGAAACTCTCAGTGCACCCTGGAAAACCTGGCTCCCCGGGGCAGCCCCCACGGAAGACCTCATCAGGCAAACCCAACTCTATCGGCAAGCCGGCCCCGACGGAACGGTGTCCCCTGCAAAATGGGGCGAATGGTGGCCCTTCATCATCGCCTGCATCATCACCTACGGCCTCATCCCCAGGCTCATCCTGCTCTCGATCGCCAGATACCGCCTGCACGCCACTCTCCGGAGTGCGCTTGTTCACCTCCCGGGCAGCGCCCTCGTCTGGGACAGGCTCAGCACCCGCGTGGTCTCCACCCAGGCCAGAGATCCAGACCCAGACACGCCAAGCGATGCCGCAGGACAATCCTTACCCACCGCACCTGCAGGCCTCCCGTGCGCGGAGTTCATGGCCATTAACTGGGGCGGACTCGACCTGGCGGATTCTCTCCTCGCAAAACACCTCAGGGACCAGTGGTTCGCCCAAACCGCACTGACACTGCACGCCGGCGGCCGCCTCTCAGTCGACGTCGACTCTGAAGTTGTCCAGTCAGCCGCCAAGCTCCCCCGGCCAATCGGTGTCGCTGTGTTTGTAAAAAGCTGGGAGCCTCCCATCCTGGAATTACTCGATTTTCTGCGCGACCTCCGGAGGGCCATCGGCCATGGCCGGCTCATGGTGCTATGTCCGGTTGGCTGGGCAACCAAGGAAAACCAGCCCATCCCCCCGGCTGAAATCCACCTGATCCCCTGGCGCAACCAAGTTGCCTCCCTCCATGATCCCGATCTCGCCCTCCGTCCCTGGCCCGGAGGACCGCACCCATGAACCTTCCCCAATTCGCCGTCGTCGGTCATCCCAATAAGGGTAAGTCCAGCATCGTCGCCACGCTCGCCATGGACGACTCTGTCCGAATTGGCCCCCAGCCCGGCACCACCCAGCACTGCCGACGCTACCCCATGAGCGTCGACGAGAAGGAACTCTATGCACTGATCGATACTCCAGGTTTCCAGCGGGCCCGGCGCGCACTCCAATGGATGCGACAACACGAAACGACCGCAGACCGGCACTCGGAGGTCGTGCAGTCGTTCGTAGAAACCCACCGGAATACCGGCCAGTTTCACGACGAATGTGAACTTCTCCAACCCATCATCGATGGAGCAGGAATCCTCTACGTCGTGGATGGATCTGTGCCCTACGGGGAGGAATACGAGCCCGAGATGGAGATCCTGCGCTGGACCGGGCAACCCAGCCTCGCCCTAATCAATCCCATCGGTCCGCCCGACTATGTCGAACCCTGGCAAGCCGCACTCAGCCAATACTTCAAGGTCGTCCGGGTCTTCAACGCCTCCATCGCCGAGTTCAGCAAACACCTTGAACTCCTCCGTGCCTTCGGGCAGCTGCGCGAAGACTGGCGGGCACCGCTCCAGCAGGCAGTCGATATCCTCCAATCCGACCGCCAACACCGCCGACGCCTCGCCGCCCGGCAGATCACCAACACGCTAATTCAAATCCTGGCCCACAAGGTGGAACGCAAACTCCCCGACAGCCCCGTTCCTGCATCCACCGATCAAGCCGCCCTGGAAGAAACCTTCCGCAGTGAATTGCGCGCGCTGGAACAACAATCCCGGGATGCAATCGAGGCGCTCTACAGCCATCGCCAACTCGAACGCCGCGAAACCGAACTGAGCTGGCTCGAGGAAGATCTCTTCTCCGAAAAGACCTGGCTGATCTTCGGCCTGAGCCGAAAGGAGCTCGCCGCCACCGGAGCCATGGGAGGCGCCGCCGCCGGCGCCCTCATCGACGCCCACCTCGCCGGCGCCTCACTCCTGCTGGGCGCTCTCGTCGGGGCCGGGGTAGGGGGAGCAGTCGGATGGTGGACGGCAAACCGACTCGTGAAAGTCCGCATCAAACACCTCCCCCTGGGCGGCAAGTCACTCGTCGCCGGCCCCTCGACCAACCCCAACCTCCCTCACATCATCTTCAACCGCGCGCGTCTCCATCACCACCTCCTCACACACCGCAACCACAGCGTGCGCAGCGCCTTCCATCTCCCCGAACGACCGGAAGACGTCCTCGCCCCCCTCGACCCCACCCAGCGTCAAGCGCTCGAAAAGTGCTTCCGCCGCCTGCGCAAACGCCCCGATGACCCGCAAGCCAAAGACCAGCTCGCCTCCGTCATCGAAGGGTTGCTGGAAGTTCACGCACCATCCACGGCGTCCGCCCAGTGACCTGCCGGTAACACCGCCGTCGGCTTCACGAACGCCCGGGCTTGCACCTCGGTGATGACCGATCCGGTCTCCCGTGCAGCGAACCGCCCGGCGCAGCCGACACATAGTCTTGACCTACGCGACATCAGGATGAATCAATCCATGCTTAGACAAGCCTTATGCGTCATCTACTTTTGCTCACTTTCCTTACCTGCGCCCTACAGGCTCACCCGGATCGCGTAGAAACAGCCCTGAAGTTCCATTTCGCCACCGGCGGACACCCCCCGAAAGACGGCCAGTGGGAGGACATGAGCCACCAGGCCAAAGCAAGGCTCCACGGCGCACCAATGCTCAAGGATCTCGGCCCCGCTCAAGCCCTCGTCCTGAACGGCGGAACCGACTGGCTCGAGATTGCCCCATCCCTCCAGGAAGCCCAACCGCTGCTTCCAGGTCGGGAATGCACGGTCATGGCCTGGGTGTGGCTCGACGATACCCGCAATGATGGCGGCATCTGCGGTTTCATCCAGGACAACGGCGCCTACGAAAAGGGCTGGCTGCTCGGCTATCATGGAACACGGTTCTCCTGGGCCCTTGCCGGCAAGAGGGAAGGGGAGCCCAACGGCGGCCTAACGTACCTCCGCAGTCAAAGCACCCTCGAGAAAAGCCGCTGGCACCATGTCGCCGGCACGTACGACGGCAAGGAAATGCGCCTCTACGTGGACGGAAAACTCGACTCCACCAGCACCAACCAATGGGGCGACATCGCCTATCCAGAACGTGGACGGCTCACGCTGGCCGCCTTCGCCGACGACAACGAGCTCAACCCCATGGAAGGTGCTCTCCATGAAGTCAAAGTCTACTCCAGGGTGGCCGCCGACACGGAGATCGCCGAGATCGTCCAGCGCAACCAAGGCCTCCTCAGCTATCGTCTGCCGATCAACCAGGAACTCCAGTTCGTCGTCAAACCCTACCTCCAGCAGGCCAGCTCCACCGGAATCACCGTGATGGCAGAAACCACCGCCCCCTCAGTCATCAGTGTCGAATACGCCGAGCTCAAGCCCCTGACCAACCGCGTGGCAGCAACCCGGAACGCCGCCATCAGTGAAGTCAGCATCACCGACCTCAAACCCTTCACCCGCTACTTCTATCGCGTCACCTGCACCGATGCCCAAGGCAACATGGCGCAAAGTGAAATCGCCTCCTTCCAAACCGCCCCCGGGGACCAACAGGCATGGGCGTTCGGTATCCTGGGAGATACCCAGCGCAACCCCGAAGTCACCCGCCGCTGCGCCGAAGGCTTGTTCGCGCTCCGCCCCAACATGCTGCTCCACGTCGGTGACGTCGTCGATGATGGCTACGCCAAACAACAATGGGTCTACGACCTCTTCGAACCCTGCGCAAACCTCCTCAGCTACGTGCCCATGTTTCCCGTCATCGGTAACCACGAGAAAAATGCCCACTGGTACTATGACTACTTCTCCATGCCGGAGCCGGAATACTACTACACTTTCAAATTCGGCAACGCCCAGTTCTTCATGATCGATAGCAATAAGGATCTCGGTCCCGACAGCGAGCAATACCGCTGGCTCGAACGTGAGCTCGCCAAATCCACCGCCATCTGGAAGTTCACCGCACATCATCACCCGTGCTTCAGTTCGGACGAGAACGACTATGGCGACCATTGGAAAGGCCCCGCGGGCACCACCTACACCTGGGGGGATACCGACGCCCAAAAGCTCATCCCCCTCTACGAGAAATACGGCGTCGACATCGCCTTCGCCGGCCATATCCATAGCTATGAACGCACCTGGCCCATCCTTCAGATGAACATTAACCAGAAAAGCGGAGTGCGTTATGTCATCAGCGGGGGTGGGGGAGGGGGCCTCGAACAAGCCGCCCCACAACGTTCCTGGTTCACGATCCATGTGCAGCGCGGCCATCATTACTGCCTCGCCGCCGTCCATGACCGCACCATCCAGTTCAAGGCCTACGATCTCGAAGGCCGGCTCTTCGACACGTTCGAGCTGACCAAGGACTGATTCCACTCAACCAAAGGCAAGGCCTGTCGGTCCAATCCCGACATGCAAACCGGGCTCCTGCCTCGGTGGAGGCAGCTACCGTCGGGGCGGACCGCCAGGACCCGAGTCGCGCCGCCCGCCTTCAAATCCACCCCCTCCTCCGCGCCGTTCCGGGCCACCCCCCGGCCCGCCAGGGCCTCCAAAACCTGCACCCCCCCTCGGCCCGCGCCTGCCTCCCGGCCCGGGCATAAAGCCGCCATGCGCCTCCAAAATCGAAAACTCCAGCGTCCCAGCCACCGGAGCCCCATCCTCCATCGAGGCCTCAGCTAAACGCAGCTCGCCCTGAAGCTCCTTCCGATTCGCAAAGGCCATGAATCCAAAGCCACCCTCAGCCTGGTCCGGATCCGTGAAATTCAGACTCCCCGTGAACTTCACCTTCTTCTTGCCGCGCGAAGCAAAATCCTCCGGCTCAAAAACCAGCGTCATCTCAAACAAATGACCATCGCTCTTCCTGAGGCCCTGAAAGGTGAGGGTAGGGCGAGGATCCCGAGGCGGCCCGCCGAAAGGTCCTCCACGTCCTCCCCCCCCACGCGGCCCGCCAAAACCAGGAAAGACCTGCTCGGGCTGTCCCGATACTCCAAGTGAGGCAAACTCAACCACCCCGCCTTCCAGCACCATCGCCAGCTCCGCAACTCCCACCTGCTTTGCATCCCCCACACGCTCAGCATGCCAGCTGGATTCAAAACGACCGCTCACCTTCCCAACTTCCACCAGATACCTGGGCTTCCTCGCCTCCACTCCCAAAGCGACCGGCCATCCATCCAGCTCATTCTCAATCTCTGCCCTCCGCCCCTCAATAAACCGGGCCACCTGTTGCACCCCGTCACCCGTCCCGGACTGCCGCTCATGCCAGTGATCCTTGGTCAAAGCCTCAATCCGATGCAGCTCCGCCAGCAACTCCTTCTCGTTCCACACCTCAGCCAAAACCGACTCCATAACCTGCTTGTATCTGTCGGGAATACCCGGCGAAGCATACAGCCTGTTGGCCAATAAACTCTGGCCATAGATCGACTTCGGACCTGCATTTCCCCAACCGCCAAATGGACCCCGCCCTCCAGTGAACGAACTGTCCGCCCCCCAGGGCATGAAATGAAAACGCCCGCCATCAGTCGGGCTCGCATAGGCAAAATAATTATTCTGGTTGGCCGTATACCCATCCCAAATGCCCAACAGGCTCTCCACCACCCAAAACCGCATGAACTGCTGCAAATTGACCACTTTCTCAACCTGCCCCAAGTCAAAGGACGCCTCAGACTCCAATAGCCCCGCCAAGGTCTCAGCCCGCGCACGGTCCTTCTCGGTCCGCTTGTTCTTCGCCTCCATCCCGTCCAGGGCTTTGGGATAAAAATCCGCCAGGGTCCCCTCGTAAAACTCACCCGTCCCATCCCCAAAATGCTCCGCCAAAAACGGCTCACGCACCGACTCCACATTGGAATACACCCCCAGATACTTCCCGTTCACCGTCACTCGAGCAAAGCTCACCCTCGGGGCCGGAACCCCCGCCCGGTTGAAAAGAGCATACGTCAAATACTGGCTCGCCAAAGACACATCCTGCTTGTTGTTGTTCAACGTCAACCGGTCCAACCCCTTCACCGGCTCCTGCTCCACATACTCGTCAAATTTCACCTTCAAGGAAGGACACTCCGAATCCAGTGAACCCAAAAACCCCTTCTTCCGAATCCCCACCTCCCGAATGGTCTTCCCGTCAATCGTGATGTCCGCCTTAAACTGGGTGAACCGATCACTCGCCCCACCACCACCACCCAGTAAAGCAAAGAAATCCCGACCACCCTGACCGCACAATTCTTCCCAGTCCTCCTCGTCCAGCCGAATCTCCACCTCCAATAACCTCGACCCATCAAACAGCTCGTCAGCCGTAAACACCACCTCCTCAGCCTGGGACTCAACGTCAACAAATCCGCAAATCAACCAGGCCAAACACAATGACCGACCCAATAATGCTATCGACTTCATAATGCAAAAAAACGGGCAGAAGGAGACGCTGCCATAAGCAAAACAGAAGAAAAGGTAAATGAAGGCTCATGCACGATTCCCCTGTTGACTCATCAGTTTTGACACCGGGGGACGAACACGGGCGATGCTCACGCATGAAACACCCTGGCACTCCTCCGCTGCCAGACCCGGAACGAAGCGCCGCCCCCGCGCTCGTCGTTCAATGCTTCCAGAATGACTGTGGACGCCAGGGGGAAGAATCACACCCCACCACCCGTCCGAACGATACCCGACCAAAGACCATCTCCGCCTTGCCATGCACTTTGCAGAATCCCGGCGTCCCGTGCGTATATGCTTACATGGCGATTTTGTTTTCTCGTTCCGTGTCGGTTGCATTGATGGCTTGGGCTTTGCTGGGAGTTTCCAGGTCGTGGGTTCAGGCCGAGGCCGACCAGACCGGGCCCAGCTCCTCATGGACCAACAGCCTTGGGCAGGTGTATGTAAGTGTTGAAGGCACATCCACCCGTTTCTGCATCTGGGAGACACGCATCCGCGACTACGAGGTGTTTGTGCGGGAAGGGCACTGGGGCATGGTTTTCCCACCAAAACCCAAATTCGAACAAGGACCTAACCATCCGGTGGTCAATGTCTCCTGGCTCGACGCCAAGGACTTCTGCATCTGGCTCACCGCCCGCGAGCGAAGCCTGGGCCTCATCACCACCAACCAGGTCTACCGGTTGCCGACCGATCGTGAGTGGAGCTTTGCGGTGGGCATCATGGATGAAACGGGTGAAACTGCTGAAAAGCGGGGGAATGCATCGGTGGAGATGAATTACCGAGGTCGACAAAGCCGCTCTTCATACCGCTCAAACACCATTTCCGAGGGGGCATGGAAGACCGAGGGCAACACCTCCGGCAAGTCCGACGGCTTCGTTTACACCGCTCCCGTTGGCTCCTTCACACCGATTGAGAATCAACTTTTCGACATGAACGGCAATGCATGGGAGTGGTGTATAGACTTTGCTGATGATGGTCGACGCCATGTCTTGCGCGGGGGTTCGTGGAGGTCCCCTGAATTGCGACCCCCGGTACGAGATTTCACCCTGCCTGCCGGGATGATCGGCGATGTCGGTTTCCGCTGCGTGCTGGTGAATGAGGTTAGCTGGCAATGAGGGAGGAGGCTTGCAGCGGCGCCCCATCGCCAAAGCGCTAGGCGCCGCGCACGACACCGGCCTCAGTCAACACTTGCCTGATCCAGGCCGCGACCTGCTCAGGAGGGGTGTCGATGTGGAAATCGCTACTACCACTGGCGACTATCTTCCCGGTCATGGTGCGGTCCCAACTCCAGATGCCACTGTTTAGGGTGCCGAAGGCAAAGAACCCACCAGGCAAAGGGACATCGGTGTATCCGGGTTCCTGCCAGCTTGCGCTGATGCCGTATTTCTCGAGTAGTTCAATGATGGTTTCCATGATTCCCTTAAAAATCGGGCCATGTGTAATCGACCTGCAATCGTCCGAATGGATGACAGCGGTTGTCGCATGGGGAGGGCTGATACTGCTCAGCGTGTAGCCCCGCGTTTTAAATACCTTAAATCAATCACATCGGCGTGAGCTCGCCGCCTTCAGTGTCGGTCTATGTGCGTGGTTCGGCGTGAGTACCCAGCAGCAGTTCCTTTCGGACGGGAGTTGCTTGGTTAAGCGGCCCGCATGTGCCGCTACACAAACCACCGGGAATCTTGCAGCGCTTGCCTTGGAATTGACCCAAATCCGGATCCAGCCCTGAGAAAAAGTGGCGCCAAAGTGGCGCAGACGCGGCAGGGGATAGGACGAGAGATCTTTTGTAACTTGTTGGGGGGAAATTGGTACCTCGGATAGGACTCGAACCTACAACCAATTGATTAAGAGTCAACTGCTCTACCAATTGAGCTACCGAGGCACCTCTCGGAAGAGGCGGAATTCTCTATAATGCCCGCCCTTTGTCAAGACCTTGGGGGCAGGATCAACTGCACGGGCCTTTATTCACCCGGGAAGCCCATGGCAGATGCGTTTTTTGTATTGTCGCTCATCCAGAGATTGTCAGATCCTCCGAAATCATGACCCCGTCAGCTAAGAATCGGTGGATGCCCCTCCTGACCGCATGTCTCTGCACAGCCTCCCTGGATACCCACGCACTCAGCCCTGACGAACTCCAAGCCGGCTGGATCCAGCTGTTCGACGGTGAAACGCTCTTTGGCTGGGAGGCCCGCGAAGGCTCGACCTGGTCGGTCGAGGAGGGTTGCCTGGTCTCACCCTCAGGCACCGCAGCAGGGAAACTCAGCACCACCACCGAGTTCGCCGACTTCGAACTCCACGTCGAATTCCTCGTCGATGCCGCGGCCAATAGCGGTGTGTTCCTCCGCTGCGTTCCCGAAGGCGAAATCACCGCCGGCAATTCGATGGAGGTCAATATCCGCGATGACCATCCACGCTGGCCCACCGGAAGCATCAATGAGGTCGCCCAAAACCAGTCGCCAGTACAAACCATCAACGAGTGGAACGCCTTCGATATTGTGGCCAGCGGCGAACACATCATGGTCCGACTGAACGGACAAACCACCGTAGATGCGCTGGACCCCCGTTTTCGCCGCGGCACCATCGCGC